>NZ_CP077091.1:3598750-3947500 GCF_014268595.2 Pseudomonas hamedanensis
TGTTGGACGCTGGCGACAGTGCGAGGCCAAGGTTTACCAGCCTGAACCTTCGCTGGCAAGGCCTTGATGGCAGAAACGGCCGCATCACGATTGGCAAAGTTGCCGTAGGTGATCACGTAGAGCGGCTTGCCGTTGAGGACTTTCTTGAAATAACGGTATTCGCCGCCCTGCTCTTTGACGAAGTTCTGCGCGGCGGTTTCCGAGCTGGTGCCGAGGATCTGCACCACGTAATTGCTGGTCGGCTGACCGGCGTACCAGCTGCCACCGGACGCTTTGGCGACGGTGACCGGTTTCTCGGCAGGCTTGGCAGCGGCAACCGGTTTGGCCGGCGCTGGCGCGGGTTTGGCGGCAGGTGCTGGTGCTACCGGAGCAGGCTTGGCCGTGGCGACTTGCGTCGGAGCCGGCGTTGGGGCGGGTTTTGCCGCAGGTACCGGAACCGGGGTCGGCGCAGGACCGGCTGGGACGCCCGCAGGCGGTGCGGAGGTGGTCACGGTCGGCGGCGTATCACTGGAGCCTTCCAGCGGCACACCGTCATCGCCTTCGGTGATGCCACCGGCGGCTTCGGCCAGCGGACCACGCATGACCGGCTGTGAGTTGCCGACCAATGGCAGCGGCATCGGCTGGGTGTTGCCGGCAAACTCGACGGCTGGCGCACCACCGTTGGCGGCACCCTGGCCCAGCGGCAGTTGTGCCTGTTCATTGGCCGGAGCACCGGTGGTCGGTGCCTTGCTGCGACCCGGCATCAGCCAGGCGGCGGCGACCGCGACCACAACGACGGCGGAAATCGCCAATACGTGTTTCTTCGGCATGTTGAACCCCATACTTGGACGCTTCACCGCGGAGCGGCTGGCAATCATGACTTCGATCAGAGCATCGCGAGCGACCTGGTTGATATTGCCCGGCCAGCCCTCGGAGCTTTCGTGAATATCAGAGATCTGATCGGCGGTGAAAAGTTCGACACCCCGGCCCGCGCCTTCCAGCCGCTGGTCGAGATATTCGCGGGTCTCTTCTTCGGTGTACGGCTGCAATTCGATGACGTGAAAACGCTCTTCTTCGAGCTGCAAAGCCTCGAGCTGAGCGATCAGCGACGACTCACCGAACAGGAATACATGCGGACGACCTTCCGGCGTGCCCGCGCCCAGCGCCATCAGCGCTTCAAGCGCGGACTCGTCGAGCTGCTCGGCATCATCCACCAGCAGATAGACTTCCTGCCCGGTGAGGGCCAGTTGCACCACCTGCTCCAGAATCGCGCCGACTTCGGCCTGGGCGACATCCAGCGCCTGCGCCACCTGGCGCAGCACGCCCGCCGCATCACCGGCACCACGGGCGGACACCACCACGCTCTGTACTGACTGTTTATTGGTGCTGGCAACCAGCGCCTGACGCAACAGCGTCTTGCCGCTGCCCTGCGGGCCGGTGACCACCAGCAGCAACTGGCTGTAACGCGCCAGATGATGCAGTTGCCCCAGCACCGGTTTGCGCTGGGCCGGGAAAAACTTGAAGCCCGGCACCCGTGGCGCGAAAGGGTCGTGGCTTAACTGGAAATGGCCGAGAAACGCCTCGTCGGCATGCAAACTAGTCATCGGAATCTTATTAACCTTTAAGCTGAGCCAGGGCGCGGTAATCCGCTCCCAGCGTGGCCTGTAGAACCTCTTTCGGATAATCGTCGGTCACTACCGCTTCGCCCATCCGGCGCAGCAGCACCAGGCGCAGACGACCGTCGATCACTTTTTTGTCGATTGCCATGTGTTGCAGAAAATCGGCTTCGCTCATTTCAGTCGGCGGAACCACCGGCAGACCGGCACGCTGGAACAGACGAATGCCGCGGTCGCGCTCTGCATCGCTGATCCAGCCCAGCCGCGCGGACATTTCCAGCGCCATCACGGTACCCGCCGCGACCGCCTCGCCATGCAGCCAGACACCATAGCCCATGTGGGTTTCGATGGCGTGGCCGAAGGTATGGCCAAGGTTGAGCGTGGCGCGCACGCCGGTTTCCTTTTCATCGGCACCGACCACGGCAGCCTTGGCGGCGCAGGAACGCTCGATCGCATAGGTCAGCGCGGTTTGGTCCAGCGCACGCAGGGCGTCGACGTTTTCTTCCAGCCAGGTCAGGAACGGCTCGTCGCAGATCAGGCCGTACTTGATGACTTCTGCCAGCCCTGCCGACAGCTCGCGTTCCGGCAGGGTTTTCAGCGACGCGGTATCGATCAGCACCACGTTCGGCTGATAGAAGGCGCCGACCATGTTCTTGCCCAGCGGATGGTTGATGCCGGTCTTGCCGCCGACCGACGAATCGACCTGGGACAACAAGGTGGTGGGAATCTGGATGAAGTCGACGCCGCGCTGGTAGCAGGCAGCGGCAAAGCCGGCCATGTCGCCGATCACCCCGCCGCCGAGGGCGATCACCGTGGTGCGGCGATCATGCCGGGCGGTCAGCAGACCGTCGAAGATCAATTGCAGGGTTTCCCAGTTCTTGTAGGCCTCGCCGTCCGGCAACACTACCGAGATCACCGAGAACTGCGCCAGGCTGCGGGTCAGACGTTCAAGGTAGAGCGGCGCCACGGTCTCGTTGGAGATGATTGCCACCTGACGCCCGTGGATGTGCGGCGCCAGCAACTCGGGCTGATCCAACAAACCTTCGCCAATATGAATCGGGTAGCTGCGCTCGCCCAGGTCGACCTTGAGTGTCTGCATGTGTCCCCACAGTGAAGATGAAAGCAGGCGTCCTGCCCTGAATTATTGGTGTCCTGCGGCCTGTAGCGGGTATGACGCCGCTCGCCCGCCATCCGCCACACCCTTGGCGGGCTGTGGCAGGACGCCGAGGATAGCGCATTTCGAGCGCTGCTTTAACGGGGAGGAAGCTGCGCCAGACGATCGAGAATGTCCAGCACCACCATGCGCGGCGGCCGTTCGTCGGTTTCCACCACCAGATCGGCAATTTCCCGATACAGCGGATCGCGGATGGCGAGCAGATCACGCAGGGTTTTCGCCGGATCGGCGGTGCGCAGCAAAGGCCGATTGCGGTCGCGGGCTGTGCGGCCGACCTGCTGTTCGACGGACGCGTGCAGATACACCACGCGCCCGCCCTCATGCAGGGCCTTGCGATTGGCGTCACGCATCACCGCGCCACCGCCGGTCGCCAGCACCACGCCATCGAACGCGCACAGCTCGGCGATCATCGCCTGCTCGCGATCACGAAAGCCGGGCTCGCCTTCCTTGTCGAAGATCCATGGGATATTGGCACCCGTGCGCAGCTCAATTTCCTTGTCGGAATCTTTGAACGGCAGGCGCAGCTCTTTGGCCAGCAATCGGCCGATGGTGCTTTTGCCAGCACCCATTGGTCCTACAAGTATCAAATTTCGCACAGAATCAACGACTCACAGCAATCGCCTGGTTATTCATGATACGCGGAGTGAGAAATACCAGCAGCTCGGATTTTTTCTCCGAAACCACATCACGCCGGAAAAGGCGGCCAAGATACGGCACATCGCCAAGAAATGGCACCTTATCTACAACCTTGCTCTGAGTATTTGAAAAAACACCGCCAATCACGATGGTTTCGCCGTCGTTGACCAGCACCTTGGCGTTGACCTCGTTTTTCTTGATCGGCGGCACATCCTGCACTTTGTTCAGGTAGTCCGGTTCGTCCTTGGTGACCTTGACCTCCATGATGATGCGGTTATCCGGAGTGATCTGCGGGGTCACTTCCAGCGACAGCGAAGCCTCCTTGAACGATACCGAGGTCGCGCCACTGGAACTGGCTTCCTGATACGGAATTTCGGTGCCCTTGAGGATTTTTGCGGTCTCCTTGTCGGAAGTCACCACTTTGGGTTGTGACACGATCTCACCGTTGCCGGTCTTCTCCATGGCCGTCAACTCGAGGTCGAGCAGAACGTTGTCGGTAATGAAGGCGATGCCGATACCGGAGGTGTTGTTGACGGTGCCCATGTCGACGAACGGCGAGTTGGTGCTGGTGCTCCCCGGCGTACCGATGGTCGTCGACGAACCGTTGACCCCTGAGGCGTTCCAGTTGCCCTTGTTTTGAATCGAGCCGCCCCAGCGCACGCCGAGGCTTTTGTCGTAATCGACGTTGGCTTCGACGATCCGCGCCTCGATCATCACCTGACGCACCGGAATATCCAGTTGCGCCACGATCCGCCGCAGTTCGTCGAGGCGATCCTGAGTCTGGTAGGCGATGATGTTGTTGGTTCGCTCATCGACGGTGATGGAACCGCGCTCATCGATTTTCGCCTCGGCACTGGTCACAGACTGGAACAGCTTGGCGATGTCCGCCGCCTTGGCGTAGTTCACCTGCAGCAATTCGCGGCGCAGCGGCGCCAGCTCGGCGATCTGCTTCTGCGATTCCAGCTCCTGACGCTCGCGAGCCGCGATTTCATCGGCCGGCGCCACCAGCAACACGTTGCCGATCTTGCGTTTATCCAGGCCTTTGGTTTTCAGCACCAGATCCAGCGCCTGATCCCACGGTACGTTCTGCAGACGCAAGGTGATGCCGCCCTGCACCGTGTCGCTGGCGACCAGATTGAGGTTGGTGAAATCGGCGATCAGCTGCAGCACCGAACGCACGTCGATGTCCTGGAAGTTCAGCGAGAGCTTTTCGCCCACATAGCTGTTGCGGTCAGCGTTGCGTTTTTGCAGGTCGTCCACCGTCATCGGACGAATGCTGACCGTGAGTTTGTTGTCGGTCTGGAAGGTGGAATAGTCGAACGTGCCGCTGGGCTCGACGCTGATCACCGCGCGATCCCCGGTCACCGCGGCGTTGACGAACTGCACGGGGGTGGCGAAGTCCTTGACGTCGAGGCGCACGCGCAGTTTTTCCGGCAATTGCGTGCGGGCGAAGCTGAGAATGATCTTGCCGTCATGCTCCTGGATGTCCGGGGCGATGGTCGGGTCGGACAGGTCGATCACCACATTGCCCTCGCCCTCCGTACCCCGCTGGAAGTCGACGCCGCGAATGGCGCGATTACGCGGCACGGACGGTTTGGCAGGCGCTGTCGCCGCCGGGGTGGCACGGGGCGCAACCGCCGCAGTGCGCGGCGCAGCAGCAGGCGCGCCCTGTCCGACCACCACGAACAGATTGTTTCCCTCGACTCGAGTACTGTAAGGCGCCAGTTGCGTCAGACTGACAATCAGGCGCGTGCGGTCCTTGGCTTCCGCCACCGTCGCGGTGCGCGCATTGCCGCTGCCCAGATCAAGCGTCTTGTTCGCCAGCTGACTGGTGACGCCGGGCAGATCAAGGGCGATCCGCGCTGGCGATTCAGTGGTGTAACCCTTGGGCTGCGGTGGCGGGCCGTCGAACGCCAGCTTCAGTTCGACACGGTCCCCTGGCAACGCCGCTACGTCCAGCGTCTTCAGGTTGGCCGCGAGTACCATCGGCGACATCAGCGCTATCCATAGCGAAAAACCGAGGGTGGAGAAAATCCTGTTCATTATTCGACTTCCACTATGAGTGCTCTTTCAAAGGAATGGTGCGCGGGCGCTCCAGCCAGGCGCCCTGGCCGTCGGGGACAATTTCGATGACATCGACCTGAGTGGCACTGATGGCGATGATGCGGCCATCGTTGCGCCCCAGGTAATCGCCGACTTTCAATCGATGCACCCCGCCCGCTCCGCGCAACAGCGCAAAGGAACCGGAGGCATTGGCGATCGTGCCGACCATCTCGAACTGCTCGATATTGAAGCCTTCAAGGTATTGCTTGACCCGGTTGGGGTCGGGCTTGACGTTGCGTGAACCGTGCCGCTGCCCGGCCAGATCGACGCGCACCTGCCGCGAAAACGGGCTGCGCAGATTCGCCGCGCTGTAAGTGAATGCCGGGTAAGACCGGAATGTCGGCGTTGGTTCAATCCGGCCGGCCGGGCGCAGACGCACTTCATTGAGATAAGCATCGAGATCACTGAAGTCATCGCTGCCACCGCAGCCCTGCAAAACCAGCAGAGCCATCGACAGGCCGAAAAAACGCAGCGGGGTCATTTCTGCAGCCCCTTGTCGTTATAGCGATAGGTCTTGGCGAGGATACTCATGCGCAGCTTAGGCCCGCCCTCGGGGTTGGCCGGTGCCAGTTCGAAATCATGCAGGGTGACAATACGCGGCAACCCGGCCACGCCGCTGACGAAGGTCGCGAGATCGTGATAGGCGCCGGTGACGGTGATCCGGATCGGCAGTTCGATGTAGAACGGCTGGGTGACTTCCGGCAGCAGCTTGATCTCCTCGAACTCCAGGCCGCTGCCCAGACCGGTGCGCGTGATGTCTTCCAGCAACCCTGGCACTTCGGTGTCGCTGGGCAATTGCCGCAGTAACACGCCGAAGGTGTTTTCCATCTCCTTCATCTGCTGGGTGTACAGCTCGAGATTGGCCGACAGACGCGCCTTGCTGGCGAACTGTTCCTTGAGGGTGATCTCTTCTTCACGCTTGAGGTCGAGCTGATTCTCCATGTCGCTGATGAAAAAGTGATAGCCAAGCCCCAGAACCAACACCATCAAAAGCCCTGCGGCAATGACTTTTACCGCAGGCGGCCAGGAGCCGATGTTGCTGGTATCCAGATCGTTGAAGTCGACGCTGCGCAGGCTTTCGAGCCATCCGTTGGGCTTCATCGGTCGTCCTCCCCGACCTTTGGCTGGGTTTGACGAACGGTCAGCTCGAAGGTGTTGGACTGTTCCAGTTGATCGGCCGATGTCGCCTTCACCTCGTTCAGGCTCGGGGCGTCGAACCAGTCGGAGGCGTCGAGGTTGCGCATCAGCTCGGAAACCCGGTTGTTGGATTCCGCCGCGCCACTGATCGACAGGGTCTTGCCGACCATTTTCACGTCGGTGAAGTACACCCCGTCCGGGAGCGTGCGCGCCAATTGATCGAAGATCCGTCCGCTGAGCTGCCGGTTGCCCTGCAAGTCCTGGATGATGCGCATGCGTTCGACCAGTTGCTGACGGCGCGCCTTGAGTTCGCTGATCTGCTTGATGCGCTCATCGACCTGGGCGATCTGCTTGCCGATGTAGTCGTTGCGCGCCGTTTGCCGCTCAATGGCAGCGCTGATGATCTGATCGGCGATCAGCACCGCGCCGACCGAGCCGACCAGCACGCCGATCAAGGCCAGCAGGAAGCGCTTGCGCCGTTCTTCGCGGCGCTCCTCGCGCCAGGGTAAAAGGTTGATCCGCGCCATTAGTCGAAACTCCTGAGCGCGAGCCCGCAAGCAATCATCAGGGCCGGCGCGTCGCTGGCCAGCGCCCCGGCATTGACCTTGCTGCTCAGGGCCATGTCGGCAAACGGGTTGGCGACCTGGGTCGGGGTGTTCAGGCGCTGTTCGATCAGGCGATCCAGGCCGGGCACCGAGGCCGTGCCGCCGGCCAGCAGAATATGGTCGACCGCGTTGTACTGGCCGGAAGCGAAGAAGAACTGCAACGAACGAGAGACTTGCTGTACCAGCGCCTCGCGAAACGGTTGCAAGACCTCGCTGATGTAATCGTCGGGCAGCCCGCCCTGCTTTTTCGCCAGCCCCGCCTGCTCGACGGTCAGGCCGTAGCGGCGCTGGATCTCTTCGGTGAGCTGGCGGCCGCCGAACAATTGCTCGCGGGTATAAATGATCTTGCCGTTGTGCAGGACACTGAGCGTGGTCATGGTCGCACCGATGTCCACCACCGCGACCGTGAGGCGTTCCTGGGAGGCGGCCAGTTGGGTCGCCAGCAGGCCGAACGAGCGCTCCAGCGCATAGGCTTCAACGTCCACCACGCGCGCGGTCAGCCCGGCAAGCGCCAGCGCTGCTTCACGCACCTCGACGTTTTCCTTGCGACAGGCGGCCAACAGCACGCTGACCCGTTCCGGGTTGCGCGGCGACACGCCCTGGACTTCGAAGTCGATCGCGACTTCATCGAGCGGATAGGGAATGTATTGGTCGGCTTCGATCTTCAGCTGGTTTTCCAGCTCGTCGTCGGACAGCCCGGCGTCCATCTCGATGACCTTGGTGATGACCGCCGAACCGGCCACCGCCACCGCCACGCTTTTGAGACCCGTACGCGCCTTGACCAGCACCCGGCTCAGGGCCTGGCCCACGCCCTCGAGTTCGGCGATGTTCTTTTCGACCACGGCACTGGCCGGCAACGGCTCCACCGCATAGGCCTCGACCCGGTAGCGATTGCCGTGGCGGCTCAGTTCCAGCAGCTTCACCGAAGTGGAACTGATGTCGATGCCCAGTAACGCGTTGGTCTTTTTCTTGAAGAGTCCCAGCACTACCAATTCCCTATGACTTTCCGTGAGTTACGGACTCTGTAATACGCATTGCGTTCCTTCACCCCCGCCTTGACAGAAGCGCCAATGACGCCCCCGGCGGAAAAGTGCTTATAATGCCCAGCGATTTTTTCCGCTTTTTACTGCCAGCGCCGGTCGTTTTGTGTGTAGCGCAACCCCGTCGCCAAATTCATTCTTTGCCCTGGATGTCCAAAAGCCTTGATTCGTCTGCTGAAATTTTTCGGTTGGTCCATCGTCGCCGTTTTCTGCGGACTGCTATTGAGTCTCAGCGGCGCGTTTCTTTACCTTAGTCCGGGTTTGCCGTCTGTGGAGGCGCTGAGAAGCATTCAGTTGCAGATTCCCCTGCGGGTCTACAGCAGCGACGACAAGTTGATCGCAGAGTTTGGCGAAATGCGCCGAACGCCGATCCGTTTCGCCGACATTCCGCCCAATTTCATTAATGCGTTACTAAGTGCTGAAGACGACAATTTCGCCAACCATTACGGCGTCGATCCAAGCAGCCTGATGCGCGCGGCGACCCAGTTGATCAAGAGCGGGCACATTCAGTCCGGCGGCAGCACCATCACCATGCAGGTGGCGAAGAACTTCTTCCTCACCAGCGAGCGCAGCTTCTCGCGCAAAACCACCGAAATTCTTCTGGCCCTGCAGATCGAGCGACAGCTGACCAAGGACGAGATCCTTGAGCTGTACGTCAACAAGATCTATCTGGGCAACCGCGCCTACGGCATCGAAGCGGCGGCGCAGGTGTATTACGGCAAGTCGATCCGTGACGTCAGTCTGGCGCAGATGGCAATGATTGCCGGCCTGCCAAAGGCACCGTCGCGCTTCAACCCGCTGGCCAACCCGGCACGCAGCAAAGAGCGCCGCGACTGGATCCTCGGGCGCATGTACAAGCTGGGCAAAATCAGCGAAGCCGACTACACCGCCGCGATCAACGAGCCGCTGAACGCCAGCTACCACGTGCCGACTCCGGAAGTGAACGCGCCGTATATCGCTGAAATGGCCCGCGCCGAAATGGTCGGGCGCTATGGCAGCGACGCCTACACCGAAGGCTTTCGCGTCACCACCACGGTGCCGAGCAACCTGCAGGAAATGGCCAACACCGCGCTGCACGAAGGCTTGATGACTTACGACCAGCGTCACGGCTACCGTGGCCCCGAGTCGCGCCTGCCGGGCAAGACCCGCGAGGCCTGGGCCAGCGAATTGACCAAACAGCGCACCATCAGCAGCCTGGAACCGGCCATTGTCACTCAGGTCGACAAGGCCGGCCTGCAAGTGCTGACGCGTACCGGTGAAGAACACGTGGCCTGGGACACCATGAAATGGGCGCGACCCTTCCTTAACACCAACAGCATGGGTCCCAACCCGCGCCAGCCAGCCGATGTCGCGCAGGTCGGCGACCTGATTCGGGTGCAGCGCCAGAAGGACAACTCGCTCAAGTTCAGCCAGATTCCGCAGGCCCAGGGCGCGCTGGTGTCGCTGGATCCGCAGAACGGCGCGATCCGCTCGCTGGTCGGCGGTTTCGCGTTCGAGCAGAGCAATTACAACCGCGCCATGCAGGCCAAGCGTCAGCCGGGCTCGAGCTTCAAGCCGTTCGTCTACAGCGCCGCGCTGGACAACGGCTACACCGCTGCCAGCCTGGTGAACGATGCGCCGATCGTGTTCGTCGACGAGTATCTGGACAAGGTCTGGCGGCCGAAGAACGACACCAACACCTTCCTCGGCCCGATCCGTTTGCGTGAAGCGCTGTACAAGTCGCGCAACCTGGTGTCGATCCGCTTGCTGCAAGCGATGGGTGTGGGCAAGACCATCGACTACATCACCCGCTTCGGCTTCAACAAGCAGGACCTGCCGCCGAACCTGTCGCTGGCACTGGGCACCGCGACGCTGACGCCGATGGAAATCGCCACCGGCTGGAGTACGTTTGCCAACGGCGGCTACAAGATCAGCCCGTACATCATCGACAAGATCGAAAGCCGCAACGGCGACACGCTGTTTGTCGCCAACCCGCCGACCGTACCGCAAGGCGGCTCGGCGACCGACGGCATCGCCGCACCGAACACCGAATCGTTCACGGTCAACGCCGCTCCGGTTGCGGGTGAAGCCGCGGGTAGTCCAGCGGTGCCGCAAGCGCCAGCAGTGGCTGAACGCATCGTCGATGCGCGCACTACCTACATTCTCAACAGCATGTTGCAGGACGTGATCAAGCTCGGCACCGGCCGGCGCGCGCTGGCCATGGGCCGTAGCGATATCGCCGGCAAAACCGGTACGACCAACGAGTCGAAAGACGCCTGGTTCTCCGGTTACAACGCCGATTACGTGACCACGGTCTGGACCGGTTTCGACCAGCCGGAAAGCCTCGGTCGTCGTGAGTTCGGCGGCACCGTGGCGCTGCCGATCTGGATGAATTACATGTCGGCCGCGCTGAAAGACAAGCCGCCGCATGTGCAGCCTGAGCCGGAAGGTTTGCTCAGCCTGCGGGTGGATCCGGTCAGTGGCCGTGCAGCGTCGCCGAGCACACCGGGCGCGTACTTCGAGCTGTTCAAGGCTGAAGACACGCCGCCATCGGTGAACGAGCTGGGCAACGGCGTAGTGCCGGGCAGTCCGTTGCCGGCGGATGAACAGGCGCCGATCGATTTGTTCTGATTCTGATGCAGCAAAAAAGCCCCGCCTTCGTGAGAACTGTGGGGCTTTTTATTGCCTGCCATCCGAGATATTGGCCGACCTGACGCCTTCGCGAGCAGGCTCGCTTGTATGGTTAGACTTGAAGGGGTGGTGGGACGAACAGTTCGCATCTGACTGCTGTAACAGTACAGACCGTGGGAGACCTCGCCCCACCCCTTCCACCAAAAGCGCCGATAGAGAATGCTTCGTTCAAGCGACGATAGAAACAAGCCTGCGCCTCTGGGTGAAACCCCTACAAGCTGTAAAACCTTAGCGTGGAGAAGTGCCAGTGGCAATGCGCGTGTCGAAGGCAATCGTGGGCGTGGACGTCGCCAAAGCTGAACTCGTTATTTATTTAGCAGATCCAGATCTGCTCACCTCGATAACCAATGAAAAGCTGGCCATAAAGCGCTGGCTTAAAACATTGGCGGGGCCCACTGCGATAGCTGTTGAGGCGACAAATATTTATCACGTCGACTTGGTTGAGTTGGCTCATGAGTCAGGTCACGACGTCTACATCATCGACGGTTTTCAACTAAGTAATTATCGTAAAAGTATCGGTGGTCGCAGTAAAACGGACGCATCTGACGCCCGTCTTCTCGCCCGTTTTTTAAAAAACGAAGGTGAGGATCTGCGACCTTGGACCCCACCTCCGGCAGTCTACGGCAAGCTGCAAAGCCTTCTACGACGCAGAGCTTCGCTGATACGGGCCAAAACCAGCCTGACCCAGAGCTGGGCAAATGACGCCAGTTTGAAAGGCGTGTTCGCAACTTTCATAAAGTCTATAGAACGGCTGGATTTACTTGTTCAGAAAAAACTCAAGGAAGTCTTGCGCGAAGCTGGTTTGCTGGAAGAGGTTGCCAGATGCCAAGCCATCGAAGGTATAGGTTTTCTAACTGCAACTGCTTTGGTCATGGCATACAACCGAGGCGACTTTACCAGCGGGGACTCTTATATAGCGTTCTTAGGCATGGACCTGAGAGTGAGTGACTCGGGTCAAAAAAATGGCCGTAGATATTTAACCAAGCGAGGATGCTCGGAGGTACGTCGATTACTGCATAACGCCGCCATGTCAGCCTGCCGATCAAATGCCTGGAAAGAGTTCTACAACCATCATCTCAGTTGCGGAAAAGCGACTACACAGGTGCTGGTGATGCTCGGCCGTAAACTTGCTCGAATAGCGTTCGCCCTGATGAAAAACCAGAGCGAATACCAATCGAAAGGGGGAGTTATGGCTTGATGACAACCATAGAATCTCCCACAGTGGAATGCGTTTCAAGGTGGGAGCGAGCCTGCTCGCGAAGAGGCCCTGAAGAGCACCACAAAACCCTCAGGCATAAAAAAGCCCCGACTCTCACAAGCCGGGGCTTTCGCTTGAAGCGTTACAACGGCTTAGCCGTTGAACACGTCATCCACGCTCTTCAGCGGGTAGTTCTTCGGATACGGCAGAGTAGCCACACCAGTCTCGATCGCGGCTTTGGCCACGGCGTCGGAGATCAGGGTGATCAGGCGCTTGTCCATTGGCTTCGGAATGATGTACTCACGGCCGAATTCCAGCGGTGCACCACCGTAGGCGTCGCACACGTCCTGTGGCACTGGCAGTTTGGCCAGTTCGCGCAGGGCGTTGGCCGCCGCCACTTTCATTTCTTCGTTGATGCGCTTGGCGCGAACGTCCAGGGCACCGCGGAAAATGAACGGGAAGCCGAGCACGTTGTTGACCTGGTTCGGGTAGTCCGAACGGCCGGTTGCCATGATCACGTCGCTACGGGTTGCGTGCGCCAGTTCCGGGGAGATTTCCGGATCCGGGTTGGAGCAGGCGAACACGATCGGGTTCGCTGCCATCGACAGCAGGCCTTCGGCGCTCAGCAGGTTAGGACCGGACAGACCGACGAACACGTCAGCGCCTGCCAGTGCGTCAGCCAGGGTGCGCTTTTCGGTAGCGTGGGCGAACACGGCTTTGTACTGGTTCAGGTCGTCACGGCCGGAGTGGATCACACCGGTACGGTCAACCATGAAGATGTTTTCGATGCGAGCGCCCATGCTCACCAGCAACTTCATGCAGGAGATGGCGGCAGCACCGGCACCCAGGCAGACGATTTTCGCGTCTTGCAGGGTTTTGCCAGCAATTTCCAAGGCGTTGATCATGCCGGCAGCGGTCACGATCGCGGTGCCGTGCTGGTCGTCGTGGAAGACCGGAATGTCGCACTGCTCGATCAGCGCGCGCTCAATCTCAAAGCACTCTGGCGCCTTGATGTCTTCCAGGTTGATGCCACCGAAGGTGATGGAGATGCGCTTGACGGTGTCGATGAAGGCTTGCGGGCTTTCCGAGTCGACTTCGATGTCGAACACGTCGATGCCGGCGAAGCGCTTGAACAGCACGCCTTTACCTTCCATCACAGGCTTGGAGGCCAATGGGCCGAGGTTACCCAGGCCGAGAATCGCGGTGCCATCGGAAATGACTGCCACCAGGTTGCCCTTGCCGGTGTACTTGTAGGCCAGTTCAGGATCGCGGGCGATCTCACGCACTGGTTCAGCTACGCCGGGGCTGTAGGCCAGCGACAGGTCGCGGGCGGTAGCAGTGGCCTTGGTGAGCTCGACACTCAGCTTCCCCGGACGAGGATGGGCGTGATATTCGAGAGCGGCAGTTTTCAGATCAGACATTTTGGCATTCCGCTTTTTACTGTTGGACAGACTGGTCAGCGAGGATACGCGCCTCGCAAAGTCCCCACAAGACTGAGCGGTCACCGCTGTCAAGCGCCCTGCCCTACGACTTTGGGCCAAGAGCCACGGCGCACAAGGGCTGGACTGTTCACAATCGACTTAAAAAATGTCTACAATTTTTTCGTCAGCGCAAAACCTGCAACATTGCCGAATCGGTCAGCGGGAGCAGCCAGCGCGGCTGTCCCGTTTGTAATCCACCGCGCCGCGAACGATCGACCACCCAGCCGCGCGCCTCGATCTGCTTGCCCTCGAGGGCCTGGAGCCGGGCATTGTTGAATTGTCCGACCAGATTGGGTGCAACGCGCAATACAAGCGCATCGTGCATTTCGATCCAGATTCCGCCGCGATTGCGCTGGACCTTGCTCACACGACCACCGACCACGGCAAAACCCGAGCGCTGAATCTGCTGCGCTTTCAGTACAGGCGACCGGCGCCAGAGACCCAGCCCGGCTTGCCGCGCACTGCGCTCGGCGGTCTGCTGGCAGGCAACCAGATCGACATTCGGCGCCACCGCGACCTGAAACCCAAGGCCATCGGCGAGCATTTGCGCCTCGAGGTTGGCGCCTTGCGCACTGTAAACATGCGCCAGGGTACGCCCGTAGTGATCTTTCGCCTGCTTGCCGGGCAGTAAACCGACGCGGCCGCCGCTGTCATCCACCAAGGCTTGCAGACGTTTGCGCGCCGCCACCGCGAATGGCTCGTCACTGCGGCCCTGCTTGCCCAGTTCCGGCGTGTTGAGGCCGATCATCCGCACGCTGCGACCATCGCTCAGGCGCAGCGTGTCGCCATCAACCACGCGCTGCACGCTGACACTGGTCAGCCCTGAGGGCGCTGGACAGAAGGCCTGCGCGCCGGACAGCCAAATCGCAGACACAAAAAAGGCGCCCGCAAGGGACGCCTTTTTCATCAGTCCGGAGAAGTCGAGACGACTTTCCAAAATGATCAGCCTCAGGCTTTTGGAGCAACTTTGCCGAAAGCGCCGAAACGGTCTGCGAACTTCTGCACACGGCCGCCGGTGTCCAGAGTCTTCTGCTTACCGGTGTAGAACGGGTGGCATTCGTTGCAAACGTCGATCGACAGGGCTTTACCGAAGGTCGAACGAGTTTCGAACTTGTTACCGCAGCTGCAGGTAACAGCAATTTCCGGGTAGTTCGGATGGATATCGGCTTTCATGGTGTCTTCCTCAGGCTAGCGTGCCGCCACCCAACACTATTGTTGAATACCGCACGTAATTAGGCCGCGGATTCTACCAGACCTTTTCAATCACGCAAGCTGTCACCGAGACCGACCGTCTGCTAGGCTCCCGGCCCAATACGCGATTCCCTTGTAGGAGTGAGCCTGCTCGCGATAGCGGTATTTCAGACGACATAAATGTTGAATGACAGACCGCTATCGCGAGCAGGCTCACTCCTACAAGGTTATGTGCCTAGCCATACCGCCCGTTTATAGAGATCCCCCCGCGTGCCCGACGCCATTTTGCGCCTCGCCCTGCCTTCGCCCCTGCGCCGCCTGTTCGACTACCGGGCGCCGGCCGGCGTGCGGCGCGAGCAATTGCAGCCGGGCATGCGCCTGCGGGTGCCGTTCGGGCGGCGCGAGATGATCGGGATTCTGGTCGAGGTCACCGACACCAGCGAAGTGCCGGTGGAAAAACTCAAGCCGGCCCTGGCCCTTCTCGACGCGACTTCACCGCTGCCGCCGGCGCTGTTCAAGCTGTGCCTGTGGACCTCGCAGTATTATCAGCACAGCCTCGGCGACACCTTGAACTGGGCGCTGCCGGTGCTGCTGCGTCAGGGCGAGCTGGCCGAGGCCCGGCAAGAACGTTTCTGGTCGATTGCCCCCGGCGCCAGCGTCGACGACCCGCGAGTCGCCCGTGCGCCGCGCCAGCGTGAAGCCCTGACCACGCTGGCCCAGCACCCCCACGGCGTGGCTCATCAGTTGCTGAGCAAACTGATGTTGAGCAAGGACAGCCTCGATCTGCTCTTGGCCAAGGGGCTGGTGCAGGTAGAAATTCGCCGTCACGCCCCCGGCGCGCGCCACGAGCATTGGCTGGCGCAACCGGAACTGCCGCTCAACAGTGAACAACGTGCGGCGTATGAAGCTATTCGCGCCGGCTTCGACAGCTACCACGCCTTTCTGCTGGCAGGCGTCACTGGCAGCGGCAAGACCGAAGTCTATTTGCAACTGATCCGCGAAACCCTCGAGGCCGGCAAGCAGGCGCTGGTGCTGATCCCGGAGATCAACCTCGGCCCGCAGACCCTGGCGCGCTTCGAGCAGCGTTTCAATGCGCGCATCGCCCTGCTGCACTCGGCGGTCAATGATCGCGAACGCCTTGAAGCCTGGCTTGCCGCCCGCGATGGCGAGGCCGACATTATTATCGGCACCCGCTCGGCACTGTTCACGCCGATGAAAAATCCCGGGCTGATCATCATCGATGAAGAGCACGATGGCTCCTATAAACAGCAGGAAGGTTTGCGCTACCACGCCCGCGATCTGGCGTTGGTGCGCGCACGGCAGGAAAACATCCCGATCGTGCTCGGTTCGGCGACGCCGTCGCTGGAAAGCCTGCACAACGCCTACACCGGTCGCTACGGCCTGCTGCGCCTGAACGAGCGCGCTGGCGGCGCCAAACAACCGCGCTTCCTGCGTCTGGATGTGAAAAGCCGGCCGCTGGACAGCGGCATTTCCGGGCCGATGCAGCAAGCCATCGGCCAGACCCTCGCCAATGGCCAGCAAGTGCTGGTGTTTCTCAATCGACGCGGATTTGCCCCGACCCTGCTCTGCCACGATTGCGGCTGGATGTCCGAGTGCTCGCGTTGCGATGCGCGCATGACCGTGCATCAGCGCTACGGCGAACTGCGCTGCCACCACTGCGGCTATGTCGAGCGCACGCCGCGCCAATGTCCGAAGTGCAACAAGGTCGATCTGCGGCCGGTGGGCGCCGGTACCGAGCGCGCCGAGGAACGCCTGGCGATTCTGTTCCCCGATTATCCGGTGCTGCGCGTCGATCGCGACAGCACCTCGCGCAAAGACGCGATGAATCAGCTGTTCGCGACCATCCAGAAAGGCCAGCCATGCATTCTGGTCGGCACGCAGATGCTGGCCAAGGGGCACCACTTTCCACGGGTGACGCTGGTATCGATTCTGGATGCCGACGGCGGCCTGTTTTCCGGCGACTTCCGCGCCAGCGAGCGCATGGCGCAGTTGATCGTGCAGGTCGCCGGGCGCGCCGGACGGGCGGAAGAGCCGGGCAAAGTCATCATCCAGACGCATCTGGCCGATCATCCTTTATTGGTGCAACTGACCGAGCAGGGCTATTTCGCCTTTGCCGAGCAAGCGCTGAGCGAGCGCCGTGCCGCCGGGCTGCCGCCGTTTGCGCATCTGGCGCTGCTGCGCGCCGAAGCACACAAGCCAGGGCAGGCGGAGGGCTTTCTCGATGAAGCGTGCAGCGCGGCCGAGCGTTTGCTGTCCGAGCTGAATCTGAGCGCGATTGAGCTGCTCGGCCCGGTGCCGGCGCCGATGGAACGCCGCGCCGGGCGCTATCGTGCGCAGCTATTGTTGCAAGCGTCGGCGCGGGCACCGCTGCACCGGTTGCTGGCGAGTTGGCTGCTGGTGCTGGAACAGATGCCGAGCGGGCGGGCGGTGCGCTGGTCGCTGGATGTCGATCCTGTGGATTTGTATTGAGCTGACCTGTGGCGAGGGAGCTTGCTCCCGCTGGGGCGCGAAGCGCTCCTGATATCAGGCTTGGCAATCTGGCCTTATATCTGCAGCTTACTTTTTTACGACTGCTTCGCAGTCGAGCGGGAGCAAGCTCCCTCGCCACAGGGCAATTTGTCACCACAAGTCCATAAGCTGCCTGCTAAGGTTGGCAAGCCCGTCTTCGCAACGGATAATGCCCAGTTTTTCCACCCGCGCACCGATGCGCCCGCCGCGCTTGCGGTCGAAAGAGAAGACCATGAAAGACACCATTCGCCAGCTGATCCAGCAAGCCCTCACCCAACTCGTCAACGAAGGTGTGTTGCCTGAAGGCCTGTCGCCGGCGATTCAGGTGGAGAACGCCCGCGACAAGACCCACGGCGACTTCGCCAGCAACATCGCAATGATGCTGGCCAAACCTGCGGGCATGAAGCCACGCGATCTGGCGGAAAAAATCATCGCTGCGCTGCCGGCTGACGAAAACGTCACCAAGGCCGAGATCGCCGGCCCGGGCTTCATCAACTTCTTCCAGAATACCCAGGCCCTGGCCGCGCGCCTCGACGCCGCCCTCGCCGATGCCCATGTCGGCGTGCGCAAGGCCGGCCCGGCGCAGCGCACCGTGGTCGACCTGTCGGCACCGAACCTGGCGAAAGAGATGCACGTTGGCCACTTGCGCTCGACCATCATCGGCGACGGTGTGGCGCGCGTACTTGAATTTCTCGGCGATGACGTGATCCGCCAGAACCACGTTGGCGACTGGGGCACCCAGTTCGGCATGTTGATGGCGTACCTGCAGGAAAATCCGATCACCAGCGACGAGCTGTCCGATCTGGAAAACTTCTACCGCGCCGCCAAGCAGCGTTTCGACGAGTCCGCAGAATTCGCCGACCGCGCCCGTGGCCTGGTGGTCAAGCTGCAGGCCGGCGATGCCGAGTGCCTGGCGCTGTGGACCCGGTTCAAGGACATCTCGCTGTCGCACTGCCAGAAGATCTACGAACTGCTCAACGTCAAGCTGACCATGGCCGACGTCATGGGCGAAAGCGCCTACAACGACGACCTGATCAACGTGGTCAACGACCTCAAGGCCGCGGGCATGCTGGTCGAGAGCAACGGCGCCCAGTGCGTGTTCCTCGATGAATTCAAAAACGCTGACGGCGACCCGCTGCCGGTGATCATCGTCAAGGCTGACGGTGGTTACCTGTACGCCACCACTGACCTCGCGGCGGTGCGCTACCGCAGCGGGAAGCTGAAGGCCGATCGTGCGCTGTATTTCGTCGACCAGCGTCAGGCCCTGCACTTCCAGCAAGTGTTCGCCGTGGCGCGCAAGGCCGGTTTCGTCACCCATCCGATGGAAATGGAACACATGGGTTTCGGCACCATGAACGGTGCCGATGGCCGTCCGTTCAAGACCCGTGACGGCGGCACCGTGAAGCTGATCGACCTGCTGACCGAAGCGCAGGAACGCGCCTACAGCCTGGTCAAAGAGAAAAACCCGACCCTGGCCGAAGACGAGTTGCGCAACATCGCTAAAGTCGTCGGCATCGGCGCGGTGAAATACGCCGACCTGTCCAAGCATCGCACCAGCGACTACAGCTTCAACTTCGACCTGATGCTCAACTTCGAAGGCAACACCGCACCGTACCTGCTGTATGCCTACACCCGGGTGGCCGGCGTGTTCCGCAAACTGGGCAAGGATTTCAGCGAAGTCGAGGGACAGATCGTCCTCGAAGCGGAACACGAGCACGAACTGGCGGCGAAACTGGCGCAGTTCGGCGAAGTGCTCAACAGCGTTGCCGAAAAAGGCACGCCGCACATTCTCTGCACCTACCTGTATGACGTTGCCGGCCTGTTCTCCAGCTTCTACGAGAACTGCCCGATCCTCGCCGCCGAAACCCCGGCACAAATGCAGAGCCGCCTGCGCCTGGCCGCACTGACCGGTCGCACCCTCAAGCAAGGCCTGGAGCTGTTGGGTCTGGAAACTCTGGAGCGTATGTAAGTTGGCCGCCAAGAAAAAACCTGCACCCAAACGCGGCGCCAGCCGCTATCAGGCACCTGCGAAACAACCGATTCCGGGCTGGTTGTGGATGGCCATCGGCCTGACCGTCGGTGCGTTCATCGTGTTTCTGATGAAACTGGAACCGGGCAAGGGCAGCGATACCGTCAAGCGCGAGAAGGTCGAGCAGCAGAAAGCGTCGAAGATCGCCGAGGCCAACAAGACCCCGCCGAGCCCGACGCAACCGGTCAAGCCGAAGTACGACTTCTACACCTTGCTGCCGGAGTCGGAAGTGATCGTGCCGCCGGACGCCGTGCCGGAAAAAACCCTGCCGACGCCACAAGTGCCGGCCATCCCGACCACGCCAGTGACCCCGGCCGAAGCGGCGAAGATCGATACTGCACGGGCTCAGGCAGCCCTGGCCGGGATCACCCCGCCACCCGCGCCGCCGGTGAGCAAAGCGGCGCCGGTGACCAAGTTCTTCCTTCAGGCCGGTTCGTTCCGCAAGGAGACGGATGCTGACAAGGTCCGTGCGCAGATCATTCTGCTCGGCCAAACGGTGGCGGTAGAGTCCGGCACCGTCAAGGACGAGACCTGGTATCGCGTTCTGGTCGGGCCGTTCAGCAATCGTGAACAACTGACCACGGCGCAGAAACAACTGGCCGGTGCTGGCTTCAGCAACCTGTTGTTACAACAACGCCAGAGCCGCTGATTTTTGCCCTGATCGTTCCCACGCTCCGCGTGGGAATGCAGCCCGGGACGCTCCGCGTCCTTTCACTGCGGGGGACGCAGAGCGTCCGTTGAGGCATTCCCACGCAGAGCATGGGAACGATCAGTTACAAGAAACCGCTCGTCCCCTCTGCCGCGCCATGGTTGAAATCCCTGTCACCACCCCCATATGAATGGGCATAAGGCACTTTCGCCCAGCTGTGTGGAGACTCTTCCCTTGACCACCATCGTTTCAGTCCGCCGCCACGGCAAAGTCGTCATGGGCGGCGACGGCCAGGTTTCTCTCGGCAACACCGTGATGAAAGGCAACGCGAAAAAAGTCCGTCGCCTGTACCACGGCCAGGTCATCGCCGGTTTCGCCGGGGCCACTGCCGACGCCTTCACCCTGTTCGAACGTTTCGAAGGCCAGCTTGAAAAACATCAGGGCCACCTGGTCCGCGCCGCTGTCGAACTCGCCAAAGAATGGCGCACCGACCGCTCCCTGAGCCGCCTCGAAGCCATGCTCGCGGTCGCCAATAAAGACGCCTCGCTGATCATCACCGGCAACGGTGACGTGGTCGAACCCGAAGATGGCCTGATCGCCATGGGCTCCGGCGGCGCCTACGCACAGGCGGCGGCCAGCGCGCTGTTGAAAAAGACCGACCTGTCGGCTCGCGAAATCGTCGAAACCGCCCTCGGCATCGCCGGCGACATCTGCGTATTCACCAACCACACCCAGACCATTGAGGAGCAGGATCTCGCTGAATAAGCCTGTTGCGGCCAATGTGCCACGGCTTGTTTCTGCTTGAGGACCGCCAATTATTATGTCCATGACTCCCCGCGAAATCGTCCACGAACTCAACCGCCACATCATCGGCCAGGACGATGCCAAGCGCGCCGTCGCGATTGCCCTGCGCAACCGCTGGCGCCGCATGCAACTGCCTGAAGAGCTGCGCGTTGAGGTGACCCCGAAAAACATCCTGATGATCGGCCCGACCGGTGTCGGTAAAACCGAGATCGCCCGGCGCCTGGCGAAACTGGCCAACGCACCGTTCATCAAGGTCGAAGCAACCAAGTTCACCGAAGTCGGTTACGTCGGCCGCGACGTCGAATCGATCATTCGTGATTTGGCTGACGCTGCGATCAAGATGCTCCGCGAGCAGGAAATGACCCGCGTGCGCCACCGCGCCGAAGACGCCGCCGAAGACCGCATCCTCGACGCGCTGCTGCCGCCGGCACGCATGGGCTTCAGTAATGAAGAAGCGCCGAGCTCCGATTCCAACACCCGCCAGCTGTTCCGCAAGCGCCTGCGCGAAGGTCAGCTGGATGACAAGGAAATCGAAATCGAAGTCGCTGAAGTGTCCGGCATCGAAATCGCTACGCCGCCGGGCATGGAAGAAATGACCAACCAGCTGCAGTCGCTGTTTGCCAACATGGGCAAGGGCAAGAAGAAGTCGCGCAAGCTCAAGGTCAAGGAAGCGCTGAAGCTGGTCCGCGACGAAGAGGCCGGGCGTCTGGTCAACGAAGAAGAGCTCAAAGCCAAGGCGCTGGAAGCCGTCGAGCAGCACGGCATCGTGTTCATCGACGAGATCGACAAGGTCGCCAAGCGCGGCAACGTCGGCGGTGCCGATGTCTCCCGTGAAGGCGTACAGCGCGATTTGCTGCCGCTGATCGAAGGCTGCACCGTGAATACCAAACTGGGCATGGTCAAGACCGACCACATCCTGTTCATCGCCTCCGGTGCGTTCCACCTGAGCAAGCCGAGCGATCTGGTGCCGGAGCTGCAAGGTCGTCTGCCGATTCGCGTCGAACTCAAGGCGCTGAGCCCGGAAGACTTCGAACGCATCCTCAGCGAACCGCACGCCTCGCTCACCGAGCAATACTGCGCACTGCTGAAAACCGAAGGCCTGAACATCCAGTTCCAGCCCGAAGGCATCAAGCGTCTGGCGGAGATCGCCTGGCAGGTCAACGAGAAGACCGAGAACATCGGTGCCCGTCGCCTGCACACATTGCTTGAGCGTCTGCTCGAAGAGGTGTCGTTCAGTGCCGGAGATCTGGCCAGCGCCCATGACGACACGCCGATCCTGATCGACGCCGAGTACGTCAACAGCCACCTCGGCGAATTGGCGCAGAACGAAGACCTGTCCCGTTATATCCTGTAAGCCTCTCTTACAGATGTAATGGAACTGTGGGAGCGGGCTTGCTCGCGAAGACGGCGGCACATTCAACACGTGTGTTGGCTGACCCGGCGCTTTCGCGAGCAAGCCCGCTCCCACAAGGTTCCGCACAAGACGGATACCTGAGCATGATTCCCACCGACATCAAACTGCACAAAGCCTCGAAAACCCTGACGCTCACCTACGCGTCCGGCGAGGAATTCACCCTGCCCGCCGAATTTCTGCGCGTGCATTCTCCCTCCGCCGAGGTCCAGGGGCACGGCAAACCGATCCTGCAATTCGGCAAGCTCAACGTGGGTTTGAGCAAGCTGGAACCGGCCGGCAACTACGCACTGAAACTGACCTTCGATGACGGGCATGACAGTGGCCTGTTCACTTGGGAATACCTCTACGAACTCGGCAAACGCCAGAACGAACTCTGGGACGATTATCTGGCCGAGCTGCGCGCCGCCGGAAAGTCCCGCGACCCGAACGAGTCATTCGTCAAGCTGATGCTCTAGGCCGTGGCTCTTGCTCTTTAGAGGGCATTTTCTAATTTCATCTGTTTGAATGCTGCGCTCATACGGCCCAGGATGGGCCGCTTGCGAAAAAAATTAAACTCGGGTAACCAATGGAGCTGGCAAGTTCCCTGCAGTGCTCTATGCCTGTAAAGCAGCTATGCAGAATCAACGGTCACCCGAGCAGCAGTACCCGGCATTGGCTGTGGAACCGACAGCGCACACCGGGTACTCGTCTCAGGACAATGGAGCGTCGTAGATGAGTAACAAGAATAACGATGACCTGAAGTACCAAGCCTCGGAAAACACCCTGGGGCTTAATCCCGTCGTCGGGCTGCGCGGAAAGGATCTGCTGGCCTCTGCTCGCATGGTGCTCAAACAGGCCATCAGACAACCGATCCATAGCGTCAGGCACGTGACCCATTTCGGCCTCGAGCTGAAGAATGTGCTGCTCGGCAAATCGGCTCTGCAACCGGCCGGCGATGACCGCCGCTTTGCCGATCCGGCGTGGAGCCAGAACCCGCTCTATAAACGTTACCTGCAAACCTATCTGGCCTGGCGCAAGGAACTCCACGCCTGGATCGATGACAGCAGCCTGTCACCGAAAGACATTGCTCGCGGGCACTTCGTCATCAACCTGATGACCGAAGCCATGGCCCCGACCAATACCGCCGCCAACCCGGCAGCGGTCAAACGCTTCTTCGAAACCGGCGGTAAAAGCCTGCTCGACGGCCTCTCGCATCTGGCCAAGGATCTGGTGCATAACGGCGGCATGCCGAGCCAGGTCAACATGGGCGCGTTCGAGGTCGGCAAGAGCCTGGGCGTGACCGAAGGCGCGGTGGTGTTTCGCAACGACGTGCTGGAACTGATCCAGTACCGACCGATCACCGAGCAGGTCCACGAGCGACCGCTGCTCGTGGTGCCGCCGCAGATCAACAAGTTTTACGTTTTCGACCTGAGCCCGGACAAGAGCCTGGCGCGCTTCTGCCTGCGCAACAACGTGCCGACGTTTATCGTCAGTTGGCGCAATCCGACCAAGGCCCAGCGCGAGTGGGGCCTGTCGACCTATATCGAGGCGCTGAAAGAAGCCGTCGACGTAGTCAGCGCAATTACCGGCAGCAAAGACGTGAACATGCTCGGCGCCTGCTCCGGCGGCATCACCTGCACCGCCCTGCTCGGCCACTACGCGGCGCTGGGCGAAAACAAGGTCAATGCCCTTACGTTGCTGGTCAGTGTGCTCGACACGACGCTGGACAGCGATGTCGCGCTGTTTGTCGATGAGCAAACTCTGGAGACCGCCAAGCGCCACTCCTATCAAGCCGGCGTGCTCGAAGGCAAGGACATGGCCAAGGTCTTCGCCTGGATGCGCCCCAACGACCTGATCTGGAATTACTGGGTCAACAACTACCTGCTCGGCAACGAACCGCCGGTCTTCGACATCCTGTTCTGGAACAACGACACCACGCGCCTGCCGGCGGCATTCCATGGCGACCTGATCGAGATGTTCAAAAACAACCCACTGATTCGCCCCAACGCACTGGAAGTGTGCGGCACGCCGATCGACCTCAAGCAGGTCACTGCCGACATCTTCTCGCTGGCCGGCACCAACGATCACATCACGCCGTGGAAGTCCTGCTACAAGTCGGCGCAGCTGTTTGGCGGAAAAGTTGAATTTGTGCTGTCGAGCAGCGGCCATATCCAGAGCATTCTCAACCCGCCGGGCAATCCGAAATCGCGCTACATGACCGGCGAAGAAATGGCCGCGACGGCCGATGACTGGCAGGAGAATTCGACCAAACACACCGACTCCTGGTGGCTGCACTGGCAAGCCTGGCTGGCCGAACGCTCGGGCAACCTGAAAAAGGCCCCGACGAAACTGGGCAACAAGGCGTACCCGGCGGGCGAGGCTGCGCCGGGCACTTATGTACATGAGCGGTAACTGACACCACCCAGCCCCCCTTGGTGGGCGCGGCCGTTGTGGCGAGGGGATTTATCCCCGTTCGGCTGCGAAGCAGTCGTGAATCGAGCAGCCGCGATGTGTCTGAAAAATCGCGGTTTCAGATTTTGGGGTCGCTTCGCAACCCAACGGGGATAAATCCCCTCGCCACAAGGCTCGTTCCTACAAGGATACGGGTGGACTTGAAATCTACAGGGCCTGACGCATGCCGCAACCGTTCATATTCCGCACCGTCGATCTGGATGGCCAGACCCTCCGCACGGCGGTACGCCCGGGCAAGCCGCACTTGACGCCCTTGCTGATTTTCAACGGCATCGGCGCCAACCTGGAGCTGGTGTTTCCGTTTGTCGCGGCGCTGGACCCGGATCTGGAAGTGATCGCCTTCGACGTGCCCGGGGTCGGCGGATCGTCGACGCCGAATCGGCCGTATCGTTTTCCCGGGCTGGCCAAGCTGACGGCACGCATGCTCGACTACCTCGATTATGGCCAGGTCAACGTGATCGGTGTGTCGTGGGGCGGCGCGCTGGCGCAGCAGTTTGCCTACGACTACCCCGAGCGCTGCAAGAAACTGGTGTTGGCCGCGACTGCCGCCGGCGCGGTGATGGTGCCGGGCAAGCCGAAGGTGCTGTGGATGATGGCGAGTCCGCGGCGCTATATCCAACCGTCCCACGTGATCCGCATCGCGCCGTTGATCTACGGCGGCTCGTTCCGCCGCGATCCGACCCTGGCGGCCAGCCACGCGGCAAAAGTGCGCTCGGCGGGCAAGCTCGGTTACTACTGGCAACTGTTCGCAGGCCTGGGCTGGACCAGCATCCACTGGCTGCACAAGATCCATCAGCCGACGCTGGTGCTGGCCGGCGATGACGATCCGCTGATTCCGCTGATCAACATGCGCTTGCTTGCCTGGCGCATTCCCAATGCGCAATTGCACGTCATCGACGACGGTCACTTGTTCCTGATCACCCGCGCCGAAGCAGTGGCGCCGATCATCATGAAATTTCTCCAGGAGGAGCGGCAGCGCGCCGTGATGCACCCGCATCCGACATCGCTGGGCGGATAACCGCTGCGGCAGGCTTTATGCAGGACGTTTTACACGTCAGCGCGGCAGGACGCCGCGCAGGCAGCAACCCGCAACAGCGTCTATGGTGTTCTGGTTCGGCGCGTTTGTTTTTGGCCTGAAGACGAAGGAGTGTTGAGTCATGCGTGACAAACCAGCGACGGGCGTGGTGCCCAGCCCCGCCGTGTTCATCAACGCACAAAGTGCGATCGCCGGCCTGCGCGGTCGGGATCTGCTCTCGACTTTGCGCAGCGTTGCCGCCCATGGCCTGCGCAACCCGGTCCACAGCGCCAGGCATGCGCTGAAACTCGGCGGCCAACTGGGCCGCGTGCTGCTCGGCGAAACCTTGCACCCGACCAACCCGAACGACAGCCGCTTTGCCGATCCGGCCTGGAGCCTGAACCCGTTTTACCGGCGCAGCCTGCAAGCGTATCTGGCCTGGCAGAAGCAAGTGAAAAGCTGGATCGACGACAGCGACATGAACCCTGACGACCGTGCCCGCGCGCACTTCGCCTTCACGCTGCTCAACGATGCCGTCGCGCCGTCCAACACACTGCTCAACCCATTGGCGGTCAAGGAGCTGTTCAATTCAGGCGGCCACAGCCTGGTCCGTGGCCTCAGCCATCTGTTCGATGACTTGCTGCACAATGATGGTCTGCCGAGGCAGGTGACACGACAGGCTTTCGAGGTCGGCAAAACGGTCGCGACCACCCCCGGGGCGGTGGTGTTTCGCAACGAACTGCTCGAGCTGATCCAGTACCGGCCGATGAGCGAAAAGCAGTACGCCAAGCCGCTGCTGGTGGTGCCGCCGCAAATCAACAAGTACTACATTTTTGACCTGAGCCCGCATAACAGCTTCGTCCAGTACGCCCTGAAAAACGGTCTGCAGACATTCATGATCAGCTGGCGCAATCCCGATGTGCGACACCGTGAGTGGGGCCTGTCGAGCTACGTCGAAGCGGTGGAAGAGGCGATGAACATCTGCCGGGCGATTACCGGCGCGCGTGAGGTCAACCTGATGGGCGCCTGTGCCGGAGGCCTGACCATCGCCGCCCTGCAAGGGCATCTGCAGGCCAAACGACAACTGCGTCGCGTCGCCAGTGCCACTTATCTGGTCAGCCTGCTCGACAGCCAGATCGAAACGCCGGCCACGCTGTTTGCCGACGAGCAAACCCTCGAAGCCGCCAAGCGTCGCTCTTACCAGAAGGGCGTGCTCGACGGTCGCGACATGGCCAAGGTGTTTGCCTGGATGCGCCCCAACGACCTGATCTGGAGTTATTTCGTCAACAACTACCTGCTGGGCAAAGAGCCGCCGGCCTTCGACATTCTCTACTGGAACAATGACAACACCCGCCTGCCCGCGGCGTTTCATGGCGATCTGCTGGACTTCTTCAAGCACAACCCACTGACCCATCCGGGTGGCCTGGAGGTCTGCGGCACACCCATAGATCTGCAGAAGGTCACTGTCGACAGCTTCAGCGTCGCCGGCATGAACGACCACATCACGCCCTGGGACGCGGTGTATCGCTCGACCCTGCTGCTCGGCGGCGAACGCCGCTTTGTGCTGTCCAACAGCGGCCACGTGCAGAGCATCCTCAACCCGCCGAACAATGCAAAAGCCGCGTACGTCGAGAACGGCAAGCTGAGCAGCGATCCGCGGGCCTGGTACTACGATGCCAGACACGTTGACGGCAGCTGGTGGCCGCAATGGCTGGAATGGGTACAGCAGCGCTCGGGCGCGCAACAGGAAACCCGAATGACCCTCGGCAACCCGAACTATCCACCGATGGAGGCTGCGCCCGGCACTTACGTGCATGTGCGCTGACGCTCAAGCGAACTTTTCTAAGAAGACTGGATGAAAACCCGCGACCGGATTCTCGAATGTGCTTTGCAATTGTTCAACGAAAAGGGCGAGCCGAACGTTTCCACCATGGAAGTGGCCAACGAAATGGGCATCAGCCCGGGCAACCTCTACTACCACTTCCACGGCAAGGAGCCGCTGATTCTCGGTCTGTTCGAACGCTTTCAGCTGGAACTGACGCCGTTGCTCGACCCGCCGCCGGAGGTAGAACTGGCGCCGGAGGATTACTGGCTGTTTCTGCATTTGATCGTCGAGCGGCTGGCGCAGTACCGCTTCCTGTTTCAGGACCTGTCAAACCTCGCCGGACGCTTGCCGAAACTGGCCAAGGGCATCCGCCATTTGCTCAATGCGTTGAAGAGGACGCTGGCGTCGTTGCTGGCAAGGTTGAAGGCTTCCGGGCAGTTGGTCAGCGATACTCAGGCATTGGGGCAACTGGTCGAGCAGATCACGTTGACGCTGCTGTTCTCCCTGGACTACCAGCGAATTCTCGATCGTGCGGGGGAAGTCAGGCTGGTGGTGTACCAGATCATGATGCTGGTGGCGCCGCATCTATTGCCGCCGGTCAAGGTAGCGACTGAGCGGATGGCGCTGCAATATCTTGAGGATCACGACTGAACGGTACTACGTTGCGATGATTATCCAATGTGGGAGCGAGCTTGCTCGCGAATGCGGTATGTCATCGGGCAACTCAATTGCCTGAACGGACGCCTTCGCGAGCAAGCTCGCTCCCACAGGGATTTGCGGTGATAGTGAGATGCACGAAAAACGCCCGACCTTCACAGGCCGGGCGTTTTGTTTTGCCCTGAAGTCAGGACTGACTGGTTGGCGTCGACGGTGTCGAAGTTGCAGTCGGGGTAGCCGCCGGGGTCGGAGCCGAAACGGAGTTCGACGCGCTGGCCGCCGCTGTCGGAGCAGCCGATGGCGTGGCGGTCGGTTTCGGCGCAGCGGTTTTCGGCGCGGCCGGCTTTTTCACAGCAGGTTTTTTCGCCGCAGCCGCTTTCGCTGCAGGCTTCGCAGCAGGCTTGGCGGCCGCGGTTTTCACTGCTGGCTTGGCCGCTGGTTTCGCTGCAGTTTTAGCCGCAGGTTTAGCGACCGGTTTCGCAGCGGTTTTGGCTGCGGCCGGTTTGGCTGCAGCCTTGACCGCAGGCTTGGCAGCGGCAGTTTTGGCCGCCGGCTTGGCCGCCACTTTCACAGCAGGTTTAGCCACCGCTTTGGCCAACGGCTTGACTGCGGTTTTCACCGCAGGTTTGACCGCTGCCGTTTTGGTGGCCGGTTTTGCCGCAGCGGTTTTCGCCGCCACAGGTTGCGCTTTCAGACCGGTGAGTTTTTCGATCTGTCTGGTCAGCGTGTCGACCTTGGCATTGAGTGCCTTGACCTCGTTGCGGCTCGGTACGCCAAGGCGTGAGATCGCGCTGTTCAGGCGCTTGTCGAAAGCCCCCTCCAGCTCGTCCCACTTGCCCAGGGCGCGGTCTTTCACGCCGCTGATGCGCGACTTGGCCGATGTCGTCGAGTCCTCGACTTTCTTGCCGACGGCGGACTTGGTGAGCTTCTCGGCTTTCTCGCCGTCTTTGACCAATGCATCGAAGAGCTTGGTGCCGTCAGAGTCGATCTTCGAGTACACGCCTAAACCCGCCAGCCAGATTTTTCGGGAGTAGTCTTCGACCTTCCCGATCCACGAGCTGCCTTCTTTATCGGTGTTCTTTTTACCAGCCATCCCGTTCTCCTTAAGATTTACGCGCGACGCGTTCGAGCAATGCCGTCAGCTCATCGAGCTTAGCAGAGAGTGTCTCAACGTCATGTTTAGACGGAATGCCGATACGATTCAAGGCGCTTGCCACACGGTTGTCGAAGGCCTTCTCGACCTTGTCCAGTTGCACCTCGACGCGACCTTTGAACGAACTGACCTGAGTGGCGGCTTCATCGATCTCGGCATTGGCTGCGACGAGTTTTTCGGTAACGGCTTTTTTGCCTTTCTTTTCAACCGCTTGACCGGCCTTGATCAGCTCCTGAAAGTACTCGCTGCCCTCTTGCCCGACCTTGGCGTAGGCCCCCAGGCCTGCCAGCCAGATCTTGCGGGCATAGGATTTGACGTCGCTTACAGTGGAGGTCGGAGCGTCGATTTTTTTCTTCAGAATAACTTTGGCCATGGTGCACCTCACGCGCAGAAGGATTGAGGAACTGCCCGCGAACGTGTCGGGCTGAGGCACAAAGTAGGTCGAAAAATTAGAAAAGGCACCCTAACCAGCGGGAGCACCACAAAACAAATGTAGGAGTGAGCCTGCTCGCGATAGCGGTGTGTCAGTCGACATCATTCTTGACTGATACACCGCTATCGCGAGCAGGCTCACTCCTACAGGGGATCGCGTTTCAGGCGAGGGCTTTGTCGAGGGCTTTCTCGATCTCGGCTTTGATCATGCCGCTCATGGCCGACATCATCAGGCCCAGCTCGACGTCGACCTTGATCGAATCGTCCGCCACGTGCACTTCACCTTTCACGCCCGAACGTTTGAGGTTGAGGGTGTCGCCCGACCATTGCGGCTCCAGGCCGTACTGATCTTTCAGCTTTGCGGCGAGTTTTTCGGCTTTCTCGCGGGCGGCTTCCTTGCCCAGGCTGTGCGCACGCTCAACACTGATTTTGGCCATTGGATGACTCCTGATTGATGAGTATCTGTCGGTAAATCTTGACCGCGGCTGCGGCAAATCGTCCCGAAGGTCGACCATCTTACCTTTAGCCACTCCAAGACAAAGCATGGCTTGGGGATTAGAATGTCGCGCATTCTCTTTTGGTGACAGCGATATGACTGATCAGCGCAAAGGCAGCGATGCCGAACCCACCACGCACTTCGGTTTCAAAAACGTTCCGGAAAGCCAGAAAGCGGAAAAAGTCGCTGAGGTTTTCCATTCGGTAGCCGCCAAATACGACCTGATGAACGACCTTCTGTCGGGCGGCATGCACCGTTTGTGGAAGCGTTTCGCGATCGAACTGTCGGGCGTGCGCAGCGGCAATCGCGTGCTCGACATCGCCGGCGGCACCGGCGACCTGACTCGCAAGTTCTCCCACCTCGTTGGCCCGACCGGCCAGGTGGTACTCGCCGACATCAACGAATCGATGCTCAAGGTCGGCCGTGACCGCCTGCTCGATCTGGGTGTCGCCGGCAATGTCGAATTCGTCCAGGCCGACGCGGAAAAACTGCCATTCCCGGACAACCATTTCGACTGCGTGACCATCGCCTTCGGCCTGCGCAACGTGACGCACAAGGAAGACGCCCTGCGTTCGATGCTGCGCGTACTCAAACCCGGCGGACGTCTGCTGGTGCTGGAATTTTCCAAGCCGACCAACGCGCTGATGTCGAAGGCCTACGACGCCTACTCGTTTGCCTTCATGCCGCTGATGGGCAAGCTGATCACCAATGACTCGGAAAGCTATCGCTACCTGGCCGAATCGATCCGCATGCACCCCAATCAGGAAACCCTGAAGTCGATGATGGTCGACGCCGGTTTCGACCGCGTGACTTATCACAACATGACCGCAGGCATCGTCGCCCTGCACCGTGGCATCAAGCCCTGATGTTGCTTACCGGGCTGCTCGCCAGCGTTGAACTCGGCCTCAACCGGGTGCTGCGTCTCGACAGCACGGCGCTGCCGCGGCTGGCGCACTTGACTGGCAAAGTGATTGCCGTCGATTGCCGCAGCCCGGCGCTGCAACTGTATATTTTGCCGAGTGACGAAGGTCTGATGCTCGCTTCACAGTGGGCAGCGGACGTCGATTGCACCCTGCGGGCGCCCGCCTCCAGCCTGCTGAAACTGGCCTTGAGCAAAGACAAGACCGCGGTGCTGCATGCCCCGGAAGTCGAGCTCGATGGCGACAGCGGCGTGTTGCTGGAGCTGGCCGGCGTACTGCAGGACCTTGAGCTGGACTGGGAGTACGAACTCTCGCGCTGGCTCGGCCCGGTCGCCACGCCATTGCTCGGCGGTCATCTGCGCAGCCGCGCACGCTGGTATCGACAAGGATTTGCCAGCCTCAACCAGAACCTCGCCGAATACCTCGCCGAAGAGTCGCGCACCCTGGTCGGGCAGCGCGAAGCCGAAGCGCGGTTCAGCGAACTGGACCGGATCAAACTCGATCTGGAACGTCTCGAGGCGCGTTTCGAGCGCCTTTCCCGATCCCTCGACCCAAGCGATAACGCATGAAGCTGCTCGCCGTCCGCCGTCTGTTGCGCATCCAGCGCGTCGTGATCCGCTACCGCCTCGATGACTTGCTGTTCGATCTGCCGCTGCCCTGGTTTCTCCTGGCGCTGCGTTTTGCGCTGCCGTGGCGCTGGCTGCCGCGCAAGCCGCTGGAGCTCAACCGTGGCGCGCGCTTGCGTCTGGCGTTGCAGGATCTGGGGCCGATCTTCATCAAATTCGGGCAGATTCTTTCGACCCGTCGCGACTTGCTGCCGGAAGACATCGCCGATGAGCTGATGCTGCTGCAGGACCGCGTGCCGCCGTTCGATTCGCAACTTTCGATCAAGTTGATCGAAGAGCAGCTGGGCAAGAAAATCAGCGAAGTGTTCAGCCGTTTCGACGTTGAACCGCTGGCCTCGGCCTCGGTGGCGCAAGTGCATGCGGCGCAGCTGAAAAGCGGCGAAGAAGTCGTGGTCAAGGTCATCCGCCCGGGACTGAAACCGGTGATTGCGCAGGATCTGGCATGGCTGTTCATTCTCGCCCGCGCCGCCGAAAAATTTTCCGCCGACGCACGTCTGCTGCACCCGGTCGATGTGGTGCAAGACTACGAAAAAACCATCTACGACGAACTCGATCTGTTGCGCGAGGCGGCCAACGCCAGCCAGTTGCGCCGCAACTTCGAAGGTTCGCAACTGCTGTACGTGCCGCAAGTCTATTGGGACTGGTGCCGGCCGAAAGTGCTGGTGATGGAGCGCATCTACGGGGTCCAGGTCACTGATCTGGCGACCCTCGCGGACCAGCGCACCGACATGAAAATGCTCGCCGAGCGCGGCGTCGAAATCTTCTTCACCCAAGTCTTCCGCGACAGTTTCTTCCACGCCGACATGCACCCGGGCAACATCTTCGTCAGCACCGTCAATCCGTGGAGCCCGCAATACATTGCGATCGACTGCGGCATCGTCGGCAGCCTGACGCCTGAGGATCAGGACTATCTGGCGCGCAACCTGTTTGCCTTCTTCAAGCGTGACTACCGCCGTGTGGCGCAGTTGCACATCGATTCGGGCTGGGTGCCGGCGGAAACCAAGCTCAACGAATTCGAAGCGGCAATCCGGACTGTCTGCGAACCGATCTTCGAAAAACCGTTAAAAGATATTTCATTTGGCCAGGTGCTGATGCGCCTGTTCCAGACCGCGCGGCGCTTCAACATGGAAGTGCAGCCGCAGTTGGTGCTGCTGCAAAAGACCCTGCTGAACATCGAAGGCCTCGGCCGCCAGTTGTATCCGGATCTGGATCTGTGGAACACCGCGCAGCCGTTTCTGGAGCGCTGGATGCGCGAGCGCGTCAGCCCCAAAACCTTGATCGGCAACGTGCAAAGCCAGTTCGAACAGTTGCCGCACCTGGCCAACATGGCCCGCGACCTGCTCGAACGCATGTCGCAACCCCACGCCAAAGACCCGCCGCCACCGTGGCACAAACGCAAGGACGACTGGTTCTTGCGCTTGCTCGGCTGCGCCCATCTGGCCGGCGGAGCGATCCTCGCCGCGGGTGGTCCGTTGACCGATTGGGCGCATTGGCCTGCGGGTATCATGGTGGCGGTCGGCTTGTATCTGGTCGTTCGCCGATAGCAGGTTTGAGCTGCAAGTTATAAGCTGCAAGCCTCAAGCGACGGGGCGGCGACTTGAACCGCCCGACAGGCAAAACGCGACACTGCCCTTACTTGCAGCTTGAAGCTTATAGCTTGCAGCTGCTTCAGGAACTGAAGATGAAGAACTGGCTGGACGAGATCAAGTGGGACGCTGACGGCCTGGTGCCGGCGATTGCCCAGGATCACAAGACCGGGCGCGTGTTGATGATGGCCTGGATGAACCGCGAAGCGCTGGAACTGACAGCCGCAGAGAATCGTGCAATCTACTGGTCACGTTCGCGTGGCAAGCTGTGGCGCAAGGGCGAAGAGTCCGGTCATGTGCAGACCCTGCATGAGATGCGGCTGGACTGTGATGCCGACGTGATCATCCTGATGGTTGAACAGATCGGCGACATCGCTTGCCATACCGGCCGTCAAAGCTGCTTTTACCGTGTCTTCGAAAACGGCGACTGGAAAACGGTCGACCCGGTACTGAAAGACCCGCACGCCATCTATAGCGCAGGACACAAGCATGAGTGACACGCTCACCCGTCTGGCCGAAGTGCTCGAGGAGCGCAAAGGCGCAGCCGCCGACAGTTCGTATGTCGCCAGCCTGTACCACAAAGGGCTGAACAAGATTCTGGAGAAAGTCGGCGAAGAGTCGGTCGAAACCATCATTGCCGCCAAGGACGCCGCCATCAGCGGCGACTGCAGCGACGTGATCTACGAGACCGCTGACCTATGGTTCCACAGCATGGTCATGCTCGCCCAACTGGGGCAGCATCCGCAGGCCGTGCTGGATGAACTGGACCGTCGCTTCGGCCTGTCCGGACACGTCGAGAAAGCCTCGCGTCCGTCCGCCTGAACAACTATTTGAGAGGAACCGCCACATGGGCATTTTTGACTGGAAACACTGGGTCGTCATTCTGGTAGTCGTGGTGCTGGTGTTCGGCACCAAGAAACTGAAAAACCTCGGCACCGACGTGGGCGAGTCGATCAAAGGCTTTCGCAAAGCCATGAACGATGACGAAAAACCGGCCGAGCCGAGCGTGACCCCGCCGGCGCAGCCTGTGCCACCGGTGCAGCCGCAAACCACCGCTCAGGCCAACCCGCCGCACACCATCGACGTGCAGGCGCAGAAAGTCGAAGAGCCGATCCGCAAAGACGTGTGAGCACTGACTAATGTTTGGTATCAGCTTCTCTGAACTGCTGCTCGTCGGCCTCGTCGCCCTGCTGGTGCTGGGCCCCGAGCGTCTGCCGGGCGCTGCGCGCACCGCCGGGCTGTGGGTCGGCCGGCTGAAGCGCAGCTTCAACGCGATCAAACAGGAAGTTGAACGTGAAATCGGTGCCGACGAGATTCGTCGGCAACTGCATAACGAGCACATTCTGTCGCTGGAGCAGGAGGCGCGGAAGATTTTCACACCGGTTCAACAGGAGCCAACGCCCGTGCAGCCAGTGGCAGAGCCGACGATTCATGCGCCGACGACGCCTGCCGCAGCGGCTCCCGTTGTTGCGGCGACCGACGCGACTCCTGCAGAAACCTCGGTTGAACACGTAGCCCCGACCGCCGCGCCGACTACACCAGCGCCTCAAGACCCTACACTGCCGCCGCGAGCCCCATGAGCGATCTCCCCGAAAACGACCAGCACATGCCGCTGGTTTCGCACCTCACCGAGTTGCGCACCCGCCTGCTGCGTTGCGTGGCGGCGATCTTCATCATTTTTGCCGGGTTGTTCGCCTTCACCCAGCAGATCTACACCTTCGTCTCGACGCCGCTGCGCCAGTACCTGCCGGTCGGCGCGACGATGATCGCCACCGATGTCTCGTCGCCGTTCCTGACGCCGCTGAAGCTGACGATGATGGTTTCGCTGTTCCTCGCGATCCCGGTGATCCTGCATCAGATCTGGGGCTTCATCGCGCCGGGCCTGTACAAGCATGAAAAGCGCATCGCGGTGCCGCTACTGGTGTCCAGCATCCTGCTGTTCTACACCGGCATGGCGTTCGCCTATTACTTCGTATTCCCGCTGATCTTCAAATTCTTCGCCGCCGCCACCCCGGCCGGCGTGGAAATGATGACCGACATCGCCAGCTACCTCGATTTCGTCATGACGCTGTTCTTCGCCTTCGGCGTGGCGTTTGAAATCCCGGTGGCCGTGGTACTGCTGGTGTGGATCGGCGTGGTCGATGTGGCCTACCTGAAGAAGATCCGCCCGTACGTGATCATCGGCTGCTTCGTGGTCGGCATGATCCTCACCCCGCCGGACATCTTCTCGCAGACCCTGCTGGCGGTACCGATGTGGATGCTGTTTGAAATCGGCATTCTGTTCGGCGGCTTGATCAGCAAACGCGAACGCCCGGACGAAGACCCGGCCGACGATCACAACGACCAGCCGCCAGCGACCCAGGCATGAACCTGCTGTTGCTCGAAGAGGCCGACTTCATTGCGGCCGACCGGGTGGTGCTGCGTGATCGCCGCCTGACCCATATGCAGGAGGTTCACCGTTCGCAGGTCGGTGACAGCCTGCGCGTCGGGCGCATCAACGGCCTGATGGGCTCGGCTGAATTATTGCGCCTTGATGCCGGCGAAGCCGAGCTGCGCGTCAGCCTCGATCAACCGCCACCGGCCAAGCTGCCGCTGACCCTGGTGCTGGCCCTGCCGCGGCCGAAAATGCTCCGCCGGGTATTCCAGACCGTGGCGACCATGGGCGTGGCAAAGGTGATTCTGGTCAACAGCTATCGCGTCGAGAAAAGCTTCTGGCAGACGCCGTTCCTGGAGCCGGAAGCGATTCGTGAGCAGTTGATCCTCGGTCTCGAACAGGCTCGCGATACTGTGCTGCCGCAGATCATCATCGAGAAGCGCTTCAAACCGTTCGTTGAGGATCGCTTGCCGGCCATCACTGAGGGCACACTCGGCCTGGTCGGCCATCCCGGCAACTTCCCTGCCTGTCCGCGCGCGCTGAGCGAACCGGTGACCCTGGCCATCGGCCCCGAAGGTGGCTGGATTCCCTACGAAATCGACCTGCTGGCCAAATCCGGTCTGCAACCGGTGCAACTGGGCGAGCGCATCCTGCGCGTCGAAACCGCCGTCACCGCCCTGCTCGCTCGACTGTTCTGAGCCAAGCAACTTTTATGGCGAGGGAGCTTGCTCCCGCTTGGGCGCGAAGCGGCCATCGTTTTTTCTCCAACATACAACGCAACTGTTGGTGTTACGACGGCTGCGCCGCCGAGCGGGAGCAAGCTCCCTCGCCATAGGATCACGAGCGATGGCGGAAAAGAGGCGTTACAGATTGCCATTATTCAGCCGATACAGTCCCCATAAGTCCAATTAGTGGTCCGAAGGGAGTGGTCGCATGTACCGATGGTTAGCCGAAAGTCTTGGAAACGTCAGCGTCAAACGTAAGCTGGGCATCGGTTTTGGCCTGGTGCTGTTGCTGACGCTGTTGATCACCTTCACCGGCTGGACCGGCATGAGCGGCATCATCAGCCGCGGCGACAAGCTCGGCTTTATCTCCAGCCTCAACGAGCTGACCCGAGACCTGCGCCTGGCGCGCATGGACTACGACATGCGCCGTGGCGAACAAGGCCCGGGCGCGGTCAATGAATTCCTCAACAAACTCGAAAGCGGCCTGCAATCGGCACGCGGCATGATCGAGCAGCCGTCCGACGTGGCGATGGTCGACCAACAACTGGCCGCCGTGGCGCAATACAAACGCGCCTTCGGCGAAATGACCCAGGCCACCGTGCAGCGCGAAGACGCGCGCAGCAAGCTCGGCGCCAATGCCGATAACGCCGTGGCCAAGGTCGGCGACGTCGAGAGCGCGCTGCTGCAAGGCGACAGCGTCGCGCAGTACAACGCGGTGATCGAGCTGAGCAAATTGCTGCAGCAGGCGCGCTATCAGGTACGTGGTTATACCTACAGCGGCAAGGCTGAAGCCGAACAACCGGCGCTGACCGCCATCGACAATGCCCTGAAAAATCTCGAGAGCCTGCCGTCCCGCGTGCCGGAGCAGCACATCGCCAACCTGCAGCAAGCCACCGACTCGCTCAAGGCCTACCGCGCCGCCGTTGCCCAATTCCGTGATTCGCAGATTAATAACACCGCTGCACTGGCGAACATGTCCGCGCAGGGTGACATCCTGATGGCGCTCAGCAAGAAACTCACCGAATCGCAAACCGTCGTGCGCGATACCGACGCGGCGCGTGCCAAGAACCTGCTGCTGATCGCCACCGCGCTGGCATTGGCCTTCGGCTTGATTGCCGCCTGGGCGATCACCCGCCAGATCATCATTCCGCTGACCCAGACCCTGAAAGTCGCCGAGCGCGTCGCGGCGGGCGACCTGACTCACAACCTGGTGTCCCTGCGCCGCGACGAACTGGGCCAGCTGCAGCGCTCGATGCAAACCATGACCCAGGGCCTGCGCGAATTGATCGGCGGCATCAGCGACGGCGTGACACAGATCGCCAGCGCGGCCGAAGAACTGTCCGCGGTGACCGAGCAGACCAGCGCCGGGGTCAACAATCAGAAAATCGAGACCGATCAGGTCGCCACCGCCATGAACGAAATGGCCGCCACCGTGCAGGAAGTCGCGCGCAATGCCGAGGAAGCCTCCGAAGCCGCCGTCGCCGCTGACCAACAGGCCCGCGAAGGCGACAAGGTTGTCGGCGAAGCCATCGCCCAGATCGAGCGTCTGGCCGTGGAGGTCGGGCACTCCACCGAGGCCATGGGCGAGCTCAAGCGCGAAAGCGACAAGATCGGCAGTGTCCTCGACGTGATCAAGTCGGTGGCTCAGCAAACCAACCTGCTGGCGCTCAACGCCGCCATTGAAGCGGCGCGTGCCGGTGAGGCCGGGCGTGGTTTCGCCGTGGTCGCCGATGAAGTGCGCAGCCTCGCGCAACGCACGCAGAAGTCCACCGAAGAAATCGAAGAACTGATCGTCGGCCTGCAAAACGGCACCCAGCAAGTGGCAACGATCATGGACAACAGCCGCACCCTGACCGACAGCAGCGTCGAACTGACCCGCCGTGCCGGTGGCTCACTGGCAAGCATCACCCGCACCGTGTCGGCGATCCAGGCGATGAACCAGCAAATCGCCGCTGCTGCCGAGCAGCAAAGCGCGGTGGCCGAAGAGATCAACCGTAGCGTGCTGAATGTGCGGGATGTCTCGGACCAGACTTCGGCGGCGAGTGAAGAGACAGCGGCTTCCAGCGTGGAGCTGGCGCGGCTGGGGACGCATCTGCAGATGCTGGTGGGCCGTTTCAAGGTTTAAGTGAGATCGAGGTGAGGCCATTCGCGAGCAGGCTCGCTCCCACAGGAAAAATGCATTCCAAGTGTGGGAGCGAGCCTGCTCGCGAAGGCGGTAGATCCGGCGCTGAAATTACAGCACTTGGCGCAAAAAGGCCTGCGCTCGCGGATCCTTCGGCGCGGCAAAGAACGCTGCCGGCGCAGCGTCTTCCAGCAGTTTGCCGTGATCGAAAAACAACACCCGGTCCGCCACTTCCCGGGCAAAACCCATCTCGTGGGTGACGCAGACCATAGTCATGCCTTCCACGGCCAGATTTTTCATTACGTCCAGCACTTCGCCGACCATTTCCGGGTCCAGCGCCGAGGTCGGCTCGTCGAACAGCATGACTTTCGGCTCCATCGCCAGCGCCCGGGCAATCGCCACGCGCTGCTGCTGGCCGCCGGACAAGCGCGAGGGAAATTCGTTGGCCTTCTGGGCAATGCCAACCTTTTCCAGCAGCGCCATGGCCTTGGCCTCGCGCTCTTTCTTGCCGCGCTTGCGCACGACTTTCTGCGCCAGGCAAAGGTTCTCCAGCACGGTCATGTGCGGGAACAGATTGAAATGCTGGAAGACCATGCCGACTTCGCGGCGGTAGGCGTTGACGTCGGTTTTCGCGTCGGCCAGTTGCAGACCGTCGATGCTCACCGAGCCGGAATCGAATGCTTCCAGGCCATTGAGGCAGCGCAGAAAGGTCGACTTGCCGGAACCGGACGGGCCGATCACCACCAGCACTTCGCCCTTGGCGACCGTGGTGCTGACGTTATCCACGGCACGCACCACTTGGCCCCGGGTGTCGAAGACTTTTACCAGATCGCGGACTTCAATCACTTTGCGCGAGCCTCCGCTCAAGCCGGCTGGCGATTTTCGACAGCGGCAGGTTGATCAACAGGTACAGGCCGGCCACGCAGAACAGGATTTCAAACGGCGAGAACGACGTGGTGATGACTTCCCGGCCGCTTTTCAGCAGCTCGGTGATAGCGATGACCGACACCAGTGAGGTGTCCTTGACCAGACTGATGAATTGACCGGCCAGTGGCGGCAGCACGCGCTTGAATGCTTGAGGCAAAACCACGTGACGCATCGACTGGCCGGCACTCAGACCGAGCGAACGCGCCGCCTCGTTCTGCCCGCGGGCAATCGACTGCACACCGGAACGGATGATTTCCGCCACATAGGCACCAGTGAACAGCGACAACGCGGCGATCCCGGCGAATTCGCGGGACAGGTTCATTACTGTGCCAATGAAGAAGTAGAAAATGAAGATCTGCACCAACAGCGGCGTGCCACGCACCAATTCAACGTAAATCGTTGAAAGGTCACGCAGGGTCGGGTTGCTGGAGAGGCGGCACAGACCGGTGACCAGGCCGATCAGCAACCCGAGCACGCCGGAGACCACCGACAACCAAAGCGTGGTCCAAAGGCCCCACAACAGCGGTCCTGCTGCCCAGTGTCGGGTTACACCCACGACGTCGCCTTCAGCGACATCGTCGCCCTGAGCGAATTGCAGGCTGTTCTCGTCGACGGTCAGGTGCTGTTCGTCACCCGCGTCGTTGCGCAGCGTGACCTGAGCGCTGCTGCCCTTGCGCACCAGTTCCGTGACGGTGGAAATGTCCGCAGCGCGCTGGGTCTCTTCGGCCTGATAGGCGAAGTACTGCGGCACGCGGTTCCAGCGCCATTCGTAGGACATCAGCGACGTCGCGTAATACAACGCACCCGCCAGGCCGACCAGCACCAGCACGGTGAGGACGTGCCAGGGCCATTGGACTTTTTTCTGTTTCATCAAGGGTTCTCAGATGATCGTTCCCACGCTCTGCGTGGGAATGCCGCCCGGGACGCTCCGCGTCCCTGCTCAAGCGTGACGCGGAGCGTCACAGGATGCGTTCCCACGCAGAGCGTGGGAACGATCAACAAATGCGGGTTATTCCATGTCCTTGAGCCACTCGGTGCTCTTGAACCACTTGTCATGGATGCGATCGTAGGTGCCGTCTTCGTGGATCTGGTGCAGGAAGTTGTTGATGAAGTTGAGGCTGTCGAAATCGCCCTTCTTCAGGCCGAAGGCCAGCGGCTCGTAGGTGAACGGCTTGTCGAGGAACACCAGTTTGCCGGCGCCAACCTTGTTCACCGCGACGACGTTGTACGGCGCGTCGTAAATGAAGGCATCGGCCTTGCCATTGACCACGTCGAGCACGGCTTCCTGCTCGTTGTCGTAGCCGTGGTATTTGGCTTTCGAGATCAGTTTTTTCGCGACCATTTCGCCGGTGGTGCCGAGCTTGGAGGTGATGCGATAGTCAGCGGTGTTCAGGTCTTTATAGGACTTGATGGTGCCTTCCAGCTCCTTGCGGATCAGCAGGGTCTGGCCGACGACGATGAACGGATCGCTGAAGTTCAGGCGCAGGTTGCGTTCCTGGGTCAGTGTCATGCCGCTGCCGATCATGTCGAACTTGTCGGTCATCAGCGCCGGAATGATGCCGTCGTAACCGGTGGAAACCAGTTCCAGCTTGACGCCCATGGCCTTGGTCATGGCCTTGAGGATGTCGACTTCGAAACCGATGATTTCGCCACGCTTGTTGGTCATCTCGAACGGCATGTAAGTCGGATCCATGCCGACTTTCAAGGTGCCGCGCTTGACCGCGTCATCGATCGCGCCGGCCTGCGCCGCATTGACTGCAACCAGTGCCGTGACGCCGACCAGCAGCATCGACAGATACTTCTTCATCTTCAAGTCCCCAAAACCATTGCGTGTGCGGCGCGAAAACCGACAGAGGCAGGCAAAAAAGCCCAGGCGCGCCAATTCGGGGACGGATGCTAACGCACTCGTTCGTTTGCACAAGGTTTTTTGCCGGGAATTGTTGTTACGGGGAGGGATTGAAAAGCAAAAGATCGCAGCCTCCGGCAGCTCCTACAGGTGTTCACATAATCCTGTAGGAGCTGCCGTGTTGTGGTCGAACTTTTTTAGACCATGATGTAGGAGCCTCGATTTAAGGAAGCGTCATGGGATATCGGGTCGTTACGCCTGAAGAAAAAGCAGAATCTATTCGGTTAGTGGTGGAGATGCATTACTCCGTCCCCAAGGCCTGCCAAGCCACTGGTGTGGGCCTCACAGCTTTGCGTCGCTGGGTTGCTCGCTGGCGTCGGCAGCAGGATGAAGTTACTCAGTTGCCACGATTACAGGATCAGGAGTTAATCGAGTCGCTTCAGGCGAAACTGGCGCTACTTGAGGCCGAGAACCAAGTGCTAAAAAAGCAATTGCCCTCTCATCTAAAGGTTCTGTTCGGTCGAACCAAATGATTGATGGCGTAAGAGGTGCTATGTCAGTTCGGCACATATGCTCCGTGCTTGGCATCGCCCGAAGTAGCTATTACATAAACCGCAAAACCAAGCGTTTGAAGCCGGGCCTGCGGTGGCTAAGGCGCAGACTTCGTGCGCTGCATAAAGAACATCGAGAGGCCCTGGGTACTCGAGGGCTCTGCAAAGCGTTGAGAAAGAAAGGGATCTTCATCGGTCGCTATCGAATGCGCTCGCTGATCAAAACTTTCGGCCTGCACCGACGCAGGCCACGGTATGCCCACTATCGTCGTGCTACTAAACCGGCAGTCGTTGCTCCGAACATACTTGATCGTCGCTTCAATCCGACTCAGCCAGATACGCTTTGGGCAGGCGATATCACCTACATCAGAGTTGGGAATAGCTGGCTTTATCTGGCAGTGGTGATGGATCTTTTTTCACGCAGGATTGTTGGCTGGGCGTGCTCCCGAACTGCTGATGCTGAGCTGGCTGCTAAAGCACTGAAGTTGGCGGTGTCACTACGTCGACCAATGCCTGAACTGCTATTTCACTCAGACCAGGGCTGTCAGTACACTGCTGATCGATTTGTTACCTGTTTGGCAGACAACCGGATCGTTCAAAGCATGAGCCGTCGAGGTAATTGCTGGGATAATGCAGTGGTTGAACGCTACTTCAGGACGCTGAAGCACGATTGGATGCCGGAAAACGGTTACCAGAACCATTTCGAAGCGGAGAAGGATGTGATGGGTTTTATCTCACATTACAATCATCGCCGTTGCCACTCCGCTTCGAACAACTTACCGCCTGCGCTATTTGAGCAGCAGGCGGCCTAATGCTCCTACGGAATGGTTTGAAAAAACTGAACCACTACACCGAAGGCTGCGATCTTTTTATCAGGCCGGTTGAGCCTGCAGGCTCACCGGTCGCAACGGCAGCAACGGTGCATGCGGATCGGCTTTCACCGAAGCGCGCCAGGCGTCCAGCCACTCGGCATGACCTTCGGCCCAGACTTGCTCGTGCAAGCGCGCCAACGCCACCGGGTCGCTGAGCAGTTGCAGGCGATCGTGGTTGTTCAGCCCGGCCGGGCCGACCTTGATCGCATGCCGCACACGCTCCTGACGCAGCCACTCGATCGGTTCGGCTTGACCGTGACGGGAGGTCGCCAGCGAGCACGCCAAGGCGTTCTGCTGCGGATCGACCACCGCGCGGACGAAGCCGTCGTTCAGTGCGTGCCAACGGTTTTCGTGGGTGTACTGATCGGTTGCCAGCAAGGCTTGCGGCGGATTGTATTCCTCAGGAATGAGGAACAGGCTCTCGTCGCGGGTCTTGAGGCCCAGGCCGACACGGCTGGAAATCACCGACACCGGGATCGACAGCATCAGCGAACCGACGATCGGCACCAGCCACCACAGGAAGCTCGGGTTCAGCCAGATCACCAGCAGCGCCCAGAAGAAGCCCAGCAGGGTCTGCGGGCCGTGACGCTTGACCGCTTCGCTCCATGGCGTCGAGTCGTCGTCACGCTGCGGCGAATTCCAGGTTGCCGCCCAGCCGAGGAACGCGGCCAGAACGAAACGGGTATGGAAAATCATCCGCACCGGCGCCAGCAACATGGAGAACAGCATCTCCAGCAGCATCGACAGGGTCACCTTGAACTTGCCACCGAACTCTTTTGCGCCCTTGGCCCAGATCAGGATGATGCTCAACAGCTTCGGCAGAAACAGCAGCACGATGGTCGTCGAAAACAGCGCGATCGCTTTGTCCGGATGCCATTGTGGCCACAACGGATAGAGCTGACGCGGTTCGAGGAAGTACTGCGGTTCCATCAGCGTGTTCACCGCCAGCAGCGCCGTCGACAACACCAGGAAGAAGAACCACAGCGGCGCCGACAGGTAGGACATCACGCCGGTCAGGAACACCGCGCGGTGCACCGGGTGCATGCCCTTGACCAGAAACAGGCGGAAGTTCATCAGGTTGCCGTGGCACCAGCGACGGTCACGCTTGAGTTCGTCGAGCAGGTTCGGCGGCAGCTCTTCGTAACTGCCCGGCAGGTCGTAGGCAATCCACACGCCCCAGCCGGCACGGCGCATCAGCGCCGCTTCAACGAAGTCGTGGGAGAGGATTGCACCGGAGAACGCACCTTTGCCCGGCAACGGCGCCAGGGCGCAGTGGTCGATGAACGGCTTCATGCGAATGATCGCGTTGTGTCCCCAGTAGTGGGATTCACCCAACTGCCAGAAGTGCAGACCGGCGGTGAACAGCGGGCCGTACACACGGGTCGCAAACTGCTGCATGCGCGCATACAGAGTGTCCATGCCCGACGCCCGCGGCGCGGTCTGGATAATCCCGGCGTCCGGGGTGGCTTCCATCAGGCGCACCAGACTGGTCAGGCATTCGCCGCTCATCACCGAGTCGGCGTCGAGTACGACCATGTACTTGTAGTCACCGCCCCAACGACGGCAGAAGTCGTCAAGGTTGCCGCTCTTGCGTTTGACCCGGCGACGGCGACGGCGATAGAAGATCTTGCCGAAGCCCTTGGCTTCGCGACAGACGTCCAGCCAGGCCTGTTGCTCGGCGACGCAGATGTCGGTGTCGTTACTGTCGCTGAGGACGAAGAAGTCGAAGCGATCCAGGTCACCGGTGGCCGCAACCGATTCGAACGTCGCACGCAGACCGGCGAACACACGCGGCACGTCTTCGTTGCAGATCGGCATTACCAGCGCGGTGCGTGCGTCTTTCGGGATCGGCTCGTTGCCGGCGCTTTTGCCGGAGATACGATATTTATCGTGACCGGTGAGCAACTCGAGGAAGCCCATCAACGCGGTCCAGAAACCGGCCGAGACCCAGCAGAACAGAATCCCGAAGAGAATCAGGATGCTGGTTTGCAGCGCATACGGCAGCACTTGCGTGGCGGTTTGCAGCAGCGGTTGATGCAGGACTTCTTCCAGATCGACAAACGACCAGCCCTGGTACGGCATGATGCCTTTCATGTACCAGCCAGCGACGATGGTCTGGCCGAGCATCAGCAGCAACAGAATGTAGCGACGGATCGAGCCGACCGTGCGCCAGCGCGCGGCGGGCAACACGTTAGCGTCTTTCGGCGGCTGCGGCGGGTTGGTCCGGCCGGTCAGGCGGCGCCAGCCACGCACCAGAATATTGGTGCGCCATGGTTCCGGCACAACCTTGGTCCGACGGATCGGCGGCGTAGCCTTCATGCTGACCCGGCCGCTGGCGTCGAGCACCAGCATTTCTGCGTCGGCAAGTTCTTCGGCGGTGCTCAGGGTCAGGCGCTTGCCCACCGAAGCCTGGGCGGCTTCGGCAGGATCGTCGAACGTCGAGGATGACAGGCGTTCATGCAACTCGCTGAACGACTGGCAGCCCGCGAGTTCCGCGCGTTGCTCGTCGGTCATTGGCAGATGCGCCAGATACTCGGACAGAGTCTCTGGCTGTACTTGAGAGTTACTCATCGGCAGGCAACTGATAGCTCCAGGTCTCGGTCAGGACTTCTTCAGTCGGTGCCGATTCCGGTGTGGCTGGGGCCGCGTCGGCAGCGACTGGCTGCTTGGCGTCTTTGTTGGCCTTGTCCTTGGCATCTGCGGCTGGCTTGGCTTCGGCCTGTTTGGCTTCGGCGGCCTTGGCTTCCTTGTCGAGTTTTTCCTGTTGCTTGGCGGCGACCTTGTCAGCCTTGGCGACCGACGAGTTGGAGGCCGGCAGCGACGACTTGGTCAGATCGGCGGTGACGATCGGCTGAACCAGCGCGGCGCGCATCTCGGTCGCCTTGCTCGCGTCCTTGATCTTCATCCGCAGGGTCAGGCGCCAGCCCTTGGTTTCCGGGTTGTAGCGCACGCTGTTTTCGACCAGTTCGGCGTTGTCGCCGACGCTGACTTGACTGCGCACGTCGGCATCCGGTGCCAGCGCGGCCAGCGACGGACCTTCGAAATCGACCAGATAGGCAACACTGCCATCGGGTTGACGGATCAGGTTCGATTGCTTGACGTCACCGGTCGAACGCAGGGTCTGCGCCACCCAGGCGCTGTCCGGCGCGTGCAGCGCGGCTTCGTCCATGGTCCAGTGCATGCGGTAGGCGAAGTCCAGCGGCTGGCCCGGCTCCGGCATTTTTTCCGGACTCCAGAACGCAACGATGTTGTCGTTGGTTTCGTCGGCGGTAGGAATCTCTACCAGATCGACGGTGCCCTTACCCCAATCGCCTTTCGGCTCGATCCAGGCGCTTGGGCGCTTGTCGTAGCGGTCGTCGAGGTCTTCGTAATGGCTGAAGTCGCGGCCACGTTGCAGCAGACCGAAACCACGCGGGTTTTCGACGCTGAAGTTGCTCACGGCCAGATGTTTCGGGTTGTTCAGTGGGCGCCAGATCCACTCGCCGTTGCCGGCATGGATCGACAGACCGCTGGAGTCGTGCAGCTCACGGCGGTAGTTAAGGACTTTCGACGGCTGGTTGGCGCCGAACAGGAACATGCTGGTCAGCGGCGCGATGCCCAGTTTGCCGACCTTGTCACGCAGGAACATTTGCGCCTTGACGTCGACAATGGTGTCGCTGCCCGGACGCAGGGTCAGTCGGTAGGCACCGGTGGCGCGCGGCGAATCGAGCAGGGCGAAGATCACCAGGTGCTTGTCGCCCGGCCTCGGCTGCTGGATCCAGAACTCGCGGAAACGCGGGAATTCCTCGCCCGACGGCAGCGCGGTATCGATTGCCAGACCACGGGCCGACAGCCCGTAGGTGTGGCCCTTGCCGACAACGCGGAAATAACTCGCGCCGAGCATGGTCATGATTTCGTCTTGCTTGTCGGCCTTGTTGATCGGGTACAGCACACGGAAACCGGCATAACCCAGTTGCTCGGTGGCTTTCGGATCGAATTTCAGGTCGCCGAAATCAAAGCGGGTTGGATCGTATTTAATCTCTTCGACGGTGTTCGTCGTGATTTCATTGATTTTCACCGGTGTATCGAAGTGCATACCCTGGTGATAGAAAGACAGTTTGAACGGCGTCTTCTTGTCCGCCCACTCGGCTTTCTCGGTGAGGAAGCGAATTTTCTGATAGTCCGCAAACTTCATTTCGCGGAATTCGTTCGGCAGGTTGCTGCGCGGGGCTTCGAACTTCTGCCCGGCCAGCTCTTTAGCCTTGGCCGATACGTCGTCAAGATTGAACGCCCAAAGCTGACCGGCGCTGAGCAGGCACAGGAGCGCCGAACCCGCTACCAGAGCACTTCGCATGCGTTTGGCAGACATTTTTGCTGCATTACAGGGACTAACAATCACGAGCAACCCTCGCCGAAAACAGATCAATAAACCAACGGCCAGATGAAGTGCCTGTGGGGTTTTCGGCTGTGAACAACCGACCTTCCAGCGCACCCTTGCCAAGTTGGCGAGCAATGTTCCGACTCCGCCGGGGCAAAATGATTCCCCAATCGGATCCAGACAAGTCTCTACCTAAGCCAAAACGGATCAACGAATGTCGATCCCCGCAGCGCGCGATTATCTAGTAGCCCGGATGACAACGCATCAGGGGTAACAAAGTATTTATCGCGAAAACAGCCTGAAAACGTCGAAATTTCCGAAAAAGGTGTTTCAGCCACTGTCAGGTCTGTAACAAAAACGTAACGGGACCATCGTTGACCAGATGCACCTGCATATCGGCGCCGAATCTACCTGATGCCACAGTGCCATGCATCTGTTTCGCCTGGCTCAATAGATAGTCGAACAATTCTTCGCCCAAGGCCGGTGGCGCCGCTGTCGAAAAGCTTGGCCGCAAGCCGCTTTTGGTGTCAGCGGCGAGGGTGAACTGAGAGACCAGCAGCAATCCGCCGCTCACATCCTTCAGCGACAGGTTCATCTTGCCTTCAGCGTCACCGAATACCCGATAGTTAAGCACTTTATGCAGAAGTTTGTCGGCGCTGGTACGCGTGTCGTCGGGTTCGACCGCCACCAGCACCAGCAACCCCTGATCGATCGCGCCAACCACTTCGCCGGCCACTTCAACCCGCGCACCACGTACGCGCTGTAACAGCGCCTTCATGCTTCTTCGAGTGGCAGGTCGAGCAGGCGCTGAGCCATTTTGCTCGCGGCACGCACCAACGCATCAGTGATGCCCGGTTCGGATGCCGCGTGCCCGGCGTCGCGAATCACCTGCAATTCGCTGTTGGGCCAGGCCTGATGCAATTCCCAGGCGTTGTCGAGCGGGCAGATCACGTCGTAGCGACCATGAATGATCACGCCGGGCAAGTGAGCGATCTTGCCCATGTCGCGGATCAACTGGTTCGGCTCAAGGAAAGCATTGTTGGTGAAGTAGTGACATTCGATCCGCGCGATCGACAGCGCGCGCTGCGGCTCGGAGAAACGATCGACCACCAGCGGGTTCGGCCGCAGGGTCGCGGTACGCCCTTCCCACGTCGACCAGGCTTTGGCCGCGTGCATCTGGGCGATCTGGTCATTACCGGTCAGACGTTTATGGAAAGCGTTGAGCAGGTCGTCGCGCTCGTCCAGCGGGATCGGTGCGATGTAGTCCTGCCAGTAATCGGGGAACAGACGGCTGGCGCCGGCCTGGTAGAACCACTCGATTTCCTGCGGACGGCAGAGAAAGATCCCGCGCAGGATCAGGCCATGGACGCGTTCCGGATGGGTCTGCGCGTAGGCCAGCGCCAGGGTCGAGCCCCACGAGCCGCCGAACAGCACCCATTTTTCGATGCCCAGGTGCTTGCGGATGCGCTCAAGATCTTCAACCAGATCCCAAGTGGTGTTGTTTTCCAGGCTGGCATGCGGGGTGGAGCGACCGCAACCGCGCTGGTCGAAAGTGACAATGCGATACAGATTCGGATCGAAATAGCGCCGGCTCTGCGCATCGCAACCGGCACCGGGCCCGCCGTGGATGAACACCACCGGCAGACCCTCCGGCGAGCCGCTTTCATCGACATACAGTGTATGGGTGTCATCGACAGCCAGATCGTGCCGGGCGTGAGGTTTGATCTGCGGAAACAAAGTCTGCATTGCGCGCTCCGTAAGGGGTCGAGGTCATCCCTGAGGGGACTTCTATTATTCTGCCGTTGGGCATCATAAACCCGATTTGCGTCAATGAGCATGCCTGTGCGCTGTCACCGTTTGTCAGCCATCGACCTCACAGGCCGAACGCGATCCTGTGGGAGCGAGCCTGCTCGCGAAAGCGGTGTGTCATTCGGCATGGATGCTGGCTGAACGGACGCCTTCGCGAGCAGGCTCGCTCCCACAGGGGTTATGCGCTGTAGTGAGATTTTGCCCAGGCCAGATAACCCTGCAGCAATTCCCTGAGCACCACCCGCGTCGGTTCGGCCAGGTCGGCGCGGTAGCGGAACGGTTCGAACTCTTCCATGTAAGTGGATTGACACAGTTCCAGTTGCACGGCGTGGATGTTTTGCGCCGGGTTGCCGTATTGTCGGGTGATGTGGCCGCCCTTGAAGCGACCGTTCAGCACATGACTGAACTGATCATGGCGGGCGCAGATTGCTTCCAGTTGCGAGGCCAACTGCGGATCGCAACTGGCGCCATTGAACGTGCCCAAGTTGAAGTCAGGCAGTTTGCCGTCGAACAGGTGCGGGATGATCGAACGGATCGAGTGCGCGTCGAACAGCAGCGCGTAGCCGAACTCGGCTTTCAGCCGCGCCAGCTCCTCCTGCAAGGTGCGGTGGTACGGCGTCCAGATTTGTTGCAGATACGTCGCCCGCTCTTCATCAGACGGCTCCAGACCTTGCTGGAACAACGGAATGCCGTCGAACAACGTCGCCGGATACAAACCGGTGGTCGCCCCGGCGTACAACGGCTTGTCGTCGGACGGCCGGTTGAGATCGATGACGAAGCGCGAATATTCGGCAGCCAGGGTGCTGGCGCCCAGTTCTTCAGCAAAATCGTAGAGCTGCGGAATGTGCCAGTCAGTGTCCGGCAGGCTTTTCGCCGCCGGGATCAACCCGGACTCGACCGCCGGGGTCAGACGCACGCCTGCGTGCGGCATGCTGATCAGCAGCGGCACGCGGCCTTGTTTGAAGTTCAGAACCTTGTCCACAACCGCTCTCCTACAGATTTGATTCAACGCCGTGACGCACGACGCGCTTGTCCAGATCGCCGCCGAGCCAATAGGCCAGATCCGCCGGCCGGTCGATTTGCCAGGCAACGAAATCGGCGACCTTGCCGGCCTCCAGCGAGCCGTGGCTGGCGGCCATGCCCAGCGCTTGCGCGGCATGAATCGTCGCGCCGGCGAGGGCTTCTTCCGGGGTCATGCGAAAACAGGTGCAAGCCATGTTCAGCATCAGGCGCAACGACAGCGCCGGCGAGGTGCCGGGGTTGAGGTCGCTGGCGATGGCAATCTTCACTTTGTGCTTGCGCAGGGCGTCCATCGGCGGCAACTGCGTCTCGCGCAGAAAGTAGAACGCGCCCGGCAGCAGGACCGCGACGGTGTCGGCGGCGGCCATGGCGATGGCGTCGTCCTCGTCCATGAACTCCAGATGATCGGCGGACAAGGCTTGATAACGCGCGGCGAGGCTGGAGCCGTGCAACGAGGAGAGTTGCTCGGCATGCAGCTTCACGGGCAGACCGAGTCGTTGTGCGGCGACGAACACCCGCTCGACCTGCGCCGGCGAGAACGCCAGGTATTCGCAGAACGCATCCACGGCATCGACCAGACCTTCAGCGGCGAGGGCCGGCAGCATCTGATCGCAGACCAGATCGATGTAATCGTCGGCGCGGTCCTTGTACTCCGGCGGCAAGGCGTGCGCCGCCAGGCAAGTGCTGCGTACGCTGATCGGCAGCGCTTCGGCCAGGCGCCGGATGACTCGCAGAATCTTGCGCTCATTGGCCAGATCGAGACCGTAGCCAGACTTCATTTCCACGGTGGTCACGCCATCGCGCATCAGGCTTTTCAGACGTTTGGCGGCGCTGGCGAACAGCTCGTCTTCAGTGGCTTCGCGAGTGGCGCGCACGGTGCTGGCGATGCCGCCACCTTGTGCTGCGATCTCGGCATAGCTGACGCCTTGCAGGCGCTTTTCGAATTCACCGCTGCGATTGCCGCCGAACACCGTGTGGGTGTGGCAGTCGATCAGGCCAGGAGTGACCCAGGCGCCTTGCAGATCATTGACCGCCGGATATTCGCCGGACGGCAACTGAGTGCGCGGGCCGATCCACTCGATCAGCGCGCCCGAGGTGACGATCGCGGCATCCTCGATGATCGAATAGGCGCCGTTGGCCATGGTTGCGACGTGGCAGTGCTGCCAGAGGGTTTTCATCCCAAGTCCTCGTCTTGTGATCGTTCCCACGCTCTGCGTGGGAATGCCTCAAGGGACGCTCCGCGTCCAGTGACGCGGAGCGTCACGGGCTGCATTCCCACGCAGAGCGTGGGAACGATCAGTGGGTGGGGTTAAAGGCTCGGCAGAAGCTTCGCCGGAACCAGCTCAGTCAAACACCGCGAAGCCAGCAACTCGGTCGCCGCATTGATGTCCGGGGCGAAGAACCGATCCTTCTCGTAAAACGCCACTTCCTTGCGCAAGATCGCCCGCGCCTGTTCCAGTTTCGGCGAGGTCTTCAGGCCGTTGCGCAGATCCAGGCCCTGCGCCGCCGCGAGCCATTCCACCGCAAGAATCCCGCGGGTGTTTTCAGCCATTTCCCACAGACGCTTGCCCGCCGCCGGGGCCATCGACACGTGGTCTTCCTGGTTGGCCGAGGTCGGCAGGCTGTCGACCGAATGCGGATGGGACAGCGCCTTGTTCTCGCTGGCCAGCGCCGCCGCCGTCACCTGTGCAATCATGAAACCGGAGTTCACACCGCCATTGGCAACGAGGAACGGCGGCAGTTGCGACATGTGCTTGTCCATCATCAGCGAGATGCGGCGTTCGCTCAGCGAGCCGATTTCGGCGATGGCCAGGGCCATGTTGTCAGCAGCCATCGCCACCGGTTCGGCGTGGAAGTTACCGCCGGAAATCACATCGCCCTCGGCGGCAAACACCAGCGGGTTATCCGACACCGCGTTGGCCTCGATCGCCAGCACTTCAGCAGCCTGACGGAACTGCGTCAGGCACGCGCCCATGACTTGCGGCTGGCAGCGCAGCGAGTACGGGTCCTGAACCTTGTCGCAGTTCTGGTGCGAAGCGGACACTTCGCTGCGCTCACCGAGCAGATCGCGATAAGCCGCAGCGGCGTCGATCTGGCCCGTCTGACCGCGGGCGGCGTGGATGCGCGCATCGAACGGCGAGCGCGAACCCAGCACGGCTTCAACGGTGAGACTGCCGAGCGCCAGTGCACCGGCAAACAGGTCCTCACCTTCAAACAATCCGCGCAGCGCAAATGCAGTGGACACCTGCGTGCCGTTGAGCAGCGCCAGACCTTCCTTCGCCGCCAGCGTCAGCGGCGTCAGGCCGGCGATTTTCAGCGCCTCGGTCGCTTCCATCCACTCGCCCCTGTAGCGAGCCTTGCCCTCGCCCAGCAGCACCAGCGACATGTGCGCCAATGGCGCGAGATCGCCCGATGCACCCACCGAACCTTTCAGTGGAATGTGCGGGTAGACCTCGGCATTGATCAGCGCGATCAGTGCGTCGATCACCAGACGGCGAATCCCTGAGAACCCACGGCTGAGGCTGTTGACCTTGAGCACCATGATCAGCCGCACCAGCTCATCGCTGATCGGCTGGCCGACACCGGCTGCGTGCGACAGCACCAGCGAGCGCTGGAGGTTTTCCAGATCTTCGCTGGCGATGCGCGTCGAGGCCAGCAGGCCGAAACCGGTGTTGATGCCGTAGGCAGTGCGATTTTCGGCAAGGATCTGCTCGACGCAGGCGACGCTGGCTTCGATCTGCGCGCTGGCGCTGTTGTCGAGGGTCAGCGTGACCGGGTTCTGGTAGACGTCACGCAGTTGGGCCAGGCTCAGTTGGCCGGGGATCAGGTTCAGCGCAGTCATTAATGTGCTCCTTTTGTGAGTTCGTCTCTTGAATAAAGAGAAACTGCCAGTCGCTCCGGAGCATTCCGTTATCCGTCGCCTCTCGTCTTTTGAACGATCCGCGCCTTGGCACGCTGGCAGGGGTAGTTGTCAGTGCAAATTCGGTAAGACGCTGTGCAGCACATTCGGCGCTTTCAAAACGCTCGCCGCAGCGGCGATGTCCGGCGCCAGCCAGCGATCCTGATCGTAGGCCGGCACCGTTTCGCGCAGCAGGCGCCAAGCGACATCGGTGCCGGCGCCGAAGCGTTGTCCCTTGAGAAATTCCAGCGCCTGCGCCGCCAGCAGGTATTCGATGGCGAGGATCTGCGTGCAGTTTTCCAGCGCACGGTGCAGCTTCAGCGCGGCGTTGGTGCCCATGCTCAGGTGGTCTTCCTGCAGGCCCGAGGTGATGTAATTGTCGAGGACCGCCGGTTGCGCCAATTGCCGGTTTTCCGCACACAGCGACGCCGCGACGTATTGCACGATCATCATCCCGGAGTTGACTCCCGGATTGGCCACCAGAAACGCCGGCAGCCCGCTGACGTGCGGGTTGACCAGACGATCGAGGCGGCGCTCGGCAATCGAGCCGATTTCGGCCATGGCGATCGCCAGCAGGTCCGCCGCCATCGCCACCGACTGCCCGTGCGGGTTGGCTTGCGACATGACCCGGAAGTTGTCCGGCGTGCCGAGCAGCAACGGGTTGTCGGTGCAGCCGTTGAGTTCGGTTTCGACCTGTTTGATCGCATGTTCCAGTTGATCTCGCGCGGCGCCGTGCACCTGCGGGATCGAACGAATGCTCAACGCATCCTGGGTGCGAATGCCCTTGCTCGAAGCGATCACTTCGCTGCCCGCAAGCAGCGCACGCAAATTGGCGCCGACCTGCTGCATGCCCGGATGCGCTTTCAGCGCGATGATTTCGGCATCGAACGCATCGATCTGGCCGCGCTGGGCTTCGAAGCTCATCGCACCGATGACGTCGGCCCATTGCAGCAGGCGTGTTGCGTCGGCGATGGCCAGGCAACTGAGGCCGGTCATGCACGGCGTGCCGTTGACCAGGCACAAACCATCCTTCGCGCCGAGCGGCACAGGTTGCAGGCCCTCCTCGGCCAGCGCCTGTTGCGCCGGCACGATCTGCCCGCGATAGCTGACATTGCCGACGCCGAGCAGCGCGATGCCGATGTGCGCCATGTGGGTCAGATAACCCACCGAACCCTGCGACGGCACCTGCGGGGTGATGCCGCGATTGAGCAGCGCCAGAAGCCCTTCGACCACCCGCCGATGCAGGCCGGATTTGCCGTGGCTGTAGTTGTGGATCGCGGCGCAGATGATCGCGCGGGTCTGCTCGTCGGCGAGAACCGGGCCGACCCCGCAGGCATGGCTGAGCAGGGTGTTGCGCGAGAGCTGGCTGAGTTGTTCATCTTGCAGGGAGACGTTAGACAAACCGCCCAGGCCGGTGTTGACGCCGTACGCGCGCTCACCGCTGGCGACAATGCGCTGGACGATGCCCTGGGCGTTTTCGATACGCGCCCAGGTCTCGCTGGACAGCTCCAGCCGCGCGCCATGACGGGCGACAGCGACCACGTCCTGCCAACGCAGGTGGGCACCGGTGATCACAATTTTTTCAGCCTGGGACATCTTTAACCTCATACCAATTCTGTTGATGCAGGTCACCCTGTGGCGAGGGGATTTATCCCCGTTCGGCTGCGAAGCAGTCGTAAAACCAGCCACCGCGGTCTGTCTGACAGATTTGGGGGCATTGTTTGGGGCGGCTTCGCCACCCAACGGGGATAAATCCCCTCGCCACAAAGGCAACTCAGTCTCAGACCACCGCCGCCCGCCGCTGCACAAACCGGTCGACATACTCGTCCGCCGGCGAATGCAGGATCTCTCTCGGCGTACCGACCTGAATCAACCGGCCATCCTTGAGAATCGCAATGCGATTGCCAATGCGCACGGCTTCGTCGAGGTCGTGGGTGATGAAGACGATGGTCTTGTGCAGGGTCTTTTGCAGCTCCAGCAACTGGTCCTGCATCTCGGCGCGGATCAACGGATCCAGCGCACTGAACGCTTCGTCCATCAGGATGATGTCGGTGTCCGCCGCCAATGCCCGGGCGAGGCCGACACGCTGACGCATGCCGCCAGAGAGCTGGTGCGGGTATTTGTTTTCGTAACCTTTGAGGCCCACGGTGTTGATCCAGTGGAGCGCGCGTTCGGCGCACATCTGCTTGCTCTCGCCGCGCACTTTCAGGCCGTAGGCGACGTTGTCGAGCACGCTCTTGTGCGGCAGCAGGCCGAAGCTCTGGAACACCATGCTGATCTTGTGCCGGCGAAATTCGCGCAGGGCGTCCATGTCGTATTGCAGGATGTCTACGCCGTCGACGAGGATCGCCCCGCTGGTCGGGTCGATCAGGCGATTGAAGTGGCGCACCAAGGTGGATTTGCCCGAGCCGGACAGGCCCATGATCACGAAAATCTCGCCGGTGCCAATGCTTAGCGACAGGTCGTTGACCCCGACCACGCAACCGGTTTCGTTCAGCACCTGATCCTTGGTCTTGCCCTGACCGACCATGGCCAGCGCATCCTTGGCGCGGTTGCCGAAAATCTTGAAGACGTTTTTGACTTCGATCTTGCTCACGGTTGCGTTACTCATTTGCTCACCTCGTGCCGTGGCCGACCGTACGCCTGGGTAATGCGGTCGATGACCACTGCGAGAATCACGATCGCCAGACCGGCCTCAAGGCCACGTCCGACGTTGAGGGTCTGAATCCCCACCAGCACATCTTCACCCAGGCCACGGGCACCGATCATCGAGGCAATCACCACCATCGACAGGGCCATCATGGTGGTCTGGTTGATCCCGGCCATGATGCTCGGCAGGGCCAGCGGCAGTTGCACGCCGAACAGTTGCTGCCAGCGGTTGGCGCCGAAAGCGTTGATCGCCTCCATCACTTCACCGTCGACCTGGCGAATACCGAGGTCGGTCAGGCGAATCAGCGGCGGCGCGGCGTAGATCACGGTGGCGAAAATCGCCGGGACCTTGCCCAGGCCGAACAGCATCAGCACCGGGATCAGGTACACGAAACTGGGCATGGTCTGCATGATGTCGAGCAGCGGCATCAACACCGAACGCAGGCGATTGCTGCGGGCCGAGAGAATCCCCAGCGGAATGCCGATCAGCACTGAGATGAGCGTCGCCACCATCATCAGCGCCAGGGTTTGCATGAGCTTGTCCCACAGGCCGACCGCGCCGACGAGGAACAGCAGACCGACGATGACGGCCGTCGTCACCACTTTGCGCGTGGCGTGCCAGGCGACGACACCGACGATCGCCAGCATCAGCCACCACGGCGCCGCACGCAGCAGACCTTCGAGGTTGACGATGGCCCAGAGCAGGGTGTCGGAGATGTGGCGGAACACATCGCCGTAGTTGGTGACCAGCGAATCGACCCAACCGTTGACCCAGTCGGCGATGGAAAAGGTAAAGCTTTCGGGAAACATAAGAGACTCTCAATCAAGGGGTTGCGATCAAGCGTCCGGCTGCCGGTGGCGGCAGCCGGAATGGCTCGACCTACAAGGCCGCGTCGATCTTTTTGGCTGCGTCTTCGCTCACCCATGCGTGCCAGACTTCAGGATGTTCCTTGAGAAAGATTTTCGCCAGTTTTGGCGACTCGATGCGCTCCTTGGCCATGCGCCCCAGGTTCTGGTTGAGCAGGTCGATCGGCAAGTTGACCTTCTCCAGCACGGCGACCAGTTCCGGCGCTTCGTCATGGAAGGTTTTCGACAGGCCGACCTTGATGCTCACGGTCTTGTCGACGCCGGGTTTTTCCTCAAGCTTGACCAGATCCACCTGCCCCATCAGCGGGGTTGGCGACCAGTAATAAAACAGGATCGGCTCGCCACGCTTGTAGCTCGACAGCACGGCTGCATCCAGCGCAGGTCCGGTGCCCGGGCGGAAGTTGGTGTAGCTGTTCTCCAGGCCATAGCTTTTCAGCATTTCGCTGTTGTCGAGCTCGCAGGTCCAGCCGGCCGGGCAATTGTAGAAACGGCCCTTGGACGGCTCTTCGGCGTCCTTGAACACGGCGGCGTATTTGCCCAGGTCAGCGATGTTTTTCAGCTCCGGCGCTTTCGGTTCCAGCTTGCGCCTGGCGTCGCCTTCGATCACGTAGCGCGGCACATACCAGCCTTCGATTGCACCCACCACCGGCGCGCCGACACCGACGACCTTGCCGGCCTTCTCGGCCTTGTTCCAGACCTCGCTGCGGCCGACCCACTCTTCGGCGAACACTTGAATGTCGTTGCTGCTCAGGGCGTTTTCCATGGTGATGGAGTTGCCCGGCAGGCTGTCGGTCTTGCAGCCGTAGCCTTTTTCCAGCACCACTTGCATGACGTCGGTCAGCAGCATGCCGCTTTCCCAGTTCAGGCCGGCGAATTTCACCGGTTTGCCCGATTCGCACCAGCCGGCAGCCTGGGTCGCGCCGGCACTGGCCAACAGGCCCATGGACAGCAATGTGGTCAGCAGGGTCTTGTTCGATTTCATTGTTGTGACGCTCCTAATCATGAATGGGCTTACGGCAGTCAAGAGGCATCCAGCCTGTCCACGTCCAATTCAGGCCTGCGCCGCAGCGCGACCGGCCCCGCTTGTTTTAGGTTGTACAACGCTGTTCTGCTCGACCGGCAGAATCAGGTGATCGGGCACTGCGCTGTGCCATTTTTTTGCGCAGACGTAATAGACGGCAGCGGGCAGCACCAGACCGATGATCCAGGAAATGTCCACATCACCGAGGGCAGCCACCAGCGGCCCGGTATAGAACTTGGTCGAGATGAACGGCAGCTGCACCAGCACGCCGAACACATAGACGCCGATACCCAGCAGGTTCCAGCGGCCGTAGCGACCGTTCGGATCGGCCAGCGCCGGCACGTCATAGCGCTCGCGGGTAATGCAGTAGTAGTCCACCAGGTTGATCGCGCTCCACGGCGTGAAAAACGCGAGCAGGAACAGGATGAAAGACTTGAACGCACCAAGGAACGAATGCTGGCCGAGCAAGGCAATCAAGGTTGCCGCACCGACGATAAACAGCACGAACACCAGCCGCTGCAAACGCGTGACCTGCAAGTGGCCGCGAAAACCACTGATGATGGTCGCGATGCACATGAAGCTGCCGTAGGAGTTCAGCGTCGAAATGGTGACCTTGCCGAACGCGATGCTGAAATACAGCAGCGCAGCGGTGGCGCCGGTGCCGCCCAGACCGACGATGTAGGCCACTTCATGTCCGGCGAATTGACCGTTGGCCGAGGCCGCGGCAAACACCCCGAGAATCATCGCAACCTGAGCGCCCACCACCGAACCTGCACCGGCGGCAAAGAAGGTTTTGACCGCCGACGTATTGCTCGGCAGGTAACGGGAGTAGTCAGCGACGTAAGGCCCAAAAGCAATCTGCCAAGAGGCGGCGAGCGATACCGCGAGGAGGAAACTGCTCCAGCTGAAGTGGCGAATTTGCAGGAGCGCGCCCACGTCGGTCTGGCTCATCAGCCGCCAGAACAGGAACACGAAGGCGATCACGCCAATGACACTGGCGACGCGGCCGATCCAGTGGATCACGCGATAACCGAGCACCGTCACCAGCACGATCACGCTGGCAAAAATCAGGATGCCAACGCTGTCGCTGACGTTGAACAACTGACCCAGCGCCTGCCCGGACAGCACCGTACCGGTGGCAGTGAAGCCGAGGTACATCAGGCACACCAGCACGATGGGAATCGCCGCGCCGTAAACGCCGAACTGCACACGACTGGAAATCATCTGCGGCAAGCCCAGTTTCGGCCCTTGCGCCGCATGCAGCGCCATTACGCCACCGCCGAGCAGTTGCCCGATCAGCAGACCGATCAACGACCAGAACACATCACCGCCGAGCACCACGGCCAAGGCCCCGGTGACAATCGCGGTGATTTGCAGGTTGGCGCCCATCCACAGGGTGAACTGGCTGAACAGACGACCGTGTCTTTCCGCTTCCGGGATGTAATCGATCGAACGCCTTTCGATCAACGGTTTGCTGCCTGCACGATCGTGGTTAACCGCCATGATTCAACCTCTGTGGATTGTTATTCGGGTTCACTGAGCTTCGGTGGAGCTGCTTTTCTGTGGGAGCGAGCTTGCTCGCGAAGAGGCCAGCACATTCAACATCTTTGCTGGCTGAAAGATTGCTTTCGCGAGCAAGCTCGCTCCCACATAAAGCAAAAGCGTGTTACTTGCTGCCGGTAATCATCGGCAGATTCAGCCCCTGCTCTTTCGCGCAGTCGATCGCGATCTGGTAGCCGGCATCGGCATGACGCATGACCCCGGTAGCCGGATCGTTATGCAACACGCGCGCGATGCGCTCGGCCGCTTCATCGGTACCGTCGCAGACGATCACCATCCCCGAATGCTGCGAGAAGCCCATGCCGACACCGCCGCCGTGGTGCAAGGACACCCAGGTCGCACCGCTCGCGGTGTTGAGCAGCGCATTGAGCAATGGCCAGTCGGACACGGCGTCGGAGCCGTCCTGCATCGATTCGGTTTCGCGGTTGGGACTTGCGACCGAGCCGGAATCGAGGTGGTCGCGACCGATCACGATCGGCGCCGACAACTCGCCGCTGCGGACCATTTCGTTGAAGGCCAGACCCAGCTTGGCGCGCAAGCCCAGACCGACCCAGCAGATACGCGCCGGCAGACCCTGGAAGCTGATGCGCTCGCGGGCCATGTCCAGCCAGTTGTGCAAATGCGCGTCGTCGGGGATCAGCTCTTTGACCTTGGCGTCGGTTTTGTAGATGTCTTGCGGATCACCCGACAACGCCGCCCAACGGAACGGGCCGATGCCACGGCAGAACAGCGGACGGATGTAGGCCGGTACGAAGCCTGGGAAATCGAAGGCGTTTTCGACGCCCTCTTCCTGGGCCATCTGACGAATGTTGTTGCCGTAATCGAAGGTCGGGATGCCTTGCTTCTGAAATTCCAGCATGGCTTTGACGTGCACGGCCATCGACTGCTTGGCAGCCTTGATCACCGCGGCCGGTTCGGTCTTGGCGCGGGCGCGGTATTCGTCCCAGCTCCAGCCGGCCGGCAAGTAACCGTTGAGCGGGTCGTGGGCGCTGGTCTGGTCGGTGACCATGTCCGGACGCACGCCGCGCTTGACCAGCTCCGGGAGAATTTCCGCGGCGTTGCCGAGCAGGGCAATCGAGATGGCTTTGCCTTCTTTGGTGTATTTGTCGATGCGCGCCAGGGCGTCGTCGAGGTCTTTGGCTTGCTCATCGACGTAACGGCTTTTCAGGCGGAAATCGATGCTGACCTGCTGGCATTCGATGTTCAGCGAGCAGGCGCCGGCCAGGGTGGCGGCCAACGGTTGTGCGCCGCCCATGCCACCGAGGCCCGCGGTCAGCACCCAGCGACCTTTAAGGTCAGCGTTGTAATGCTGGCGACCGGCTTCGACGAAGGTTTCGTAGGTGCCCTGAACGATGCCTTGGCTGCCGATGTAGATCCAGCTGCCGGCGGTCATCTGGCCGTACATGGCCAGGCCTTTGGCGTCGAGTTCGTTGAAGTGTTCCCAGCTTGCCCAGTGCGGCACCAGGTTGGAGTTGGCAATCAGTACGCGCGGCGCGTTGCTGTGGGTTTTGAACACACCGACCGGCTTGCCCGATTGCACCAGCAGGGTTTCGTCGTCGTTCAGGTTAGTCAGGCTCTCGACGATCTTGTCGTAGCATTCCCAATTGCGCGCAGCACGACCGATGCCACCGTAGACCACCAGCTCTTTAGGGTTCTCGGCGACTTCCGGGTCGAGGTTGTTCATCAGCATGCGCAGCGGCGCTTCGGTCAGCCAGCTCTTGGCGGTCAGCGTGTTACCGCGTGCAGCACGGATTTCGACGTCGCGATACTTTGTGGTTTTCCGGGTATTGTCAGTCACGAAAAAGACTCCTCAGCGATCAATTCAAACCAACCCTGGCAGTGGGCAGCAGCCTGCGCGCATCAATGCGCGACAAGCGAATCAGTGGACGCTGCGGAGAGTCTCGAGCGACTCATACGCATACGTCTTTACTTGTACATACAAGCATATGCAATCAAGCGGCCAACTTGCTGAAGGGCTGTTCAAGAAAAATTGCGAACGAGGCTGGAGAACGCCTGAATCAAGGGTCCTGGCGTGAATGAAATTTTCTTCGCGAGTATTTTGAGGAGGTTGGGATTGGCTGCGAGAGCGTGGTATTGCGCCACGCTGGGGCGTTCGGTAACAAGTTGGTGCGCGGTGAGAAACAACAGTGGGATGACTTTTGTGGCGAGGGGATTTATCCCCGCTGGGTCGCGAAGCGGCCCCATTCTTGATTAAAAAAAGCGGTCTGCTGCGCAGCCCAACGGGGATAAATCCCCTCACCACAGGGGGTAGTCAGTTTTGGAAGAGTTCGATCACGCAGCAGGCGGCGCTGGTGGAGACTTCGACCAGCCCGCTGTTGCCGTCCAGTTGCAGGCAATCATGCCGACCGAGCTGCGAAACACCGTCGCCAACACGCACGGCCATCAGCTCACTGATACTGAACACCAGTACCGTCCCCGCCGAACTGAAAAACCGTTGCTCGCCATCCAGCCACTGCAACCGCGCGCTGTAACGTTGCGGCGCATAAATCAGATTAAAGTCGCGAATCGCACCGCCGAGCAAGGTGCACGACACCTGGCTTTCGCCACTGAAGGCGAACGGGTCGAGGGGTAACAGTGGACAGGTATCGTCACCGTCGACACACAGGGTCATGCCGTCACCCTGTAACACGGTGATCACTCGCTGGTAGCCGGCGAAGGTCGAAAAACCGCCCGATTCGGCGATGTCGGCAATCGACAGCCGCCAGCCGAAACCGTCCAGGCCGGCACCCGCGTCGCGGGTGATTTCTTCAGTGCTGCCGCCGCCATTTTTCCACGGCATGCGCGGGTAGCCCTCGGCGCGGAGAACCTTCACTTCATATTTCATTTATGGAACCGCCCTTCCAGACGATGACGCGAACCCGGATGGATCAAACGCGCCGCCGTCACCGGCTGGCGCCCCGACCAGGTACGCCGGCGAATCAACAGGCACGGCTCGCCTTTTTCAATTTGCAGCAATTTGCACTCGGACGGTTCGGCGAGGATCGCCTCGACCACATGTTCGCCTTCGGTCAGCGGCGCCACCTGGTTCAGATAGGCATAAGGAGTTTGCAGGGTGAAGTCCTGCTTGAGGTATTCCGGGGCGACCAGTGCGTTGACGAAACGGTCTTCGATTTGCACGGGAATGTCGTTTTCGTAATGCACGATCAACGAGTGAAACACTTTCTGCCCTTCGCGCATGTCCAGCGCCAGTGCGCGCTCGGAACCGGCGGCCTCTTCTTCCAGCGTGATGACCTGGCAGGTGTGACGGTGGCCGCGCGAGGCGATTTCGTCGGCGATGTTGTGCACTTCGAACAGCGCGGACTGGCTCTTCGGCTCGGCGACAAACGTGCCGACGCCCTGCATGCGTACCAGCAGACCGTCGGCGGTCATTTCGCGCAGGGCACGGTTGATGGTCATGCGGCTGAAACCGAGTTGATTGACCAACTCGCTCTCGGATGGCACGCGGTAGTGCGGCGGCCAGTTACCGCTGTCGATCTGCTGGGTGATCATCTGTTTGACGCGGGCGTACAAGGGCGCCGGACTGTCGCCCATGTTCGCGGCCAACGGAGAGACTGGAGGCGGAGTCGGCACGGTTGATCCCTGTTCATTGGATGAAAGTGACTAGCTTGCCGGAGTTTACCGGGCAGGCAAACGTCTGTATATGTATATACAAATAACACACGATGGGGTGCTGAACCATGTCCGCTTTCTTTGCCGAACGCGCGCTGCTGCCTAACGGATGGGCCAACAATGTACGTCTCGAGGTCAGCGCCGAAGGCCTGCTGACCCGCATCCAGGCCGATTCCACTGCAGATGGCGCCGAACGGCTGAGCGGGCCGTTGCTGCCGGGAATGCCCAATCTGCATTCCCACGCCTTTCAACGGGCAATGGCGGGTCTGGCCGAAGTGGCCGGCAATCCGAACGACAGTTTCTGGACCTGGCGCGATTTGATGTATCGCCTCGTTGGAAAAATCAGCCCCGATCAGCTCGGCGTCATTGCCCGGCAGTTGTACATCGAAATGCTCAAGGCCGGTTACACCTCGGTCGCCGAATTTCACTATGTGCACCATGACAGCAACGGCCAGCCGTACGCCGATCCGGCGGAACTGGCCTTGCGTATCAGCCACGCCGCCAGTGAAAGCGGCATCGGCCTGACCCTGCTGCCGGTGCTTTACAGCCACTCCGGTTTTGGCGGTCAGCCCCCGAACGACGGCCAGCGCCGTTTCATCAACAGCACGGAAAACTACCTGAACCTGCAATCGCGCCTGCAGCCATTACTGGCGCAGAAAAAGGCGCAATCGCTGGGGCTGTGTTTCCACTCGTTGCGCGCGGTGACACCGCAGCAGATCAGCGAAGTGCTCGCCGCCAGCGACAAACAATGCCCGGTGCACATCCACATCGCCGAACAGCAAAAGGAAGTCGACGACTGCCTGAACTGGAGCGGGCGTCGTCCACTGCAATGGCTGTTTGAGAACACCGAAGTCGATCAGCGCTGGTGCCTGGTCCATGCGACCCACGCCAATCCGGAAGAAGTCACGCTGATGGCCAAGAGTCGCGCCATCGCCGGTCTGTGCCTGACCACCGAAGCGAATCTGGGCGACGGGATTTTCCCGGCAGTGGATTTCCTCGCGCAGGGCGGGCGCCTGGGCATTGGCTCCGACAGCCATGTGTCGCTCAGTGTGGTAGAGGAACTGCGTTGGCTGGAATATGGCCAGCGCCTGCGCGATCAACGGCGCAACCGCTTGTATGGCGCGGATCAGCCGATGGTCGGACGCACGCTGTATGACGCCGCGCTGGACGGTGGCGCGCAGGCGCTGGGGCAGCCGATCGGCGCGCTGGACGTGGGCAAACGTGCGGACTGGATCGTGCTCGATGGCAACGATCCGTATCTGGCGACGGCCTCGGGTGACGGGATTCTGAATCGCTGGCTGTTTGCTGGTGGCGATCGGCAGGTGCGCGATGTGCTGGTCAATGGTCAGTGGGTGGTGCGCGATGGCCGGCATGCCGGGGAAGAAGACAGCGCGCGGGCCTTCACCCAGGTCCTGCGCGATCTTTTAGGCTGAAAGCTGATCGTTCCCACGCTCTGCGTGGGAATGCATCCCGGGACGCTCTGCGTCCCAACAGCGGACGCGGAGCGTCCATTGAGGCATTCCCACGCGGAGCGTAGGAACGATCGATGTGGAGCTGCCGAAGGCTGCGATCTTTTTGCTCTTAATTCGAAGTTTTGGCCATCTGCCGATCCGACGCGCGCCAGATCAGTCGCGTGGTGTCGTAGCCCTGCTGACGTGCCTTGCTCAGCAGCTCTTCACGGATTACGCCATTGACGGTCGGTGTGCGTGACAGCAGCCACATGTACTTGCGGCTCGGGTCGCCGACAATCGCAGTCTTGTAATCGTCGCTGACGTACAGCACCCAGTATTCGCCCTTCGCCACACCGGGGATCAGGCGCGAAAACCAGTTATCGAATTCGACCCAAAGCTTGTCGGTCTTGCCCGGGACTTGTGGATAAGCCGTGCCTTTGGCCTCTTCCCACTGCCAGTCCGGCGTCAGGCAGCGATTGAGTACACCGATGTTGCCGTCAGGCTTGAGCGTGTAATGCGCTTCGGATTGTGCGCAATGGCGCTGGAAATACATGGGCAGACGCGCCAGCTCGTACCAGGTCCCTTGGTAACGTTTCAGATTGACGCTGTCGACGGTCTTCGGCGCCAACGGGTCCACGCCGGAAGTGGCGCAGCCGGCCAGTACCAGGCCGGCAAAAAGGATCAGCAATAACCGCTTCATTTTTCTTCTCCGTGGGCGCGAAGCCCCGGTTTACTTCAGGCCTTGGCCGGAAAACATCAACACTTTGTCACCAGCATACTGCACGCTGATAAAGCTTTTCTGGTCGCCCCAGGTGCAGCTGGACATACCGAGCGCGCCCGAGCAATCAGTCGGTTTGCCGAGGAGGGTCTCCACGTCTGACTTGGCCATGCCGGCCGAGAGCTTCGAGTAGTTTTCCTGATTGACCTTGCTGCATGCGGCCAACAGCACGCAAAACGACAGCAGGGCGAGAGATCGCAGCGACATGGTGTAACTCCTGGAACGAGGGGGGATGGCATGGTGCCAACCAGAAGCTTAGAAGAGAAAACCCTCATCTGGTTCCGTGGGCGAACGGCTATTTATTTGCCCGCCCGTCTGGCTTTTTTCGGCAAATCAAAAACTTCGTGACGCTGTCGAGCATTTCGTCGACTTTCGTCGTAGCCGCCTAATCTTTGGCGCGGCGCGGTCGAAATAAGAGCAGCGCACAGCCGCCGGATATGGCAAATTGCCGCGCTTTCTTGACCAGTCCCTTCGCGGTAGTTCATTCAATGACCAGAAACATGAAATTCAGCCACAAGATTCTGTTGGCTGCCGCCCTTGTGGTGGCTGTTGCGTTCGCCTGTTTCATTTTGTTCAACGACTATCGCCAACGCGAAGCCCTGGAGAGCAGCACCGACTCGACGATGCAGGAACTGGGCAGCCTGACGTCCAGCAACATCCAGACCTGGCTGGACAGCCGCATTCAGTTGCTGCAATCGTTGTCCCAGCAAGTTGCAGTGGACGGCAACGCGCCCGCCAGTCTGAAGCGCATCATTGATCTGCCCGCCTACACCGGCAATTTCCAGCTCAGCTATTTTGGCGGCGCGGACGGCGTAATGTTCTCGGTGCCGGCCGGTAACCGTGCGCCGGACTACGATCCGCGCGCCCGCGGCTGGTACAAGGCAGCCAACAGCGCACAACAGACCATCGTCACCGAACCCTACATCGCCGCCTCCTCGGGCAAACTGGTGATCACCGTCGCCACGCCGGTGCAGCGCCAGGGTCAGATGCTCGGCGTCGCCGGTGCCGACATCGACCTGAGCAGCGTCAGCGCGATCATCAACTCGCTGAATTTCGACGGCCACGGCCATGCGTTCATTGTCAGCGCCGACGGCAAAATCCTGATCCACCCGGACAGCAAACTGGTGCTCAAGACGCTCGCCGAGGCCTATCCGAACGGTGCGCCGCAAGTCAGCCCGGGCCTCAAGGAAGTCGAATTCGACGGCAAGACCCAACTGGTTTCCTTCACCCGCATCAACGGCGTGCCGTCGGCCGACTGGTACGTGGCACTGGTGCTGGATAAAGACACCGCGTTCTCGATGCTCAGCGAGTTCCGCACGTCGGCATTGATCGCCATGGCCATTGCCGTGCTGATCATCATCGCCCTGCTCAGCCTGTTGATTCGGGTCCTGATGCAACCACTGCTGACCATGGGCCGTGCCATGCAAGACATCGCTGAAGGTGAAGGCGACCTGACCAAGCGTCTGGTGATTCACGGCAACGATGAATTCGGCGCGCTGGGCACGTCGTTCAACCGCTTCGTCGAGCGCATCCACACCTCGATCCGCGAAGTGTCCTCGGCCACCGGCCAAGTCAACGAAGTCGCCCTGCGCGTCGTCGCTGCTTCGAACTCGTCAATGTACAACTCCGACCAGCAAGCCAGCCGCACCAACAGCGTCGCCGCGGCGATCAATCAGCTCGGCGCCGCCGCCCAGGAAATCGCTCAGAACGCGGCCCTCGCCTCGCAGCATTCCAGCGACGCGCGCAGCCTGGCGGTTGACGGTCAGCAGGTGGTGGATAAAACCATCCAGGCCATGCAACAACTGTCGGCGAAGATCAGCGATTCCTGCGGCAACATCGAAACCCTCAACAGCAACACGGTGAACATCGGCCAGATTCTCGAAGTGATCACCAGCATTTCCCAACAGACCAACCTGCTGGCGCTCAATGCCGCGATCGAAGCTGCGCGCGCCGGTGAAGCCGGGCGCGGTTTTGCCGTGGTTGCCGATGAAGTGCGCAATCTGGCGCACCGCACCCAGGATTCGGCGCAGCAAGTGCAGAAGATGATCGAGGAATTGCAGGTCGGCGCCCGTCAGGCCGTAACCATCATGACCGAGAGCCAGCGCGAGAGCGAAAGCAGCGTCGGCATCGCCAACCAGGCGGGTGAACGCCTGGGCAGCGTGACCCAGCGCATCGGTGAAATCGACGGGATGAACCAGTCGGTGGCCACCGCGACCGAAGAGCAGACCGCAGTGGTCGAGTCGATCAACGTCGATATCAACGAGATCAACACGCTTAATCAGGAAGGTGTGGAGAACTTGCAGGCAACGTTGCGCGCGTGTTCGGACCTGGAACAACAGGCGGCGCGTCTGAAGCAGTTGGTCGGCAGCTTCAGGATCTAGGTTGCTGGCACTGGCCTCTTCGCGGGCAAGCCCGCTTCCACAGGGTCTTCGGTGTGTACACGATTTGTGTTCCGCCACAAAACCCTGTGGGAGCGGGCTTGCTCGCGAAGGCGGCCTCAATGGGCACACCTCAACATCGAATACACTGATCAGCTCGCACTGACGCCGGACTGAATTAAGACTAAACTCAGTCCGACTCCAATTGGCGGGCTAATTCCATGAAGCTTTCAGTACAAATCAAACCTATCAGTTATCTGAAAAGTCACACGGCGGAGATTGTCAAAACGATCACAGAAAGCCGCGAGCCACTGGTGATCACACAAAACGGCGAAGCCAAGCTCGTGGTCATGGACGTTAAAAGCTTTGAAGAACAGGAAGACACGATGGCCTTGCTGAAATTACTGGCAATGGGCAATCGGGAAATCGAGGAAGGCAAATTCGATGACGCCGAGAGGGTATTCTCGGAACTGGACAAGGCCGATCTGCAATGAAGTTAAGGGTCGTCATTCTCCAGTCAGCCCAAACCGATCTCAAAGAACTGCGCACCTATCTCATCAAACAATTTTCAAATGCAATCTGGCAAATCACCTGCGCCGATCTCAAGACTGCCATTAACGGCTTGGCTGACTCGCCTTTTTCCGGATCAATTCCGGAAGAAATCGAAAAGCTCAACCTCGGCCAGTACCGGCAAATAGTTTCGGGAATGAATCGGGTGATTTATGAGGTGCGGGAAAAAACTGTCTACATCCACATCGTTGTCGACACTCGAAAAAGCTTACCTGCACTCCTGATGAAGCGATTGTTACAAGGTAATCCTTGAATTAAAAACGCGAGCCAGGCTGCGAAAGAAACTCCAATTCCTCAGCCGTAGACTCCCGCCCCAACACCGCGTTGCGATGCGGAAACCTTCCAAACCGGGCAATCACCTTCTGATGCCGTTCGGCATAGTCCAGGTTATCGGCGAACACCGCCCGCTCCGCCTCCGGCTGTTCAGCCACCAGTTCGATAAACCGGGAAACCGCCTCATTCTGCACCGCGAGGTTTTCGCAGTGTTCGAACACCAGATAAATGAATACCCGCTGAATCGGTTTCAACTGCCGATCAAAATCCGCCGCTATACCTTGCGCGACGAGTTTCTGCGCGCGCAGATCACCGGAAAACGCTTTCGGTGTGTCGCGATAGATCATGCGCGGCAGTTGATCAAGCAACAGCACCACGGCCAGCCAACCTTCGGGACGTTGCGTCCACTCGGTCAATTCGCCGGCCAGGGCCTGATCGACAAAGACCCCGAACCGCTCACGCGCTTCGAGGTCCTGGCTGTCTCGCTTGCCAAACCACAACTTGCCCTTCTCGGCCGCTACGTCATTCGGCGATTCGGCCTGTCCGAACCACCAATCGAGCAACGGCTGCCAGGGCGCGTGCATGGTTTATTCCTTGTGGTAGGCCGTGGCCCGTGCGACTTCTTCTTTCGAGCCGAGGAACACCGCGACGCGCTGGTGCAGGCCTTCCGGCTGAATGTCGAGGATGCGCTGGTGACCGTCGGTGGAGGCGCCGCCCGCTTGTTCGACGAGGAACGACATCGGGTTGGCTTCGTACATCAGGCGCAGCTTGCCCGGCTTGGACGGCTCGCGGCTGTCGCGCGGGTACATGAACAGACCGCCACGGGTCAGGATGCGGTGCACGTCAGCGACCATCGCCGCGACCCAGCGCATGTTGTAGTTCTTTTTCAGCGGGCCTTCTTCACCGGCCAGCAACTCGCCGACGTAGCGCTGCACCGGGGCTTCCCAGTGGCGCTGGTTGGACATGTTGATCGCAAATTCCTGAGTGGTTTCAGGAATGGTGATGTCTTCGTGGGTCAGCACGAAGCTGCCCATTTCGCGGTCCAGGGTGAAGCCTTTGACGCCGTCGCCCAGGGTCAGTACCAACATGGTCTGCGGGCCGTAGATCGCGTAACCGGCAGCCACTTGCTGAGTGCCTGGCTGCAGGAAAGCTTTTTCGTTCAGCGGCTCGTTCTGGCTCAGGTATTCGTTAGGGCAACGCAGTACCGAGAAGATGGTGCCGACCGGAGCGTTGATGTCGATGTTCGACGAACCGTCCAGCGGGTCGAATACCAGCAGGTAGGCGCCCTTCGGGTATTTGCCAGGGATCTGATAGGCATTGTCCATTTCTTCGGACGCCATGCCGGCCAGGTGACCGCCCCACTCGTTGGCTTCGAGCAGGATTTCGTTCGACAGCACGTCGAGTTTCTTCTGCACTTCGCCTTGTACGTTTTCGGTGCCCATGCTGCCCAGAACACCACCCAGGGCGCCTTTGGACACGGCGTGGCTGATTTCCTTGCAGGCACGCGCCACCACTTCGATCAGGAAGCGCAGATCGGCAGGAGTGTTGTTGCTGCGGGTCTGCTCAATCAAATAGCGACTCAAGGTAACGCGGGACATGGACGGCTCCGGTGGAATGGGGGGCTAAAAACCCGCGCAGTTTACAGGGAGTCTGAAAACCTAGCGAGCGAAGACGCCGGCTAACGTGCGCCTGGGTGTATTTGCCTGTATGAGACGTGATTGTCGGTGGAGAGTTCAGGTAGCGGGTTTAGCGTAGTTCGAAACGAGGCGGCGGGGGGGGGCGAGTGATGCGACAGTTTTGGTCTTTTGTTGGTAGGTAGATCGCTATCGCGAGCAGGCTCACTCCTACAGGGACCGCTTTCCACCTGAAGAAATGCAGGCCACTGTAGGAGTGAGCCTGCTCGCGATCGGATGCGCAGCATCCGCCTTGTCAGGTATTGGCAGGAGGCTTGCGCAACAGGCTGAACGCCATCGCCCCTAAAAACACCACACTCAGCAACAGCACCGCCCACAACCCGATCTTCTTCCAGTTGGTCCCGGCCACCGCGGCCGTCGTCGCCGTCGAGGTCTGTGTGACCACGGCTTCGCTCTGCACCGTCGCCTTGCCCAAAGTCGCCAGTTTTTCTGGTTTGAAATCCGGAATCAGCGTCGCCAGCGGCAGATTCGCCGTTTTCACGCGGGGATTACCCACCGCCAGGCTGTAAGGTCCATCGCCACGCGCGAGGAAAATCACCTGCGTCGCCCGCACCGCATACTTCAGGTTCGGCGCCTGTTCACCCAGACCGCCGCCGCGCTCATCCACGGTCAGCTTCAACTGTTGCACGGTCTGCCCGTAGAGCTGCAATTCGTTCTGCACCACGTCCTGAGCGTTCTGCGTCAGGCGATAGAGCAAACCGCTGTTCAAGGTCTGCCACGGCAGGCTGCTTTCGCGGCGGCCGGCCAGTGTCACCGGTGCCAGACTGTTCGACTGCCGGATCTCAACCTGCACCCGTTCGACGTTCAGTCCCACCGGCAATTGCCAGGTGTACTCCCCGGCCTTGCTGCTGCTGCCGGCCACTTCCTGCGACCAGACCAGCGGTAGCGGGACGTTGCGCGGATCGCTGCTTTTCAATTGCACCGAGGTGAGGGTCGGTGCCGAATTCGGTGAATCCCACAACAGGCGCAAATAGCGCGCGGACTGCCCCGGCAAGGCCACTTCGTGTTGTTCGATCCGCTCATCGGAGAAGGTCAACCGCGCCACTTGCCCCTCACCCCACGGCTGCCAGTGCTGCAAATCGTCACTGGCCTCAATGCTGAACCGCTGGAAACCGTCGCGTTCGCTGGTCCAGTCGAGGATCAACTGCTGCAGCGGCGCCTTGATTGCGCTGGCATCCAGCAGCCAGCCTCGCAACACTTCTTCGCCTGCCTCCAGTTGCGAGGATGGCTGCACTTCGACCAGCGTGCCGCTGGTCGTCGATTGCACGCGCACGTTCGGCGCGCGCTCGCTGGCGTCGGCGGCGTTGTACAGCGGGAACCACTTCACTTCGTGCAGCTTGCCGCCGTCGCGGGTCTGCGCCGATTCGCGAGCCAGGGCGTAGGCCTGCGCTTCGCCGGCGGCGTTGAACACGCGCAAGTCGCTGAGATCGGTCTGGCGCGCCTGCAACTGCACGCTCAACGGCAGGTCGAGGCGATACCACGGGCCGTTACCGCTGATTGCCAGCGGCACCTGCGTGGCGAAGTCCGCCGGTTTTTCCTGGGCGCCGGCCAGCATCACCACGCCCAACGCCAACCAACCCAGATTCAGCATGCGACTCAAGATACAACTCCTTCGGTTTCCGGCGCGGGCTTGTCCGCCACCGGTTCAGCTTCAACACGCTTGGGCGGCAGCGGTGCGAAGTAGCCCACCACCAACAGCAACACGCCGACGCCAATAAACGAAACGATCCGGGCGAGGCCGCCACGGTTGCTCAATTCGACAAAAACCAGTTTCGCCACCACCAGCGCAATCAGCGCCGCACCGATCAGCCACACTTCGCGGCGATGGCGCAGATGCCCGCCGATCATCAGCCCCAGCGCCATCAGCGTCCAGACGATGGACAACCCGGCCTGCACCAGCATCGAGGCCAGCAGTTGATCCAGCTCGAAAGGGATCGCCGCCCAATGGTGCGCGGCACGGGTCACCATTGCGGTGCAGAAGGCGAACAGCGAAACCCCGGCGATCAGTTGCGTAGCATGATCGGCGTAATCCTGACGGATCGCCCATTGCACCACCGCACGACGCGACCAGACATACACGCCGAACAAGGCGAACAACAGACCCAGCTCCAGCGGATTGAGCAGCGGCACATAAGGCAGCGGTTCGGCATTGCCATCGCTGACGCTGTTGGCCAGCCAGAACCACGCCAGCATCAACACCGCCAGCGGCGCGGCAGCGTACAAGCGGTACTCGCGGGTAAACGTGGCGACCGGCCACGGCCCACTGCGCGGTGCGGCCATCAGCAGCAGATACACACTTGGCAGAATCGCCCAGCCCAGCCAACGCCAGGCGTTGTATTGCTCGGACAACAGCAGCAGGCCATAACGCAACTCCAGCGCCAGCACGCCTATCAACAGCCAGCAGCCGAGTACATGCGCCGCGCTCAAGACCCGGGCCGGCAACATCGGCGCCAGCCGTCGCAGGCTGAAGAAATGCACCGCGAATACCGCCGTCCACGCCAGCCAGCCGAAGTCGGCCGCCGGGTGATAACGCGCATGCCAGGCGCCGAGCAAGACCAGCGCTGCGGCCGGGACCAGCGCGGTGCAAAGCAGACCCAGCGCCGGCCATTTCAGGCGCAGCGACAACAGCGTCCACAACGCCACACTGAGCGCCGCGGCCAGCAGCAACCACGGGCCTTGCAGATTCGCGGGGGCAAAACGCAAGATTTCGCTGAGCCACGCCAGCGTCCACCAGCCACCCCCCCACACCAGCAACACGGCCGACAAGCGCTGCAAACTCAACGCATCGAACGCCGTGGCATGCTTGCCCAGTTGCAAGCGCCACGCACCGATCATCGCCGCCAGCCCCAGTACCAGCGGCGTCCAGAAGCCACCATGGGCCAACGGTTTCAATCCTTCGCTCGACAATGGCCCAAGCCATTGCGGACCGGCGAGCAAGAACGCCGCGCCGCCGATCACCTGTAACAGCAAACCGAAAACAAAACTGACCCGCTGCTGCAGGTACAGGCTCAGCCAGATAATCAGCACGCCACTGGCGGCCCACACCGCACTCGCGGTCTGCCACGGCAGCACGAACAGCACCGCCAGATTGATCAGCACCAACCCCGCCAGCAGCACCACCGACAGACCGCGCAGCAGTCGCACATCGCCGCGCACCATGTCATCGCGAGCCGCCAGCAACATGCCGGCGATCAACGCCAGACCGATCAACGAAGCACTGAGCAAACCGCTCCAGCCGGCGCTGAACACGGCGCTCGAATCCTCTCCCGCCCCTTGCAGGCGCAACAGGAACAACGCCCCGCCAAGCAATTGCACGCCGAACGCGGTGAACAGGAACGTGCGCGATTGAATGCGCAGGCCGACCAACAGCGTCACCAACCCGGCCAGCGCCCAACTGATTGCCGTGCCCTGAATAAAGAAGAACAGCGGTGCCAGCAGATACAGGAAGGTCAGCCCCAGACACGCGAGCACCGGCAAGCCCTGGCGCTCCCACAGCGATGCCTGCTCTGGCGCGGCCTTGCGCAGTTGAACGAAGCTGAACAGCAATGCCATGCCGAGCATCAACGCGCCCAGCGGCGCACCGTCGAGCAGGCTGTTTTCGCCGGCACGTAATTGGCTGAGAAATGCCAGCGCCGAACCCAGTTGCAGCAACAAGGCAAAGACCCGGGCGAATGGCCGCTGTTGGCGCAAGCCGAGCCAGAAAATCCCTGCGCCTTCGACGGCCCACGCCGCCGAGGTCCAGCGCGCATCGAGCCCCAATGGAATCGCCAGACTGGCGAAGATCACCCCGAGCGCCAGACAGGTTTCCCCCAGCAACACCGCGCGTCCACCCATCAGCACTTTGGCCAGCGCCATGTAAATCATGCCCAAGGCCAACGCACTGAAGGCTGCCGCGAACTCCAGGTGCTGCACCAGCGCGAACTGCAGACCGAAACCCACGATCGGCGGACCAAAGAGCATTGTGCCGTCGACATAATCGCCCTTGCGCGCCGACCAGTGCAGCAGCGCCTCACGGTCGCTATCCGCTGGCGCGTCCGGCATGTCGAGCAACTTGCGCCGGGCAAACAGCAGGCCGATGGCCAGGTACATGAGGAAAAACAGCAGCAGAAATGGCTCGGTGCTCCACAGCAACTGCGGCGTATACGCGCGCAGTCCCCAGGCGAAACCGATGCCGAAGGTGCCGACGAAACCGATCAGGTTGAGCAGACGCCAGGCCTTGAACCAGGCGATGGCGAGAATGCCGGCGTTGAGCAGGGCGAAATAACTGAACAGCGCGACATGGTTGCCGGCGCCGGTCGAGGTCAGGATCGGCGCAGCGAAGCCGCCCAATGCTGCCCCCGCCGCAAGCCCCGGCGCATCCTGGGTGATCGCCAGAATCGCCGAGAACACCGTCACTGCCACCAGCAATCCCAGCGCCGCCGAAGGGTCGAGCAATGGATGCAAACGCATCGCCGCGAACACCGTCAGGTACAGCACCGCGATGCCGGTGCCCTGCAGCATCAACGCGTAGTTGCTGTTGCGCCGGCGCAGCCACCAGCCCAGCGCGAGCAAGCCGAGCGCCGCCGCAGCGACCCCGGCGTACCGCAACTCGATCGGCACAACCATACCTTCAGTGGCATAACGCAACAGAAAGGCCAGGCCGAAAAACAACAGCACGACACCGACACGCAGCACCGTGTTGCCACCGAACAACCAGTTGCGCGCGGCGTGGATGCCGCGCTCGATCAGGTTCGGGCCACGCGGTTCGGCAGGTTTTTGTGGTGGTTCAACAGGCGCCGGCTCGGCGCGCCAGACATCGGCCGGCAACGGCTGGCTGGTCTCGCGGGCAGCAGTGGTGATCGGTTCGAGTTCGGGCGGCAGTTCCCAGATCAGCTCAGAGACTGGGGCCGCGGCCTGATCGGCCACCTCGACGGATTCGGCGATTGGCTCGGCTTCAGGTGCCACGCTGGGCGGTGCCGCCGCGTGCGTGGGCGAACCCTCCAGCACAAACAGGCGCTGGGCCACGCCCTGCAACGCCTCTCGCACCTGCTCAAGTTGGCGCTGTTGCTCCGCCGCCTGGGTGCCAAGGCGTGCAATACGTAGCGTCTGGCCGACGACCAGGCCCAGCAGCGCACCCAGCAGCGCGGCGGTGAACGACTCGTCGAGCAGTCCGCCGAGCACCAGCCCGATCAACATGAACATCCATTGCATGGTCGATATCCCTAAGCGGCCCCGAGACGGGGCGAGTCCGGCGATGGCTTCAGTCTAGGCAAATTTCCATTGTGGGAGCGGGCTTGCTCGCGAAGGCGGTGTGTCAGTCGAAATCAAATTGACTGACACACCGCCTTCGCGAGCAAGCCCGCTTCCACAGGAGGACTGCGGTGACTGATGCCTCCGGTAACCGGCGCTCAGTATATCGATCTGGCCCAACAAACGTTGGGCCTTGCGCACATTTGTTGCGGAAAGTTACTCCAGCGCTTTCCAGATATCCGTGGCGTACTCGCGAATCGTCCGGTCCGAGGAGAACCAGCCCATCCGCGAGGTGTTGAGCACTGCCGAGCGCCACCAGTTATTCGAATCATGCCAATGCGCTTCCACGCGTTTTTGCGCTTCCCAGTAGGAATCGAAATCGGCGCAGACCAGGAAGCGGTCGTAATCGATCAGCGAGTCGATCAGCCCGGTGTAGCGCGAGGTGTCGTCCGGCGAGAACACCCCGCTACGAATCGCTTGCAACACATCGTTGAGGCGATGGGACGCGGCGATGTCCGGCAGCGCACTGAACTCGTGGTTCTGTTTGCGCGCTTCAACCTGCTGGGCGCTGAGGCCGAAGATGAACATGTGCTCGGCACCGATGCGTTCCGCCATTTCCACGTTGGCCCCATCGAGGGTGCCGATGGTCAGCGCACCGTTGAGGCCGAACTTCATGTTGCTGGTACCCGACGCCTCGAAACCGGCAGTGGAAATCTGCTCGGACAAGTCCGCCGCCGGGATGATGCTCTCGGCCAGGCTGACGTTGTAGTTGGGCAGGAACACCACTTTGAGCAAGCCGCGCACCGTCGGGTCGTTGTTCACCACCCGGGCGATGTCGTTGGTCAGCTTGATGATCAGTTTGGCCTGGTGATAACTCGCCGCAGCCTTACCGGCGAAGATTTTCACTCGCGGTACCCAGTCGACTTCCGGCTCGGCGCGAATCGCCTGATAGAGCGCCACGGTGTGCAACAGGTTGAGCAATTGCCGTTTGTACTCGTGGATGCGTTTGACCTGCACGTCGAACATCGCCGCCGGATTGACGGCGATGCCCAGCCGCTCGTGAATCAGATAAGCCAGGGCTTTTTTGCTGTGCAGGCGCTGCTCGGCGAAGGCTTTGCGGAACGCGGTTTTCTCGGCGAACGGCTGCAAATCGAGCAGGCGTTCTTCGGGATTGTCGAGCAGGTCCGGGCCGAGGGCGTCGACCAGCATCGAGGTCAGTTCCGGGTTGGCCTGATACAACCAGCGGCGGAAGGTGATGCCGTTGGTTTTGTTGTTGATTCGCTCCGGGTAGAGCTTGTGCAGTTCGGCAAACACGGTTTTGCGCATCAGTTGTGTGTGCAGGCCGGACACACCGTTGACGCTGTGCGAACCGAGGAACGCGAGGTTGCCCATGCGCACCCGGCGACCGTTGTCTTCTTCGATCAGCGACACCGCGCGCAGCACGTCGAAATCGTGAATGCCCTTGGCCCGCAGCGAATCGATGTGCTGAGCGTTGATCAGGTAAATGATCTGCATGTGTCGTGGCAGCATGCGCTCCATCAAACCTACCGGCCAGGTTTCCAGCGCTTCCGGCAACAGCGTGTGGTTGGTGTACGACAGTGTATCGACGGTGACTTGCCACGCGGCGTCCCAGGCCACGTCATAGACGTCGACCAGTTGACGCATCAGTTCGGCGACGGCAATCGAGGGATGGGTGTCGTTGAGCTGAATCGCAGCGTGATCGCCCAGGGTCAACACCGAGGTGTGCATGTTGCGATGGCGACGCAGCAGATCCTGCAGCGAGGCGGCGACGAAGAAGTATTCCTGACGCAGGCGCAGTTCCTGGCCGGCTTCGGTGCTGTCTGCCGGATAAAGGACGCGGGAGATACTCTCGGCGCGGGCCACTTCGGCGACGGCGCCCAAGTGGTCGCCGGCGTTGAAGCGCTCCAGGTGCAGTTCTTCCATGGCGCGGGCGCGCCACAGGCGCAGGGTGTTCACGCTCGCCCCACGCCAGCCGACCACCGGGGTGTCATAGGCAATCGCCCGCACGGTTTCTGCCGGCGACCAGACCTGGCGGGTTTTGCCATTGGCGTCGGTGACCGTTTCGACGCTGCCGCCGAAACCGATCGGGTAAACCACTTCCGGCCGTTCGAATTCCCAGGGGTTGCCGAAATCCAGCCAGTGCTCGGTTTGCTCCTGTTGCCAGCCATCGACAATCGCCTGGCGGAACAAGCCGTGTTCATAACGAATGCCGTAGCCATGGCCGGCGATACCGAGGGTCGACATGCTTTCCATGAAGCATGCCGCCAAACGCCCGAGGCCGCCATTGCCCAGCGCCGCGTCGGGCTCCAGCAAGCGAATGCGCTCCAGATCGACGCCCAGTTCGGTCAGCGCTTCACGGGCGACGTCGAGCAGACCGAGGTTGCTCAGGCTGTCATAGAGTAGGCGACCAATCAGAAATTCCAGCGAGAGGTAATAAACGCGCTTCTGGCCTTTGCGGTAGATCTGCCGCGTATGGTCCATCCAGTGCTCGACCATGTGATCGCGCGCAGCCAGGGCGATGGCTTCGAACCAGTCATGGTCAAAGGCGTGATCGGGGTCTTTGCCCACGGCGTAGGTGAGTTTGGTCAGGACGGCGTCGCGGAATGCGGCCACCTCTGCTTCGCGAACTAGTGGTTCTTGAGTCATCAATAAGACCTCGAGCGAGCGGGAATTGTCTGAGCCTAGACGGTCTGACCGACGGTATTGGCTCTGGTTCGGCAGCATTTCCTCGGACTGTGCGACAGTCCGACATAACCTTGGCGGATGAGCCAATGAATGCAGGGGCCGTGCCGTCGTACCGGGCAAAATGCAGTGCACACAAAAATATCCGGCGAAAGGTTGTTCAAAATTCCACCCGTCCCGGTATGATCGCGCGCCCTGATGCATACACGCCTGGTAACTCCCGATGATGAAGCCCAACCTGATCGCCGCCGCCGAGATTGATCGTCTCGATACGTGGGCCAAATACTCGGCGCCGATGTGCGGCTCGTGTATCTCCAGCTGCTGCACGCTGCCGGTCGAGGTCAAGATCAAGGACCTGGTGCGCATCGGCGTGGTCGACGAATTCGAACTGGGCGACCCGCCGAAGAACATCGCCAAGCGTCTGCAAAAGGAAGGTCTGGTCGAGCGCTTCAACCAGAAATCGGGGATTTTTACCCTGCAGCGCATGAGCAACAACGACTGCTATTACCTCGATCGTAAAAGCCGCCTGTGCACCATTTATGACAAGCGCCCGGACACCTGCCGCAACCACCCGAAAATCGGGCCGCGACCGGGGTATTGCGCTTATAAACCGAAAGAAGTCGAGCGTGTGCAGAACTTCCGGGCGATCGAGAAGTTTTGAGCTTGATCGTTCCCACGCTCAGCGTGGGAATGCAGCCCGGGACGCTCCGCGTCCTTTCTGAAGCCGAACGCGGAGCGTCCGTTGAGGCATTCCCACGCGGAGCGTGGGAACGATCCAAGATCAAAAGATCGCAGCCTTCGGCAGCTCCTACATGGGAATGCGTATCCCTGTAGGAGCTGCCAAAGGCTGCGATCTTTTTTTGCCTTGAATTCCAGACAAACAAAAACGCCCCCGGTCTCGCGACCGGGGGCGTTTTTCATACCAGGGCTAAATTACGCCTTGGCTTTCTTGGCAGCGCGGGTACGCTCGCTTTCGTCGAGGATCTTCTTGCGAAGACGGATCGACTTAGGCGTGACTTCGCACAGCTCGTCTTCCTGGATGTATTCCAGAGCCTGTTCCAGGGTGAACTTCACCGGTGGAACCAGAGCGATGGTTTCGTCTTTACCCGAAGCACGCATGTTGTCGAGCTTCTTGCCCTTGGTAGGGTTGACGCCCAGGTCGTTGTCACGGCTGTTCTGACCAACGATTTGACCGTTGTAGATCTCCTGGCCGTGTTCTACGAACAGCTTGCCGCGAGCCTGCAGGGTTTCCAGCGAGTAGGTCAGTGCCTTGCCGGTTTCAACCGAAACCAGAACGCCGTTCTGACGGCCGGACATGTGGCCCGACTTGACGGTGTCGTAACGATCGAAGATCGAGGTCAGGATGCCAGCGCCGTTGGTCAGGGTCAGGAACTGGTTACGGAAACCGATCAGACCGCGAGCAGGGATGTTGTATTCCAGACGAACACGGCCCTTGCCATCCGGCACCATGTTGCTCAGATCGCCCTTACGCAGGCCCATCTCTTCCATCACCTTGCCCTGGGATTCTTCAGGGATGTCGATGGTGACGTTTTCGAACGGTTCCTGCTTGACGCCGTCAACTTCACGGATGATCACTTCAGGACGGCCCAGGGCCAGTTCGAAGCCTTCGCGACGCATGGTTTCGATCAGTACCGAGAGGTGCAGCTCACCACGGCCGGAAACCTTGAACTTGTCAGCGGTATCGCCTTCTTCAACGCGCAGTGCAACGTTGTACAGCAGCTCTTTGTCCAGACGGTCCTTGATGTTACGGGACGTCACGAACTTGCCTTCCTTGCCGCAGAAAGGCGAATCGTTAACCTGGAAGGTCATCGAAACGGTTGGCTCGTCGACGGTCAGCGGCTTCATCGCCTCGACCGTGTCCGGGTGGCACAGGGTGTCGGAGATGAACAGCGAATCCATACCGCTGATGCAGACGATGTCGCCGGCAGCAGCTTCTTCAACGTCAACGCGGTGCAGACCGTGGTGACCCATCAGCTTCAGGATACGGCCGTTGCGACGCTTGCCATCGGCACCGATCGCGACAACCGGAGTGTTCGGCTTGACGCGACCGCGAGCGATACGGCCAACACCGATAACACCCAGGAAGCTGTTGTAGTCCAGCGCGGAGATCTGCATCTGGAACGGACCGTCACGGTCAACGGCCGGAGGCGGAACGTGGTCGACGACCGCTTGGTACAGCGGAGTCATGTCTTCCGCCATGGCGGTGTGGTCCAGACCGGCAATGCCGTTCAGGGCCGAAGCGTAAACAACCTGGAAGTCCAGTTGTTCTTCGGTAGCACCGAGGTTGTCGAACAGGTCGAAGATCTGATCCAGAACCCAGTCCGGACGCGCGCCTGGACGGTCAACCTTGTTGATCACCACGATTGGACGCAGGCCGGCTTCGAAAGCCTTCTTGGTCACGAAACGGGTTTGCGGCATAGGGCCGTCTTGAGCGTCAACCAGCAGCAGAACGGAGTCGACCATCGACATGACGCGTTCAACTTCGCCGCCAAAGTCGGCGTGGCCCGGGGTGTCCACGATGTTGATGTGGTAGCCGTTCCAGTTGATGGCGGTGTTTTTCGCCAGGATGGTAATACCGCGCTCTTTTTCCTGGTCGTTGGAGTCCATCACGCGCTCGTCGTTGAGCTCGTTGCGCTCCAGGGTGCCGGATTGACGCAGGAGTTTGTCTACCAGGGTGGTCTTACCATGGTCAACGTGGGCAATGATGGCGATGTTGCGTAGATTTTCGATCACTTGTGTATCTCGATCAGAGGATTCGGTTTGCTGACAAGTCTTGGCAGCGATTAGCAGTAGTGTCCGGCATGGCCGTTACAGCTTGACGGCGGTGTCGGGGGGCCGGTGACGCAGGCCACAGGCAAACAGCCCCGGGCACTTAGCTCGGTCGATAAACGCGCACATTGGCATGCCCCTCACTGAGCAAATGGTGAGCATGCAGGCGACTCATCACGCCTTTGTCGCAATACAGCAGGTACTGGCGAGTAGGGTCCAGTTCCTTGAAACGTGCGTTCACTGCATAGAACGGCATCGTCTGTACTTCTATGCCAGCGAGTTCCAGCGGGTCATCCTCGGCGGCATCCGGGTGGCGGATGTCGATCACGATCTGACCGGCCAGCGCTTCGCTGACTTCTTCAATCTGCAAATCCTGGCCCAATTCGTCGATCACCCGATCGATCGGCACCAGCTTGGCGTTGGCGAGCGCACGCTCGAGCACCGCCATGTCGAATTCTTTTTCTTCATGCTCGACGCGACCGCGCTTGGCGGCGGTCTTTGGGTTGACCGAAATCACCCCGCAGTATTCCGGCATGTGCCGGGCGAAATCGGCGGTGCCGATCTCGTTGGCCGTGTCGATGATGTCCTGCTTGTGCGCGACGATCAGCGGACGCAGGACCAGTTTGTCGGTCACGCAGTCGATCACCGACAGGTTCGGCAGCGTCTGGCTCGACACCTGGGAAATCGCCTCGCCAGTGACCAGCGCATCGATGTGCAAGCGTTCGGCAATCTCGGACGAGGCGCGCAACATCATACGCTTCAAAACCACGCCCATATGACTGTTATCGACTTTGCCGAGGATTTCGCCCAGCACTTCCTCGAACGGCACACTGACAAATAGCACGCGTTGCGAGCTGCCGTACTTCTTCCAGATGAAATGCGCGACTTCCATCACGCCCAATTCATGGGCGCGCCCGCCCAGATTGAAGAAGCAGAAATGCGCCATCAGGCCGCGACGCATGATCTGGTAGGCCGCCACGGTGGAGTCAAACCCACCGGACATCAGCACCAGCGTCTGCTCCAGCGCACCGAGCGGGTAGCCGCCGATGCCGTTGTGCTGGCTGTGGATCACGAACAACCGTTTGTCGCGAACTTCGATACGGACTTCGATTTGCGGCGCCTTGAGGTCGATTCCGGCAGCGCCACACTCGCGACGCAACTTGCTGCCGACGTACTTTTCGACGTCCATCGAGCTGAAAGGATGCTTGCCCGCACGCTTGCAGCGCACCGAGAAAATCTTCCCGGCCAGCGCATCGCCATAGTGCTGTTTGCACTTTTCGGTGATGTCGTCGAAGTCGCCCAGCGGGTACTCGTCGATCTGCAGAAAATGCGCAATGCCCGGCATGCAGGTCAGGCGCTCGCCCATCTCTTTCAAGGCTTTGGGGTCGGTAACGCGGGTTTCCAGTTCGAGATTGTCCCACACACCGCTCACCACCACGGCCGGGTCCAGGTCACGGAGCACGGTGCGGATGTTCTTGGCCAACTGGCGGATGAACTTCGTCCGGACAGGTCGGCTTTTGATGGTGATCTCGGGGAAGACTTTTACGATTAGTTTCATGAAAACAGCGCGCGAACGGCCAGCCGAAAAAGGGGGGCGCGGATTATAGCGGAAATTGCTCAAGGTTTAACCAGTTAATGTGCAGAAGGTTTTGCTCGCACCAAAACGGGTCATTTTCGATTGAAGACGCTACATTAGAGGGCGAGATTTTCCGCAATCCAGCGCTTTGCACCTTAATAGGGGTGAATTTGGGGCAAAAAACCCATGCTGGGGCACTGGCATGCAATTTGCTCCCTTGTGAGGCAGGTTGCCTTGGCAGAGTATTCGCGCCGGCATCACCCACATTTAAGGGCATCCACTACCAAGCCCTAAGCCACCCGGAGGACAGTATGTCGAAGACGGTTCAACTCATCAAAGATCATGACGTCAAGTGGATTGATCTGCGCTTCACGGACACCAAAGGCACTCAGCACCACGTGACCATGCCGGCTCGCGATGCGCTGGATGAAGACTTCTTCGAAGTCGGCAAAATGTTCGACGGCTCCTCCATCGCTGGCTGGAAAGGCATCGAAGCCTCCGACATGATCCTCATGCCGGTTGACGAAACCGCCGTTCTCGACCCGTTCACCGAAGACGCCACCCTGATCCTGGTGTGCGACATCATCGAACCTTCGAGCATGCAAGGCTACGACCGCGACCCACGTGCGATCGCCAAGCGCGCCGAAGAACACCTCAAAGCCACCGGTATCGGTGACACCGTGTTCGCAGGTCCAGAGCCTGAGTTCTTCATCTTTGACTCGGTGAAATTCAAGTCGGACATCTCCGGCTCGATGTTCAAGATCTACTCCGAGCAAGGTTCGTGGATGTCCGACCAGGACGTCGAAGGTGGCAACAAAGGCCACCGTCCAGGCGTCAAGGGCGGCTACTTCCCGGTTCCGCCGTTCGACCATGACCACGAAATCCGTACCTCCATGTGCAACGCGCTGGAAGAAATGGGCCTGACCGTCGAAGTTCACCACCACGAAGTGGCGACCGCCGGCCAGAACGAAATCGGCGTCAAGTTCAACACCCTGGTGAAGAAAGCCGACGAAACCCAGACCCTCAAGTACGTTGTGCACAACGTTGCTGACGCTTACGGCCGCACCGCGACCTTCATGCCGAAGCCACTGTACGGCGACAACGGCTCGGGCATGCACGTACACATGTCGATCTGGAAAGACGGCAAGAACACCTTCGCTGGCGAAGGCTATGCCGGTCTGTCCGATACCGCGCTGTACTTCATCGGCGGCATCATCAAGCACGGTAAGGCCCTGAACGGCTTCACCAACCCGGCGACCAACTCCTACAAGCGTCTGGTACCAGGCTTCGAAGCACCGGTCATGCTGGCCTACTCGGCTCGCAACCGTTCCGCTTCGATCCGTATTCCTTACGTGTCGAGCCCGAAAGCCCGCCGTATCGAAGCACGTTTCCCGGATCCGGCAGCCAACCCGTACCTGGCCTTCGCAGCACTGCTGATGGCCGGTCTGGACGGTATCCAGAACAAGATCCACCCAGGCGACGCTGCTGACAAAAACCTGTACGACCTGCCGCCTGAAGAGGCGAAAGAGATCCCACAAGTTTGCGGCAGCCTGAAAGAAGCCCTGGAAGAGCTGGACAAGGGCCGCGCGTTCCTGACCAAGGGCGGCGTGTTCTCCGACGACTTCATCGACGCTTACATCGCGCTGAAATCGGAAGAAGAAATCAAGGTTCGCACCTTCGTACACCCACTGGAATATGAGCTGTACTACAGCTGCTGATCCGGTAGCGCTGCGTAACGCAGCGTGACAAAAAGAGGCCTTCTTCGGAAGGCCTTTTTTATTGCCCGGATTTTATGGCCAACCAAGCCCCCTGTAGGAGTGAGCCTGCTCGCGATCGCGGTGGGCCATTGAAAAAGCTGGCGACTGACACGACGCCATCGCGAGCAGGCTCACTCCTACAGGGGATTTGTGGCGGCTGAATGATTCTGGATATGTTCCCAGTTGGGCCAACCGCCGCACCTGGCCTATGCTGCTATCCATCGTTTCCAACCCCGGTCGATTTCATGGGTCGCACCTTGCTCTTCCTTCTGCTGCTGACCGCCCTGCCCGCCGTCGCGCAGATCTACAAGTACACCGACGCCAACGGCAATACCGCGTACAGCAATCAGCCGCCGGACGGCGTGCAGGCACAACCGGTCGAGCTGCCGCCGCTCAATCGGGTCGAGCCGCAAACGCCGGCTGCGGCACCTGCGCCCGCCGCCGCCGAGCGCCAGGCGCCGCGCAATGCCTATGAGATTCTCGAGCTGGCCGGCCTGCCCGGCGATGAAGCCCTGCGCGCCAACAACGGCACCTTCACCGTCACTGTACTGATCAAGCCGCGCCTGCAACCGCCGCATCAGCTAAGGCTGGTACTCGACGAACAACCCTATGGCCAGCCAAGCAATGTGCCGGTTCTGCAATTGGTGAATATTGATCGCGGCGAGCATCGACTGGCCGTACAGGTGATCGACGGGCAAACCGTCATCCAGCAGAGCGCGCCCGCCGTCTTCACCGTGCAGCGGGTGCATACGCCATGAGGGTTTTATGGCTGGTCCTCTGCTGCCTGGCCCTGCCCGCTACGGCGCAAGTCTTCACCTACGTCGACGCCCAAGGCAATCGTGTCTACACCGATCAGCCGCGAGCCAACGCCCAGCGGGTGCCGATCGCGACCAGTAATAGCATGTCGGCGCCAACCGCCACTGCGCCGAGCGCCCCGGCCAGAAAACCAGCGCAACAGCCGCCGTTCCACTACGACATGCTGCGCATTCTGATCCCCGAACCCGACGCGACGATTCGCAACAGCGCCGGGGAACTGATCGTCAGCGTCACCAGCGAACCCGGCCTGCAGAGCGGTCATCGCTATCGCCTGCTGCTGGACGGCAAAAGTACCGGTGAGCCTGGACTCAGCCCGGTGTTCCCGCTGGCCAACATCGATCGTGGCAGTCATAACCTCTCGATCGAAATTCTCGACGCCCAGGGGCGGACGATCGAGCGCACGGCCAACCAGCCTTTCCACATGCTGCGTATCTCCCTGGCGCAGAAACGCCAGGTCAAACCCTGCGTTGCCGATGACTATGGCGTGCGTCCCGAATGCCCGCTGAAAGACAAACCGCCCGAGCCGAAAAACCCCTTCCTGCGTTTCTTCTAACGCCTTTGTGCATTGCGCACTATATTGGTGCAACAACTCGCAGCGTACTCATATCCCAACCCATTTTGGTTCGAAACTTCCCGCTTGAGCTGGCTCCGTGCCATACAAACGCGCGTCAAACGCCTGTTTCAGGCGCCGAACGCTTCTTTTCGGAGCCTTGGTTTGGTTTTTGCATTTTCCTTTTATCAGCGCTTTGTTCTCGCGCACGCCTTGCTCCAAAAGGGGTCCAGATGACCATAAGCGACGCAATCCACCGTTTGCTGCTCGACAACCTGACCACGGCGACCATCCTGCTCGATGCCGAACTGCGCCTTGAGTACATGAACCCGGCGGCAGAAATGCTCCTGGCCGTGAGCGGCCAGCGCAGCCACGGACAATTCATCAGCGAGCTGTTTACCGAATCCCCCGAGGCGCTCAATTCTCTGCGCCAGGCCGTGGAGCAGGCGCACCCGTTCACCAAGCGCGAAGCGATGCTCACTGCCCTTACCGGACAGACCCTGACGGTGGATTACGCGGTAACGCCGATCCTGAGTAACGGCGCGACTTTGCTGCTGCTGGAAGTTCATCCCCGGGACCGCTTGCTGCGCATCACCAAAGAAGAGGCGCAACTGTCCAAGCAGGAAACCAGCAAGATGCTGGTGCGCGGCCTCGCCCACGAAATCAAGAATCCGCTCGGCGGCATCCGTGGCGCCGCGCAACTGCTGGCCCGCGAGCTGCCGGAAGAAAGCCTGCGCGACTACACCAACGTGATCATCGAAGAGGCCGACCGTCTGCGCAATCTGGTCGACCGCATGCTCGGCTCGAACAAACTGCCGTCATTGGCAATGTGCAACGTCCACGAAGTGCTGGAGCGCGTCTGCCATCTGGTCGAAGCCGAAAGCCAAGGCTGCATCACCCTGGTGCGCGATTACGATCCAAGCATTCCCGACGTATTGATCGACCGCGAACAGATGATCCAGGCCGTTTTGAATATCGTGCGCAACGCCATGCAGGCGATCAGCAGCCAGAACGAACTGCGCCTGGGCCGCATCAGTCTGCGCACCCGCGCCATGCGCCAGTTCACCATTGGCCACATCCGCCATCGTCTGGTGACCAAGATCGAGATTATCGACAACGGCCCGGGCATCCCGGCGGAACTGCAGGAAACCATTTTCTTTCCGATGGTCAGCGGTCGTCCGGACGGTACCGGGCTGGGCCTGGCCATTACCCAGAACATCATCAGTCAGCACCAGGGCCTGATCGAGTGTGAGAGCCATCCAGGCCACACCACCTTCTCGATCTTTCTGCCACTGGAACAAGGAGCCACATCGACATGAGCCGTAGTGAAACCGTGTGGATCGTCGATGACGACCGTTCTATCCGTTGGGTTCTGGAAAAGGCCTTGCAGCAGGAAGGCATGACCACCCAGAGTTTCGACAGCGCCGACGGCGTGATGAGTCGCCTGGCCCGGCAGCAGCCGGACGTGATTATTTCCGACATTCGCATGCCGGGTGCCAGTGGCCTGGACCTGCTGGCGCGGATCCGCGAGCAGCATCCACGGTTGCCGGTGATTATCATGACCGCGCACTCCGATCTGGACAGCGCTGTCGCTTCCTATCAGGGCGGCGCCTTCGAATACCTGCCCAAGCCCTTCGACGTGGATGAAGCGGTGTCGCTGGTCAAACGCGCCAACCAGCACGCGCAGGAGCAGCAAGGCCTGGAAGTCGTGCCCGCGCTGACCCGCACCCCGGAGATCATCGGCGAAGCGCCGGCGATGCAGGAAGTGTTTCGCGCCATCGGCCGCTTGAGCCACTCCAACATTACCGTGCTGATCAACGGCGAATCCGGCACCGGTAAAGAACTGGTTGCCCACGCCCTGCATCGTCACAGCCCGCGCGCGGCCTCGCCGTTCATCGCGCTGAACATGGCGGCGATTCCCAAGGACTTGATGGAGTCGGAGCTGTTCGGCCACGAGAAAGGCGCGTTCACCGGCGCGGCAAATCTGCGCCGCGGACGCTTCGAACAGGCTGACGGCGGCACGCTGTTCCTCGACGAAATTGGTGACATGCCCGCCGACACCCAGACGCGCCTGCTGCGGGTGCTGGCTGATGGCGAGTTCTATCGCGTCGGCGGTCATGTCCCGGTCAAGGTCGATGTGCGCATCATCGCGGCGACGCACCAGAATCTGGAAACCCTGGTTCACGCCGGGAAATTCCGTGAGGACTTGTTCCACCGCCTCAACGTGATCCGCATCCATATCCCGCGCCTGTCTGATCGTCGCGAAGACATCCCGACCCTGGCCAAACACTTCCTCAGCCGCGCCGCGCAGGAGCTGGCGGTCGAGCCGAAGCTGCTGAAAAGCGAAACCGAGGAATACCTGAAAAACCTGCCGTGGGGCGGCAACGTACGGCAGTTGGAGAATACTTGCCGCTGGATCACGGTGATGGCTTCCGGACGCGAAGTGCATATCAGCGACCTGCCGCCGGAACTGCTCAACCTGCCACAGGACTCGGCCCCGGTGACCAACTGGGAGCAGGCGCTACGCCAGTGGGCCGACCAGGCCCTGGCCCGCGGCCAGTCCAGTCTGCTCGACAGCGCAGTGCCGGCCTTCGAACGGATCATGATCGAGACGGCGCTGAAGCACACCGCCGGGCGTCGGCGTGATGCTGCGGTGCTGCTGGGTTGGGGGCGTAACACCCTGACGCGCAAGATCAAGGAACTGGGCATGAAGGTTGATGGTGGGGATGATGATGAGGGGGAAGAGGGTTAATCCGCCTACATTACACCCGGTAGCTCCTGTGGGAGCGGGCTTGCTCGCGAATGCGGTGGGTCATTGAAATATAAGGTGACTGACACGACGCCTTCGCGAGCAAGCCCGCTCCCACATTTGTTTCCGGTGCACCGCAGCAAGGCACGATGAACCGTAATCGCGCACAGCATTACTGCCAGAGTTCTCGGCAAGCCCCTGGGTATTCCCACGCGCAATAAATACGAAAGCCCCGGATTCCGGGGCTTTCGTTTTGGCGATGCGATTTTTTGTTTCCGCAGATTTAAACCTGGCACGCCCCCTGCAATACCTCTCACAGGTGATTCGTTTCACCACCCGTTTCGGGGACCTTGGTACAGGCAGGCCGGGGATTCCCCTCTTTACACCGGGTCGCACCGCCGCGCGATGCGTCCACCCTTTTGGGATCCTTGGTACAGGCAGGCCGGGGGTTCCCTCTTTATACCGGGCTAACGCGGCAAGCGAAGCCCACTTTTTTGGGAACCCTGATACAGGCAGGTCAGGGATTCCCGCTTTTTCATCGCCGTTCGCGCCACGTTAATCAAACCGTGGCCGCTTGGGCAAATGATGCAAGGGCTGGTGTTGCGCCGTTGGGTCAAATTTTCTTGTTTCCTCTTCGAGCCTTTCCAGCATTCTCCCTGGACTGGGCTCAGCGAACGCGATTTCTCGCAAAGTTTCTTGCTCACCCATACTTGCCTTTTCGAAATGCTCAAGAAAGGACCAGACTCGGCGCTGCAAAAGTGCGCGCTCGACGAGGAACTCAGGCGTACGGATCAGATCCCTGATTTTTTTCATCATCGCAATGTTCGTCTGGTGGGTCAGCGAGCCCCAAAGGGCAATTTTCGCGGCGTGTTGCGCCTGTGGAATATTGCGCATCCAATGATCGATCACCAGATCGTGCGAGGATTTTCCCAACCAGAAATCTTTACCTGTTTGCCGACGTGCAGCGATTAACCGCCGAAAAGAGGCAGGGTCAGAAATCAGCGCGCCGGTCAGATCCAGCTCTGTTCTGAGTTCAACGGTTTCGGGGATAGATCTGATCAGGCTATTGGCCAGATCCAAACGTGTCCTGGGAATTTCGGGTGTCACGCCGTCCGGGAAGCTATTTATCCGAGTACGGCTAAGATCGACTTCCAGCAACGCCGTCATTCCCTGCAATGAGGGTGCTATCGCAAGCGGAGTTTGCGATAAGTTCAATATCTCAAGTCGCGACGGACCGTTCTGCAAACCGAGCCCGAGCGGTGGCGCGGATATGTCGGTATAGGACAGATCCAATATTCGCAAATCGGACATGTGGGTGACATCAGGCGCATGGCGCAATTCAGGATTATGGTAAAGATCAAGCACCTGTAACCGAGACGCTGCGGGCGCATCACCCAGTCCGAGAGGCACAAAGAGCAAATCACAAGAACGCGCGCGCAAGACGCGCAACTCGGTCATTCCCTGCACAGAAAGAGTCGGCCAAATACTGCAGTTCGTCAGGCTCAACTCCTGCAAGCGGGTCAACCGCGTGAAATGTTCAGAATTGGCCGGCAGCAAGAGCCGGCTGTCCTGCATCATCAATACGCTCAACGCAGGAAGTTTATTGATCTCGGCAAACAGCTCTTGGCTCTTGCCCCTGAATCCGCGCACGTCGAGGGATTCAATGTGGGAAAACATCGAGAATAAATTTTCCAGACTTCTCGAGGGGCTGCCCTCCAGGCGAAGAGAGACAATGGATTCAAGTCGAATCGAAAAACCCGGTAGCGCCAGATTCCCTCGACTTCCCAAGTCAAGTTCCAACTTGAAGCCGACCAGCCGCCCCTCACGGTAGACTTTCTCCGAACTCTCTCCCTGCCACTTGTACAGCCGGCGTATCTTGGCACCTATTGCCAGTCGCCGACTACGCTCTGCATCATCCTTGCCCTTATAACCCGCCTCCCAAGCCGTAACCTCACGGTTCAGTTGAGGAAACTCAAGCTGGAGCCGCTTCAGTTCCACCTCTGCGTCGGCCGCTTCACCAAATAGCGCAATGAAATCATCGGCATGCTGATCCGTCACGTCTGCAAAGTAGCGTTTGACCTGCGCCCGCGTGGCCGCGACAACGACCGGCGCTTGCCCACCCGAGGGTGCCGCGCCGGTGAGCCAGGGGCGATGAAAGTTGAACGGGTTGGCATCTGCCGGGGCATTGCCGTCCGCGCCGCCGCGCAAACCTGTGAGGATGCAAACCCAGGTGTTCCGCTCGTTCCGGGTGATGGCAAGGGTTTCACCGCTACGGCTGGCGCGGTAAATATTCGCGCTGTCTGTGGCGACGGGGTCCTCGGGATGAACCAGACGCCAAGTCTTGTATTCCGGGCGGGACGCATCAAGATCCTGCATCACCTGATACGCCTGTTCATTGATGGCCACATAGAGCTTGCCATCGTGTCGTATCACGCCGTCGCTGCCCGGTTCTGCACCACTGACATCCACTCCGGTACGAAAGGCTTGCAAGTTTGCGTCGGTCAGAGGATTGGTGCGTGCATTGAAGTCGCTGTGCGGATGCCAGATGCCGCTCTCGATATCACGCAGCAACCATGGGCCGGAGGGCAGCAACTCGCTGGGAAGTCGTGCGCGATACAACCCCGTGTCCAGGTCCACCCCGACAAGAACGATGCCACCGTCAGGCACCTCCACATACTGGCGATTTCTGTGCACCCTGAAACCTTCGCTGTCGGCATCCGGCAGTCCGGTCGCTGACTCCAGCCTGTAATGCTCAAGCGACCTGTATTTGAAGAGAAGGGTTTCAGCAGGCCGCGGCTGCGGGCGACCTTCGACCATCGGTGTCCGCAAGATCGTATCCCGGCCTGCATCATCGCCGAGCGAGGTGCTTCGCAGCTTCGAATCATCGACACGAACCGAAGAGGCCGTGCCATCGCGGCCGGGCGTGCCAGCCGGTGAAAAATCCTTGTCCGGATTTCGGTTCGAGTGGGTGTAAACCTCCGTATCCACGCGGGTGCTGCCACCGCGAGGTGGTTTTACTGGCATATTTCCATCCTTGAAAAGTCGCCCCTTGCATTCGTGCAAGAGACGATGGGTATTGGCATCCTGCCGCTTGAAGGGGCGAACGATAGCGTGCGCGAGCCTCGAATGGAGGTCGGAAAGATGGATAGTATCCGTGGGAAACAACGCCAAAGAGCGTCGGAGCGGACGGCGGTTAGGGGAACACCCTGCCTAGCGCTCTTGTAGGCGGATTTCCAGCCGCCAGCGATCATCGACTTCGCTGCCGGCCCAGTCACCCTGCAGCGGTCGTGCCGCCAGCACCGTCAGCAATAATCCGCCATCGCTTTTGCGCGCGCGCCAGTTCACGTCCTTGCCGTTGAGCCTGAGCTGGCCTTTTTGCGCCCGGCCCTCAGCCTGAAACAGTAATGCGATGGTGCCGTCGATGATTTCACCATGCAGTTTCGGTTCGTTGTTGAACCACACCACCAGGCCGCCATCGGTGACCTCAACCTGCTCCAGCACGCTCGGATCCGGCGTGGTCAGACGGCCGATCATCAAACCGACCATCAAACCGAAAATCGCCAGGGAACCGATCACTCGCGGGAATAGTTTCGAACGCCAGTCCGCTTGCGGCGTAGAATGCGCGTCATCTTTACCTTCGGAGCCGTGCATGTTTCACGTCATCCTTTTTCAACCAGAAATTCCGCCGAACACCGGCAACGTTATCAGGCTGTGCGCCAACAGTGGCTGCCACCTGCATTTGATCGAACCGCTGGGGTTCGAGATGGACGACAAGCGCTTGCGCCGCGCCGGTCTCGACTATCACGAATATGCCACGTTGCAGCGTCATGCTGATCTGGCCAGTTGCCTGGAAAGCCTGGGCAATCCACGGCTGTTCGCCTTCACGACCAAGGGTTCGCGGCCGTTTCATGATGCTGCGTTCGTGCCTGGCGATGCGTTTTTGTTTGGCCCGGAAAGCCGTGGCTTGCCAGGGGACGTTCTCGACGCCTTGCCTGCCGAACAGCGCCTGCGCTTGCCAATGCGAGAGGGGTGCCGCAGCCTGAACCTGTCCAACACCGTGGCGGTTGCCGTGTACGAAGCGTGGCGCCAGAACGACTTCAAATAACCACCACTGATCGTTCCCACGCTCTGCGTGGGAATGCAGCCCGTGACGCTCCGCGTCACTGGACGCGGAGCGTCCCTTGAGGCATTCCCACGCGGGAGCGTGGGAACGATCAGCAAATGTGGGAGCGGGCTTGCTCGCGAATGCAGAGTGTCAGATGACATCAATGTCGCCTGACACACCGTATTCGCGAGCAAGCCCGCTCCCACATTGGACTTGCGTCAACACATCGACCGATTATTGAACGGTCGGGGTCTCGCCGCTTTCCTGCATGCGCTGCAGCTCTTGCGCGTACAGGGCGTCGAAGTTTACTGGGGCCAGCATCAGCGCCGGGAACGAACCGCGGGTCACCAGGCTGTCCAGGGTTTCACGCGCATACGGGAACAGGATGTTCGGGCAGAACGCGCCCAGGGTGTGGCTCATCGAAGCCGCGTCCAGGTTCTTGATCAGGAAGATACCGGCCTGTTGCACTTCTGCGATGAAGGCGACTTCTTCACCGTTTTTCACGGTCACCGACAAGGTCAGCACGACTTCGTAGAAATCGCCTTCCAGCGCTTTCTGACGAGTGTTCAGATCCAGGCCGACCGCCGGGTCCCACTGCTGGCGGAAGATCGCCGGGCTTTTCGGGGCTTCGAAGGACAGGTCGCGTACGTAGATGCGCTGCAAGGAGAATTGCGGTGCGGTTTCTTCTTCGCTGGCTGCAGTGTTCTGTTGGTCAGTCATCTCAGATCCTTATCGATCTTGGGTCTTTTAGGGAGTGCTGTACGTGGGTGCAGCCGTTCAGGCCTTGAGCAGCGCGTCGAGTTTGCCGGCGCGCTCCAGGGCGTATAAATCATCACAACCGCCGATGTGCTGGCTGCCGATCCAGATCTGCGGCACGGACGTGCGCCCGGCCTTTTTGGTCATTTCGGCGCGCAGCTGCGGCTTGCCATCGACCTTGATCTCTTCGAAAGCCACGCCTTTGCTGAGGAGCAGAGACTTGGCTCGGGAGCAGTAAGGGCAGTAATCGCTGGAGTAGACGACGACATCTTTCATATCACTTCACCAATGGCAGGTTGTCGCCTTTCCAGCTGGAAATCCCGCCGGACAGCTTGGCGGCGGTGAAACCGGACTTCATCAACTCGCGGGCGTGGGTACCGGCGGTCTGACCGAGGGCATCAACCAGAATGATGGTCTTGGCCTTGTGCTTTTCCAGCTCGGCAACGCGGGCAGTCAGTTTGTCGTGGGGAATGTTCAGCGCGCCAACGATGTGGCCAGCGGCGTAATCCTTGACGGGACGGATGTCCACCACCACGCCTGCATCTTTATTGACCAGCGCGGTCAGCTCGCCGGTGCTCAGGCTTTTACCGCCGCCCTGCATCGTGTGCGCCAGCAACAGAGCCAGCAGTACGACGAAGATACCGACAAGAATGTAGTGGTTAGTGGCAAATTCAATCAGGTGAGCAACCATCGAAGGAGGTTCCAGGGCGTTAAAATGTCGGCCAGTATACACAGCCACTATGGTCGGCCAAACCCCGTCCGGCGGTGACGCGGTCGGAACTTCGCTTTAAACTCCAACTCCGTTTTGCATCGCCCTCTTCTTTATTAGCCACGAGTGGATTCCATGACGACTACGCCTAAACCTTTGGTCCTGATGATTCTCGACGGCTTCGGTCACAGCGACAGCCCCGAATCCAATGCCGTGTTTGCGGCGAAGAAGCCTGTCCTCGATCGCCTGTGGGCCACTGTTCCAAACGGCTTGATCTCGGGCAGCGGCATGGACGTCGGCTTGCCGGACGGCCAGATGGGCAACTCCGAAGTCGGCCACATGAACCTCGGCGCCGGGCGCGTGGTGTATCAGGATTTCACCCGTGTGACCAAAGCGATCCGCGACGGCGAGTTCTTTGAGAACCCGACCATCTGCGCCGCTGTGGACAAAGCCGTGGCCGCCGGCAAAGCCGTGCACTTCATGGGCCTGCTCTCCGATGGCGGCGTGCACAGCCACCAGGATCACCTGATCGCCATGGCCGAACTGGCCTTCAAGCGCGGCGCCGAAAAAATCTACCTGCACGCCTTCCTCGATGGCCGCGACACGCCGCCGAGAAGCGCCGCGTCGTCGATCGAACTGCTCGACGCAACGTTCCAGGCTTTGGGCAAAGGCCGGATCGCCAGCATCATCGGCCGTTACTTCGCCATGGACCGTGACAACCGCTGGGACCGCGTGGGCCAGGCGTACAACCTGATCGTCGACGGCAACGGCGAATTCAACGCCGCCACCGCGCAGGAAGGCCTTGAAGCCGCCTATGCCCGTGGCGAGAGCGACGAATTCGTCAAAGCCACCTCCATCGGCGAGCCGGTGAAAGTCGAAGACGGCGACGCCGTGGTGTTCATGAACTTCCGTGCCGACCGCGCCCGCGAGCTGACCCGCGTATTTGTCGAAGACGACTTTAAAGAGTTCGAACGCGCGCGCCAGCCGAAACTGGCCGGCTTCGTCATGCTGACCCAATACGCCGCCAGCATCCCCGCGCCATCGGCGTTCGCCGCTGGCAGTCTGGAAAACGTCCTCGGCGACTATCTGGCGAAAAACGGCAAAACTCAGCTGCGCATCGCTGAAACCGAGAAATATGCCCACGTGACATTCTTCTTCTCGGGCGGGCGCGAAGAACCGTTCCCGGGCGAAGAGCGCATCCTGATCCCGTCGCCAAAAGTCGCCACCTACGACCTGCAACCGGAAATGAGCGCCCCGGAAGTCACCGACCGGATCGTCGACGCCATCGAAAACCAGCGCTACGACGTGATCGTGGTCAACTACGCCAACGGCGACATGGTCGGCCACAGCGGTGTGTTCGACGCGGCGGTAAAAGCCGTTGAATGCCTGGATACCTGCGTCGGTCGTATTGTTGAAGCGCTGGAAAAAGTCGGCGGCGAAGCATTGATCACCGCTGACCACGGCAACGTCGAGCAAATGGCCGACGAATCCACCGGCCAGGCGCACACCGCACACACCACCGAGCCGGTGCCGTTCATCTATGTCGGCAAGCGCGACCTGAAAGTGCGCGAAGGCGGCGTGCTGGCGGACGTGGCACCGACCATGCTGATGCTGCTGGGGCTGGAAAAACCGGCGGAGATGACCGGTACCTCGATCCTGGTCTGACCGAATAGCCCAAACACCGCAAAACCCTTGTAGGAGTGAGCCTGCTCGCGATAGCCATCTGACAGTCAACTACCCTGTTGAATGTGAGAAAGCCATCGCGAGCAGGCTCACTCCTACATTGGTGTGCAGTGTTTTTCTGTCCAGTTATCACACAGCCCCAATTGGGCGTTTTTTTTGCAGCCTCGGGCGGGCATACTAGGCCGTCCCTTACCCTGGTGCCGCCCGCCCCTATGCTTCGCGTCCTGATCGCCCTTGCTCTGACCTGCCTGCTCCAACCGGCCTTCGCTGACGAGCGCGCGCAAACCCAACAGCAACTGGACGCCACGCGTCAGGACATTGCCGAGTTGAAAAAACTCCTGGGCAAGCTCCAGGAAGAAAAGTCCGGCGTGCAGAAAGAGCTCAAGGGCACTGAAACCGAGATGGGCAAGCTGCAGAAGCAGGTCGACGCGCTGCAGAAAGAACTGCAGAAAAGCGAATCCGAGCTGCAGCGGCTCGATGCAGAGAAAAAAAAACTCCAGAGCGCGCGCACTGAACAGCAGCGACTGATCGCCATTCAGGCCCGGGCGGCCTATCAGAACGGTCGCCAGGAATACCTCAAGCTGCTGCTCAACCAGCAGAACCCCGAGAAGTTCGCCCGCACCCTGACCTATTACGATTACCTGAGCCAGGCGCGCCTGGAGCAGTTAAAGAGTTTCAACGAAACCCTGCGCCAGTTGGCCAATGTCGAAAAAGACATCGGTTTGCAGCAGGCGCAACTGCTGGTGCAGAAAAGAGACCTCGACACCCAACGCGAAGCACTCGAGAAAGTCCGCAAGGAGCGTCAGCAGGTCCTCGCCAAACTCAACGATGACGTGAAAGCCCGCGATCAGAAACTTGCCGCCCGCGAGCAGGATCAGGCAGACCTGTCTAAAGTCCTTAAAACTATTGAAGAAACCCTGGCCCGCCAGGCTCGTGAGGCAGAAGAAGCGCGGCAAAAAGCGCTGATCGCCCAGCAGGAAGCGGAAAAAAAGCGCTTGCGTGAGGCGCAGGCTGACACCAGCGACGCCCCACGCAAACCCGTCAGATCAAGCCCCGGCGCACTGGTATCGAGCAGCGGCGAAACGTTTGGCGGGCCTTTTGCTGCAACCCGGGGAAAACTTCCGTGGCCGGTTGATGGTCGATTACTCGCACGCTTCGGTGAAAGCCGTGGCGACGATGCCCGGACCAAGTGGGATGGCGTGATGATCAGCGCTTCCGCCGGCAGTCAGGTGCATGCCGTACACGGCGGGCGCGTGGTGTTTGCCGACTGGCTGCGCGGTGCCGGGCTGCTGGTGATCCTTGATCACGGCAATGGTTTTCTGAGTCTTTACGGTCACAACCAGACGCTGCTCAAGTCAGCGGGGGATGTGGTCAAAGCGGGCGAGTCGATTTCCACTGTCGGTAACAGTGGCGGTCAGGACACGCCCGCGCTGTATTTCGCAATTCGTCAGCAGGGTCACCCGAGTGATCCGGCGCAATGGTGTCGTGCGCAAGGATAAGCACGTAACCTAATTCAGGAGTTCGTTCGACATGCTGCATTTGTCCCGCCTTACCTCGCTGGCCCTGACGATCGCCCTGGTGATCGGCGCGCCTCTGGCGTTCGCCGCGCAACCGGCCCCGACCGTCGCTCCGGCAGGCACTGCCGCGACCGCCAAGGCACCGTTGCCGCTGGAAGAGTTGCGCACCTTCGCCGAGGTCATGGACCGGATCAAAGCCGCGTACGTCGAACCAGTGGACGACAAGACCCTGCTGGAAAACGCGATCAAGGGCATGCTCAGCAACCTCGACCCGCATTCGGCCTACCTCGGCCCGGAAGACTTCACCGAACTGCAGGAAAGCACCAGCGGTGAGTTCGGCGGCCTGGGCATCGAAGTCGGCGCCGAAGACGGCTTCATCAAAGTCGTCTCGCCGATCGATGACACGCCCGCGTCGAAGGCTGGCATTCAGGCTGGCGACTTCATCGTCAAGATCAACGGCCAGCCAACCCGCGGCCAGACCATGACCGAAGCCGTCGACAAGATGCGCGGCAAGATCGGCCAGAAAATCACTCTGACTCTGGTCCGCGACGGCGGCACGCCGTTCGACGTGACCCTGGCGCGCGCAGTGATTCAGGTGAAGAGCGTCAAGGCGCAACTGCTGGAATCGGGCTACGGCTACATCCGCATCACCCAGTTCCAGGTCAAGACCGGTGAAGAAGTCTCCAAAGCCCTGGCCAAGCTGCGCAAGGACAACGGCAAGAAGCTCAACGGCATCATCCTTGATCTGCGCAACAACCCCGGCGGCGTGCTGCAATCGGCGGTGGAAGTGGTCGACCACTTCATCACCAAGGGCTTGATCGTCTACACCAAAGGCCGGATCGCCAACTCCGAGTTGCGATTCTCGGCTACCGGCAAGGACGAAAGCGAAGCGGTGCCAATGGTCGTGCTGATCAACGGTGGCAGCGCCTCGGCCTCGGAAATCGTCGCCGGCGCCCTGCAGGATCAGAAACGCGCCGTGGTCATGGGCACCACCAGTTTCGGCAAGGGCTCGGTGCAAACCGTATTGCCGCTGAACAACGACCGCGCGCTGAAGATCACCACCGCGCTGTACTTCACACCGAACGGCCGCTCGATTCAGGCCCAAGGCATCGTCCCGGACATCGAAGTGCGCCGCGCGAAGATCACCAACGAAGCCGACAGCGAATACTTCAAGGAAGCCGATCTGCAAGGTCACTTGGGCAACGGCAACGGCGGCGCCGACAAACCTTCCGGCTCCGCAGGCAAGGCCAAAGCCATGCCGCAGGATGACGATTACCAGTTGGCCCAGGCCCTGAGCCTGCTCAAAGGGCTGAGCATTACCTCCGGCCGCTGAGGATGTTGCTGCGCTTTCTCGGCGTCCTGTTGTGCTGTCTGGCGGGTGCTGCGCATGCAGAGCCCACCAGTCCAGCGCCGCACAAGGCCTATCTGACATTGATCATCGACGATCTGGGGCAGAATCTGCCCCGGGATCGCCGTGTACTCGCCCTGCCCGGCCCGGTGACGGCAGCGATCATGCCCGACACCCCTCACGCCACCGAGTTTGCCCGCGAAGCCCATCGCGCCGGCAAGATCGTCATCCTGCACATGCCCATGGACCCGGCCACCGGCCCCTATGCCTGGCATCCTGAACTGCCCATCGAAGAACTGCAGAAACGCCTGAACGCCGCGTTTGAAAAAGTACCGTTCACCGCCGGTATAAACAACCACATGGGCAGCCGCATGACCGCACAGCCAGCGGCAATGGCGTGGCTGATGGGTGAGTTGCAGCGACGACACAAGTTCTTTGTCGACAGCCGCACCAGCGCGCAGACCGTCGCCGCTCAGCAAGCGCAAAAAATCGATCTGGCCAGCGTTTCGCGGGATGTTTTTCTGGATGACGAGCGTACCGAAGCGGCGATTACCAATCAGCTTCAGACCGCGATCGCATTGGCGCACAAGCAGGGTTCAGCAGTCATGATCGGCCATCCGTATCCGCAGACCCTGGCAGTGCTGGAACGCGAACTGCCGAAGCTGAAGGCGCAGGGCATCGACTGGATCGATGTCAGGCAAATGATCAGCGTGCGCAGCAATCGCGCCATGGCGGGTCATGGCAAGGGCGGCGTGTATCGGTAATACGCTGTCACGCGTGAACATACATAGTTACCGCCATGGGCCTTGCCCGCATCCGGATAGTGAGACCTGCAAAAGGTCGCGACTCCCCCGAGTCGCATTCAACTATCGAGGATTGACCATGAGCACGCATGACAAGACGGCCGTCTCGGCCGAGCAAATGAAAACCATCCGTTACGACAACCTGCTGATCAATTTCACAACGGAACTTCTGCGCATCTGGGACACCACCGGTTCGCGAGCAAAACCAGCAGCCTTTTGGCGCCCAACGCCCCCAGCCGATGTGCTTCCCGGCTTCTTTTCGTTGGGCGACGTTGTGATCGATGAGCACAAAAACATTAGCGGCAGACACGTGGTAGCCGTGGTTTGCGAGGACGAAGCAGCCCGTACAGATCCGGCCAAAGGCAAAGCACTGGCTCGGCCTGATGATTACGAGCTTATCTGGAAGGATTCAGGCTCCGGATCGAAGAAAGACGGGGCCATCTGGCGCCCTGTTCCTCCCGAGGGTTACGTGGCGCTGGGATCGGTATGCTCCGACGGCCACGACAAACCTTCATTCAACGCGATACGTTGTGTGCGCGCCGATCTGGTTATCGCTTCAGCCTCCGGCGAACCGCTGTGGTCCGACAAAGGCAGCGGAGCTCGACAAAGCATTTGCGCCTGGGGCGCCATACCGCCAGTGCCCTCTGCGGATGAAATCCACTTGGCGCCAGGTACGTTTCTTGGCTTCAACGGTTACTCCAGACCGGCTCATTTTCTCGCCTACTCGTTGCGCTTCAGGATGCCGGTCGAGGACCGCCCTTTACCTCCCGCACCGGTACTTGAGGGTGTAACACCACCTTCTGTGCAAAAACCAGAACAACCGACCGGTTGCGTCCGACTGCCGTGGTTCACGGTAAAGGATCCGCAGCTCTCGCCACCCGAACAACTGCGTAACTCGCCCTTCTACGACTTGCAGCGCACGGATCATTATCAGCTCGTCGGCCATAGTCATAACCGCACAAACGCCACCACCACGTCCCGCTGGACCGTCGCGCGCAGCCAGCGCTCAGGCAGCTTACTAGCGTTCAGCGAACTCACCTCGATCGAGTTCGATGCGCAATGGCAAAACCAGGCTGCACAGCCATTCCAGTTCAAAGCGCGATTAAATGGTGGGTTCACCCGCAGCGACACCCACTCGAACCAATGGCACGACACCGGGCGCCTCGAGGTCGCCGCCATCGTCCCCAGAAACAGCGCATTAGCAGTCTATGTGTTGCAAAGTGACTACACGCTGCTGCGCGCGGACGGAAGTCGCGTTACCAGCGACATCAGTCACACCGACTGCAGCAGCCTGCATTTCAGTGAATACACGCCACCGGAACCGACGGTGACAGGCTCCGCCGCCGAGCCAGCGCTCGCACAAGCGCCAGCCGCTACAGATAGCGCCCCATGATTTCATCGACCACGCCTTCTTTGCGCAGTTGATCCAGCGCGGTCTGAAGCTTGTTCACGACTTCGTCGGAAACCTCCTTGTTCAGCGCCAGATACAACTCGGCGCTGTTAAAGCGCAGCACGGTCTTCAGACCGGTCACGCCATCCTGCCGTGCCAGATAACGCCCGGCAGGATCGCCGGTGGCCCACAGATCAATCTGACCGTTGACCAGTTTCTTCGCGTTGTCCTGATCGCGCAGCACCACCACAGGCTTGAGGCCCTGCTTGGTCAGGGTCTCGGCAATCGCATCGCCCTTGTAGGCGCCGATCTTGTATTGGCGGGCGTCATTGAGGGTTTGGAGGGTGATCTTGCTGTCGGCCCTGGCTAACAGGATCCAGTCGTCGGGGCCGATCGGGCCAACCCATTTGAAGCGGTTTTCCCGATCGGGCAAACGCGCCATTACAAAGGCGCCGTACCCTGGATTTTCCAGCGCAAGCTTGTAGACACGCTCCCAAGGGAAACGCAGGGTCAGGCTGTACGTGAGGCCGGCGCGCTGGAACATTTCGCGGACAATGTCGGTGGCGATGCCGTTGATGTTCTCGCCCTGGGCGAAATTCTTGCCGTTCTTCGCCATGTTGTACGGCGGGAAGTTTTCGGTGAGCAGCACCAGATCGGTGGCGGGACCGGTTTCGGCCCGAGCGGTGTTGAACAACAACACCGAGGCACTGGCAAGCACAAGAAGCAGGTGTTTGATCATGTCGGGCTACCGGAATCCATGGCGTGCCCAAGAGTGCCTTGGGTGCGCCATGGTGTCCACTGGCCGGCACGAAATCAATGCACTTCGGTCCAGTCGGGAGCGGCGGCAAGACATCGCCACGGTGGACATTTTTTAACTACCCCGACAATAAAAAACAGTTGAAAGCCTTTTCAAAAAAACACTTGCCTTACATTTCGCTACAGCACAAACAACACCACAACGGAGAATTCAAATTAGAGTTATTAAAACCAGACTTCATTATTTCAACCTTCGACCAAGGACCGGTCATGAATTACAAATCAAAAGTGGCAGCAACACTTGCCTTCCTGACAACCACCTTCGCTGTGGCGTCTTGTTCATATGCTGTCCCGGCACCCGCGGAGCCGGTTCTTTTGCATAATGCTCTTGGCCAGAACAATCACTTGAACGGTATCGGGCAGATCATCAAAGGAGACCGCCGCTATTGCACGGCTTTTCTCATCGACAACCGCGACGCTGACAATAATACAGACGCTCCGGCGTATATCCTGACCAACGGACATTGCGCATCAATCCGGATTGGAACAGTCGCGGATATGACCTATCAGGGCCAGGTGCAATTTAATTATTTTCAAGACACGCTGCTGGAGGCCAAGCGTTACGACATCCAAAAGATCAACTGGGCCAGCCTGGCTGGCACCGATGTAGCGATCATGGAATTGAACAGTTCGCTACAAGCGGTGATCGCCGACGGCATCAACCCCCTCAAGGTGGCACGCAAAGCGCCCGACGAACTCACCCAAGTCAGGGTCATCGGCGCGCCCGCAAGCGCGCCAGGCCTCAGGCTCTCGTCCTGCACCCAAGAGCCAGCAGACACCACGCTCATCAAATATCTGACCGTTCATACCGATTACCAGAAGCAGGATTGCAAAGGCATCGAACCGGGGTCATCCGGTTCCCCGGTCATTGATATCGCTACAGGGGAAGTCACCGGTGTCATGTCGGGAACCACTTACGCAATCACAGCGAGCGACCTGTGCTTCTGGCATGGACTTTGTGCAAAGCCTGATCGTCAATCCGTTTTGCCTGATCAGGCCAGCCAGAGTTTCCCGATCGATTATTTGATGTCTTGTTTTTCTGACGGCCGCTTCAACATGAATGCGCCCGCCTGCTCGCTGAAGCCTGACTTCAATTTCAGAGCCAGAACCGACGCAGACGTGACACTTTATAAAGCACCTCAGAAAGAACATGAAAAGAGGCCAGACTGGGACGTCAGGTTTTCAATGAGCACTGACTTCTTTCGATTCAAAACTGTGCGCGACGCACATGCCTGTTACTTGCCAGAACATTACAGCAACCCGATCGATATCAGCACCGGCCTTGTTGATGCACCTATCGGCAGTGAGGCGGGCTTATATTATCTGTGCCTGGTGGGTGTCGACTCAGTTGATCAACAACTCATCGAGGGAAACTTACGCAACACACAAGTCCTGCCGGCACGCCTAGTCAATCCAGGCGGGATTTCACTGCCTGAACCAGCGCCTCACCTCAAGCACGGCAGTGACGAGCTGTTGATCGAATATCGTCAGAACACGGATCGTAATATCTGGACTCAGGTATACGTTGGGGCGGTCGACTCAACAGACTGCGCCGGCATCGATTCGAGAAGCTACACCAAGATAGGCGACAGCTTCCTGATACCCAACGAAGCCCTGCCGTTGACGCTGTGCAGCTACACCATGGATCGCGACTTCAATACGTCGGCGGTGCGCACCGAGATATTGCAAAAACCTTGACCCGTCGGGCTGCAAGCCGGGCGGAGAGTAACCCGTATGGGTCCCGCCCGGCAGCATGCAGACTCAACCTGATCAGCGCATGACGATGCCGCGCTTGGCCATGTACGCCTTGGCTTCCTGCACGGTGTATTCGCCGAAGTGGAAAATACTCGCCGCCAGCACCGCGCTGGCATGGCCTTCGAGAATGCCGTCAGCCAGGTGCTGAAGGTTGCCGACACCACCGGACGCGATCACCGGGATGCCCAGCGCATCGCTGATGGCGCGGGTCACGCCGAGGTCGAAGCCATTCTTCATGCCGTCCTGATCCATGCTGGTCAGCAGGATCTCGCCAGCGCCCAGGCCTTCCATTTTTTTTGCCCACTCGACCGCGTCAAGGCCGGTTGGCTTGCGCCCGCCATGGGTGAAGATTTCCCAGCGCGGGGTTTCGCCGGGGCCGGAGACTTTCTTGGCGTCGATGGCAACGACGATGCACTGCGAGCCGAAATGCTGCGCCGCTTCGCCAACGAATTCCGGGTTGAACACGGCGGCGGTATTGATCGACACCTTGTCCGCGCCGGCATTGAGCAGGTTGCGGATGTCCTGCACGGTACGCACGCCACCGCCGACGGTCAGCGGAATGAACACCTGGCTGGCCATGCGCTCGACGGTATGCAGCGTGGTGTCACGCCCATCGACGCTGGCGGTGATGTCGAGAAAGGTAATCTCGTCAGCGCCCTGCTCGTCATAACGACGGGCGATTTCCACCGGGTCACCGGCATCGCGGATGTTTTCGAACTTCACACCTTTGACGACCCGGCCGTTGTCCACGTCCAGGCAAGGGATGATGCGTTTGGCCAGCGCCATGGTCAGTCCTCAGCCTTGGTACGAATCGCAGAAAGCTTGCGCTTCGGCGACATCGAGAGTGCCTTCATAAATCGCCCGGCCGGTGATTGCACCGATGATGCCCGGTGCCATGGCGTCGAGCAGCGACTTGATGTCACCCAGGTTATGGATGCCGCCGGAAGCGATCACCGGGATCTTCGTCGCAGCGGCCAGCGCGGCGGTGAACGGTACGTTGCAGCCCTGCATCATGCCGTCTTTGGCGATGTCGGTATAAACGATCGATGACACGCCGTCGGCTTCAAATTGCTTGGCCAGGTCGATGACCTGCACGGTGCTGATCTCAGCCCAGCCGTCGGTGGCGACGAACCCGTCTTTGGCATCCAGACCGACAATGATTTTGCCCGGGAAGGCGCGGCAGGCTTCAGCGACAAACGCCGGATCCTTCACCGCTTTGGTGCCGATGATCACGTAGCTCACGCCGGCCTTGACGTAGTGCTCGATGGTTTCCAGCGAGCGGATACCGCCACCAATCTGGATCGGCAGGGTCGGGTAGCGCTTGGCGATTGCGGTGACCACTTCGCCATTGACCGGCTGACCTTCGAACGCGCCGTTCAGATCGACCAAATGCAGACGACGGCAACCGCCCTCCACCCACTTGGCAGCCATGCTCACCGGATCATCGGAGAACACCGTGGAATCTTCCATACGGCCTTGGCGCAGACGGACACAGGCGCCGTCCTTGAGATCGATAGCGGGAATAATCAGCATCTGGCAAACCTTAAAATTGGAATGTTCAGCTTGGCTCGGGAATCAATTTTTCTCGAGCGCCCACAGGTCACTTTCGATGCTTTCAAACCGCTCCTTGAGGTGGGTCTGCACATCGAAAATCGCCCTGTTGTAATAGTGCGGAGCAATCTCGCGGGTAAACAGCTCAAGAATTTCCGCCGCTTCGAACGAACCCAGGTCCAGTTCGAAACGGTCTTCCATGAACCGCTGAATCTTGCGATTGGCCTCGCTCTCCTGCTCGGCAGTGAGCGTCAGGATCGGCGGCTTGGACTTCTTGGCAGCCATTTACCAGCGACCGTCCCACGCGGCGAAGTTCTGCAGCAGTTGCAGACCGTGGGTATGGCTTTTCTCCGGGTGGAACTGCACGGCGAAACGCGAACCATCGGCCAATGCTGCGGCGAAATCGACCCCGTAATGACCGCTGCCCACCACCTGCCGCGCGTTGGCGGCGGCAATGTAGTAGCTGTGCACGAAGTAGAAACGCGCCAGATCCGGAATGTCGTGCCAGAGCGGGTGACTGATGTTCTGCTTGACCTCGTTCCAGCCCATGTGCGGAACCTTCAGGTGCTCGCCGTCTTCATGCAGATCCTTGCCGAAGAACTTCACCGCGCCGGGGAACAGGCCGATGCAGTCGACGCCGTCGTTCTCTTCGCTGCTGTCGAGCAAAGCCTGCATGCCGACGCAGATGCCGAGAAACGGCCGATCCTGGCTGACCTCACGCACCAGCGAGTCAAAGCCGAGGCGACGGATCTCCGCCATGCAATCGCGAATCGCGCCAACACCGGGGAAGACCACGCGGTCGGCTTCGCGTATCACGTTCGCATCGCTGGTGATCAGCACCTTGCCGGCGCCAACGTGCTCCAGGGCCTTGGCCACCGAGTGCAGGTTGCCCATGCCGTAGTCGATAACTGCAACCGTCTGCATTACAGAACGCCTTTGGTCGACGGCATTTGCCCGGCCATGCGCTCATCCAGCTCGACGGCCATGCGCAGCGCGCGGCCGAAAGCCTTGAACACGGTTTCGATCTGGTGGTGAGTGTTGGTGCCGCGCAGGTTGTCGATGTGCAGGCTGACCAGCGCGTGGTTGACGAAGCCCTGGAAGAACTCCTGGAACAGGTCAACGTCGAAGCCGCCGACGGTGGCGCGGGTGTACGGCACGTGCATTTGCAAGCCCGGACGACCAGAGAAGTCGATGACCACACGCGACAGCGCCTCATCGAGCGGCACGTAGGCGTGACCGTAACGACGGATGCCTTTCTTGTCGCCGATGGCTTTGGCGAAGGCCTGGCCGAGGGTGATACCGACGTCTTCCACCGTATGGTGGTCGTCGATATGCAGATCGCCCTTGCATTCGATATCCAGGTCGATCAACCCGTGACGGGCAATCTGATCCAGCATGTGCTCAAGAAAAGGAACACCGATATCGAATCGGGCCTTTCCGGTGCCATCAAGGTTGATCGAGGCTTTGATCTGGGTTTCCAGAGTGTCGCGCTCGACAGACGCCTTACGTTCGGCCATCACCAGCTCCGCAAAATCATTGGGCGAAAAAGGCAGCCATTATAGGCACGCAGGAGGCAAACAGAAACACGAGAGGTGATATGGCTGACGGATAGAACGCCCGGCTGTCGCGGGTAGACATGTCCATACAAGCCATTACAGGCACCCAGAAACAACTGTAGGAGTGAGCCTGCTCGCGATGAGGGCCTGACTGTCACCATTTCTGTGACTGTCAGACCGCTATCGCGAGCAGGCTCACTCCTACAGGGGTACTACATTTTACTTAGTGAAACAGTACCGACGTCTTCTGCAGGGTCACCCATACACCCCACGCCAGCGGAATACCGACCACCAGCCACGCAGCAATAGCCAGCGGCTTGCTGCCCGGCGCGGCTTTCCACTCCAGCACGGTGCTGGCATCAGCACCCTTGTCATGGCCCAGCGCCTGTTCGGCCGCCAGTTCGGCGTCGGTCATGAAGTACTTGTCGGCCACCGGGCGCACCATCAGGTTGCACAGGAAGCCCAGCACCAGCAGGCCAGCGAGGATATACAGGGTGATGTCATAGGCAGCTGCGCGTTCCACGCCGATGCTCAATTGATATTCACGCAGGTAGTTCACCAGCACCGGACCGAGCACACCCGCAGCGGCCCAGGCAGTCAGCAGACGACCGTGGATCGCACCGACCATCTGCGTACCGAACAGGTCGGCCAGATAGGCCGGAACTGTGGCAAAACCACCGCCGTACATCGACAGAATGATGCAGAACGCCGCCACGAACAGCGCAACGTTGCCCAGATGGCCCATGTTCGGAATCAATGCGTACAGAGCAAAACCCAGAGCGAAGAACACGAAATAGGTGTTTTTGCGGCCCAGGTAGTCCGAGAACGAAGCCCAGAAGAAGCGGCCACCGATATTGAACAGGCTCAGCAGACCGGTGAAGCCGGCTGCGATCGCGGCAATCGAGGCCAACTGGCCTGCATCGAGTTGACCGAACGGCACGTCAACGCCCAGCAGTTTGCCGCCGAACACTTCCTGCAACAGTGGCGAGGCCATGCCGAGGATGCCGATACCCGCCGAAACGTTCAGGCACAGCACCAGCCACACCAGACGAAATTGCGGGGTTTTCCACGCTACGTTCACATGGACGTGACGGTTAGTGATCATCGCGTTCGAGGCTTTCTTCGCCGGCGCGGTCCAGCCTTCAGGCTTCCAGCCGGTTGGCGGCACGCGGTACGACAGAGCGCCACCGATCATGAACACGAAGTAGATCGCCGCCATGGCCACGAAGCTCTGCCATACGCCCACGCCTTGTGGCGAAGCGAAGTGACTCATCAACGCGGTTGCCAACGGTGCACCGACCATCGCGCCGCCGCCGAAGCCCATGATCGCCATGCCGGTCGCCATGCCGCGCTTGTCCGGGAACCACTTGATCAGGGTCGACACTGGCGAAATATAGCCCAGGCCCAGACCGATACCGCCGATCACGCCGGAGCCGATCCACATCAGCCAGATCTGGTGGGTATAGATACCCAACGCAGAAATCAGCAGACCGCCGCACCAGCACAGGGCCGAGACGACGCCTGCCTTGCGCGGACCGGCGTGTTCCAGCCAGCCACCCCAGATCGCTGCCGAGCAGCCGAGGAAGATGAAGAACAGCGTATAGATCCAGCCGAGCATGGAGATCGGCCAGTCGCAGTTCGAAGAAAACACCTGTGCGATGAAGCTCATGTCCGGTGCGCAAGCCACTGGAGCGGTAACGCCCAATGCCTTGGACAGCGGCAACCAGAACACCGAGAAGCCGTAGGCCATGCCGATGCACAAGTGAATGGCCAGCGCGGCCGGTGGCACCAGCCAGCGGTTGAAACCGGGCTTGGCGATAATGCGTTCCTTGGACAGGAACCCAGGCTGGGCGGTGTCGAGACCGTCCGCCGTAATGCTCGTGCTCATTGTGTATCCCCCAATTATTAGTATGGTTCGCCAGCCACTGTTCACCCTCGGCCTTATGCACGCAGGCATGACCGTTTTTTTAGGTGAAGCTCCTTGAAGGCGCGACGTTAAGTCGCAGAAGGGCGGACGAACTGGCGAAGGTTACCATTCTCAGGTGACAGAAAAACCAAACTGATATCACCTTTTTTCAGTCATCTGATCTCTACACCTCGGGGAAACGCATGCCAATCATTGTCCAGACGCTGAAAGACGCCACTTATCAGGATCAACAGGATTTGCAGAAAATCTATCGCGACGCGCCCCAATGGCTGTTTGCACCGTTTTCCACCGAGGCCGATCTGATCGAAACTGCGTTGGCGGATGGTTCTTTTATTGCCGGGCGTTTCAATGATCGGCTGCTCGGCGCCGGGCGCCTGCAAAGGCACCAGGACGTTTGGTATTTGTCTCATTTATGCGTACGAAAAGTTACTCGACGCCGCGGGGTCGCTGAACGCCTGGTGAACCAAGCGCAGAAAATGGCGTCGCAAGCGGGGGCTGACTTGCGCCTGCTGGCGCCTGCCGGGCATCTTGAGATTGAGGCTCTGGCCGCCAGGTTACAGGTACCGCTGACGGTACTGGCCACATGACGCCACCCCGAAGCAGGCCGTTGCAGCGCTATACTGCGCGGCTAGATGACGAATTCGACTAATTACAAGGACTCGCCCATGAAAGCGTTCGGCAAAATCCTGGGTCTGGTACTTCTCGGGCTGTTGCTGATCATTGTGGCGGCAGGTTTCGCCCTGACCCACCTCTTCGATCCCAACGACTACAAAGACGAGATCCGCCAGATTGCCCGCGACAAGGCCCACATCGAGCTGACGCTCAATGGCGATATCGGCTGGAGCCTGTTCCCCTGGCTCGGCCTGGAACTGCACGAGGCCAGCGTCGCCACTCTGGCAAAGCCTGCCGAACCGTTTGCCGACTTGCAGATGCTCGGCCTGTCGGTGCGCGTGCTGCCACTGCTGCGCCGCGAAGTGCAGATGAGCGACGTGCGCGTCGAAGGTCTCAACCTGCGCCTGAACCGTGACAAAAACGGTCATGGCAACTGGGAAGACATCGGCAAGGTGCCGGTGGCGCCCGGCGAGACTGCGCCAGCCACGCCTGCCGCTGCCGCCAGCGAACCGACGGTCGCCGTGGAAAAACCGGCGCAACCCATTCGCCTCGACATCGACAGCCTGACCGTCAATAACGCCCGCGTCGCATACACCGATGAGCTGACCGGCAAGCAGTTCAGCGCTGAAAGCATCCAGTTGAGCACCGGCCCGGTCCACGATTCGACCAACATTCCGGTGAAGGCCACCGCATTCCTCGGCACCAATCAGCCGGTGCTGCGCGTGCGCACCGAGCTCAGTGGCGAACTGCGCTTTGAACGCGCCCTGCAACGCTACAAGTTCGAAGACCTGAAGCTGTCCGGCGAACTCGCTGGCGATCCGCTGCAAGGCAAGACCATGACCTTCTCGGCCCAAGGCCAGTTGTTGCTGGACAAGGCAGCAAACGTCGCCGAATGGACCGGCATCAAGATCTCCGCCAACCAGTTGCGGGCCTTGGGTGAGCTGAAGGCCAACGACCTCGACAAGACACCACAGATCAGCGGTGGTATCTCCATCGCGCAGTTCGATCTGGCGAAGTTCGTCGACAGCATCGGCCAGACCTTGCCGAAGATGGGCGAAGGCAGCCTGAGCAAGGTCGAGCTGGTCAGCCGCGTTGCGGCTACCCCGACCAGTCTGTCGTTCGACAACATCAACCTGAAACTCGACGACAGCAGTTTCAGCGGGCGCATCGCCATCGAAGACTTCGCCAAACAGTCGCTACGCGCGATCCTCAAGGCTGACACGTTCAACGTCGACCGCTACTTGCCACCGAAATCGGCTCAGGCCAATAGCGCCACACAAACACGTCAGGCTGAAGTCGCCAATACCGAGGCAGGTGCCGTGGCAGGTACTACGCCACTGCCGGACAAACCGAGCAAAACCGCCTGGAGCACCGAACGCCTGCTGCCGGTTGAGCGCCTGGCCAAACTCGACGTCGATGCCGACCTGACCTTCGGCCAACTGACCCTCGACAAACTGCCGATCCAGAACGCTGCGCTGAAAGCCACCGGCCAGGGCGGTCTGCTGACCCTGACCAATCTCAGTGGCGACCTGTACAACGGCGGTTTCGTCGCCAACGGCACGCTGGACGTGCGCCCAAGCGCCCCCGTATTGAATTTGCAGACCCGCCTCAATCGCGTTCCGGCGGAAAAAATCATCGAAAGCCAGGGCAAGAATCCGCCGGTCAAAGGTCTGGTAACCCTGACCAGCACCGTTACCGGCAGCGGCAACAGCCAGCAGGCGCTGATTGACACACTGAACGGCAACGCCAGTTTCGTCATCAACAACGGTGTGTTGCTCAATGCCAACCTTGAGCAGCAATTGTGCAAAGGCATCGCCACGCTCAATCGCAAAACCCTCAGCGGCGAGCCTCGAGGCAGAGACACGCCTTTCGAGGAACTCAAGGGCAACCTGACCGTGCGCAACGGCGTCGCCAGCAACCCGGACCTGAAAGTGCGTATCCCCGGCATGACCGTCAACGGTGACGGCGATATCGACCTGCGCGTGCTGGGCATGGATTATCGTGTCGGCATCATCGTCGAAGGCGACACCAGCGCCATGCCCGACCCGGCCTGTCAGGTCGGCGATAAATTCGTCGGCATCGAGTGGCCGCTGCGCTGCCGTGGCCCGCTGGAGCTGGGCGCGAAGGCGTGCCGCATCGACAATGACCGACTCGGTCAGGTGGCGAGCAAACTGGCCGGCAACAAACTCAGCGAAAAGATCGACGAAAAACTGGGCGACAAAGTCAGCCCGGAACTGAAAGACGCATTGAAGGGGCTGTTCAAGCGATGACAGCGGAGCAGTTTTCCACGGCGGTGCTGGAGTGGTTCGACCGCCACGGCCGCCACGATTTGCCTTGGCAGCAGAACATCAGCCCGTATCGGGTGTGGGTTTCGGAGATCATGTTGCAGCAGACCCAGGTCAGCACCGTGCTCAATTACTTCGACCGGTTCATGGCCGCGCTGCCGACGGTCGAAGCACTGGCCGCCGCGCCGGAGGATGAAGTGCTGCACCTGTGGACCGGGCTGGGTTACTACACTCGCGCACGCAATCTGCAGAAAACCGCAAAGATTGTCGTCAGCCAGTACGGCGGCGAGTTTCCACGGGATGTGGAAAAACTCACCGAGCTGCCGGGCATTGGCCTGTCCACCGCTGGCGCCATCGCGAGCATCAGCATGGGCCTGCGCGCGCCGATCCTCGACGGCAACGTCAAACGCGTGCTGGCGCGCTTTACCGCGCAAGAGGGTTATCCCGGCGAACCGAAAGTGGCTAAACAGCTGTGGGCCAACGCCGAGCGCTTTACCCCGCACGACCGGGTCAACGCCTACACCCAGGCGATGATGGATCTCGGCGCCACACTCTGCACGCGCAGCAAGCCGAGCTGCCTGTTGTGTCCGCTGGAGCGCGGCTGCGAGGCACACATGCTCGGCCTGGAAACCCGCTACCCGATCCCCAAGCCGCGCAAGGCCATCCCGCAAAAACGCACATTGATGCCGATGCTTGCCAACGACGAAGGCGCAATCCTGCTTTACCGCCGCCCGTCGACGGGTCTGTGGGGCGGTTTGTGGAGCCTGCCGGAACTTGACGACCTCGACGATCTGCAGCATCTGGCCGATCAACACTCGCTGACAATGGGCCAACAGCAGGCGCTGCCAAGCCTCGTCCACACGTTCAGCCATTTCCAGCTGTCCATCGAACCCTGGCTGGTCCAGGTGCAGGAAGCCAGCCACCACGTGGCCGAGGCCGACTGGCTCTGGTATAACCTCGCCACCCCGCCGCGCCTGGGCCTCGCCGCCCCGGTCAAGACCTTGCTCGAACGCGCGGCCGCCGTCTTGAATGCAGGAGAATCGCCATGACCCGCACCGTAATGTGCCGCAAGTACAAAGAACAACTCGAAGGCCTTGAGCGCGCCCCGTTCCCGGGCGCCAAAGGTCAGGACATCTACGACAACGTGTCCGCCAAGGCCTGGGCGGACTGGCAGAAACACCAGACCCTGCTGATCAACGAAAAGCGCTTGAACATGATGAACGCCGAAGATCGCAAATACCTTCAGGGCGAAATGGACAAGTACTTCTCCGGCGAGGAATACGCCAAGGCCGAAGGCTACGTGCCGCCAGCCGAATAACTCGCATACTTCGTAAGCGACGGAATTAATTTAAGAAATTTTCAAAAAGTCGTTGACGTAAATCCGAAAAACCCTTTTAATGCGCCCCGTTGCCCAGATAGCTCAGTCGGTAGAGCAGGGGATTGAAAATCCCCGTGTCGGCGGTTCGATTCCGTCTCTGGGCACCAAATACCGAAAACCCTGAATCGCAAGATTCAGGGTTTTTTTATGTCCGGGATTTGATGGACACTGCTTACCCCTTACGGAAAAGGGCCATCACTCGATGAATCAAAAACGAACCCGCGTCCCCCTGCCCCATCCTTCGCCGTATCGGCAAAGCCGGGTAAGTTATTGGCTGACCGTCCTCGCCGGCGTGCTGATCGCGATTGCCATCTGCCTCTCAATCTACATGCTGATCGAAAGCTGGATCACCGGCTCCATCACCACCAACAGTCGCGGGCCGCGCAGCACCTACACCTTGGCACTGCAACCTCGGAGATACTGGTTCGAGTTCGTTTGGCAGAGCTTCTGGACGGCGTTCATGCTGGCCATTGGTGTGTTTGGGTTGTGGATTTATCGCAAAGAGCGGGTACGTGAGCAGAGGCCGAAGCGCAAGCGCACAGGTCGATAGTGCATGCCGCCTTCACAGGGTGTTGATGTAATCGACGGGCAACAAGACTGTATCCACAGCGGCATCCACTGGCAGGGATACAACAGTGATGACCGGGCAGACGATCATCATGTAACAGATGATCGCTGCCGGCATGCCATCGCTGCCTCCTCCCCGAACACCGAGCAGGTGTAGGCCGCCATCGACCCCTCGGTAATACTCGGCGTCGGACAGACCATCATTCAAGCGCCCGATAAACGTTCCGCAGCCAACCAACAGCAGTGCCAGGCCTATGACACAGCCAATTCGCAGAATCCCTTTCAAAACAGCGTTTCCTTACGTCACAAAATACTGGGCGCGGGATTGTACTCGCGCCTTTCACTCGTGACTGCTTTTCCTGCTGACTCGGCATCTCGGTTAGACCAGATTGCCTGTTGCGCGGCGGTACTCGAACGCTGTCATGTTGGGATTATGCCGCTGCGCGTTGCATGAACTGGAGCGGATGTGAAATGAACGGTCTCTTGGACTTATGTAAATCGTGACGCAGCGCGTCACGAATTCGATCACATTGAATTCGGAACGCACTGCGTTCCGTATATTGCTCGGCGCCAGTTCCAGGCTCATTCTTGATCCACCTTCGCAAAGGCCGAGCCTTTATGAACAAATGCCTTTCGACCAACCCGGTAACCATTGGCGAACCGTTCATAGAGAACGCAGCCGACGGCTACGCACTCGGCGGCTTCACCTGGCGCCACAGTTCGCCCGATCCACAGTGCCCAGTGGTCATCATCAACGCCGCCACGTCCGTGCGCTGTCGCCATTACTCAAGGTTCGCAGCCTATCTGTTCAACCACGGCTTCGACGTGATGACCTACGACTACCGGGGCATCGGCGAATCGCGCGGCGAGTCGATCAAAGGGCTGCGCGCCTCGTGGAGCGACTGGGGCGCGCTGGATTTCGAAGCGATGCTCAAACGTGCGCAGCGGGAGTTTCCCGGGCAGCCGATTGATGTGGTCGGCCACAGTTTCGGCGGTTGCGCGGCGGGCCTGGCCGAATCCGGGAGGGTGATCCGACGATTGGTCACCGTCGGCGCACAGTTTGCGTATTGGCGCGATTACGCTCCCGAGCAGCGCTGGCGAATGTTCGGCAAGTGGCATGTGGTGATGCCTTTGATGACGCTGCTCTGCGGCTATTTCCCCGGCAAGCGGCTCGGCTGGCTGGAAGATACGCCAACCGGCGTTGTACGAGACTGGAGCACGCCTGCCGCGCGCTTCGAACAGCGCCCGAGCGGTCGCGCCCTGTTGCAGAAAACGGGTGCCCTGCCCTTCGCCAACGTCCGCGCCCAAACCCTGGCCGTCAGTATCAGCGATGACCCCTACGGCACGATCCCGGCGATCGAACGCCTGCTCGGCTACTTCAGCAACGCGGCCAGAACCCACCTGCGCATCGCGCCGCAGGACATCGACGAGCAACAAGTCGGACATTTCGCCTTTTTTCGCAGCGCATACCAAGCCACACTATGGCCCATCGCTCTGACCTGGCTGCAAACCGGCGCATTGGCCGCCGATGCTCCCGGGCGGCAATTGCCCTGCAGCTGAGCCCCTCTCAACGCACCACGGAACAGATCATGGCCTCCGCCAACAAGCAGCAAAAACGTGCCACCCGGGCCAAAGCCAAGGCCAAGCAGAACCGCACCAAGCGCGCCGAAGCGCCGGTCGAGCTCGACCCGAACGACGACCGCATCGATTTCGAATCGGTGGACCTGACCGAACTGTTCAAGAAAATGATCGACGCCGAGAAGATCAGCCAACAAGCGATGTGCGCGGCTTTCCTTGAAGACCCGCTGCTGGAGCTGGTGTATGAGCAGGAAGGCGAAGAAGGCGCGATGGATTTCATCCTCGCGGCGTTGATCGAGTATCGCCAGTGGTCGCAGGAAACCGACGAGGCCGGCGCGCTGGCATGGATCGAATCCCCGGCCTTCCAGGCCGACTATGTGGCGGCGTCCGACGTGATCGCCGCACAAACCCAACAGAAGAACTGAGCTCCCATGGCATCCCTGAACAAGCAACAGAAACGCGCCAAACGCGCCAAGGCCAAAGCCAAGCAAATCCGTATGGTCGGGCGCAAGCCGCTGGATCAGGACGAAGACCTCGGCCACCTCGCCGAGCCGATCCCCGATTACACCCTGGCGATGTTCAGCAAAATGCGCGACGCCGAAGCCGTCAGCCGCGACGAGATGTTGCTGACCCTGCTGCGCGAACTGGCGTTCATCATCGTCGATCAACCTGAATTGCTCGACATGGAAAACGCCGACAACGAAGGCATGGCCGCCACCCACCTGGCCGCCGACATGCTGATCGACTACCGCATGTGGGCCGATGGCATGACCATCGAAGAAGCCCAGGCCTGGCTGAGCGAGCCGCAGTTCATCACCGATTTCGGGGTGGCGCTGGATGCTTATGGGAAGTCGGTAGACAACCAGGAAGAAAAGAGCGAATAACCGCTGCTCAGAAATCAAAACGGCCGCGAGTCATCCCTGACAGCGGCCGTTTTTTGTTTGGATGGCTTAGCTACCCTTTGTCCGATGACAGTGTATATCCCGTTGACATATCCCGAGCACAACTTATCCTTAGGCCATCACAGGATCAGACCCAGAGGTCAAATATGGAACAGACCACAATTTTCATGAGCAACAGAAGTCAGGCAGTTCGGCTGCCAAAGGCAGTTGCGATGCCCGGCGACGTTAAACGAGTGGAAGTCATTGCGATTGGCAGAACACGCGTCATTACGCCTGCTGGAGAAAGCTGGGATAGCTGGTTTGATGGCGACAGCGTCAGCCCTGATTTCATGGCTGACCGTGAGCAACCCACTGATCAGGAGCGCGAGTCGTTCTGATGATCAAATACATGCTAGATACAAACATCTGCATCTTCACCATCAAGAACAAACCACAGGTTGTCCGGGAAGCTTTCAATCGACATTCCGGGCAATTGTGCGTCAGCGCTATCACGCTTATGGAGCTTATTTACGGTGCTGAAAAGTCCGCGGCCCCGGAAAAGAATCTGGCGATCGTCGAAGGTTTCGTTGCGCGACTGGAAGTCTTGCCTTTCGACAATGACGCAGCCGCACAGACCGGGATGATTCGATCTGAACTTGCGAAAGCGGGAACACCGATAGGGCCGTACGACCAAATGATCGCAGGCCACGCGCGGTCACTTGGACTTATCGTGGTCACGAACAATGTGCGGGAATTTGAACGTGTTTCCGGATTGCGTATTGAGGACTGGGTTTATCCCGACTGAGCAAAGCTCACAAACAAAAACGGCCGCTTGTCATCACTGACAGCGGCCGTTTTGCATTACGCGTAATGGATCAGTTCAACACCACCGCGCCACGCTTTTCCAGCTTGCGACGACGCGCCACCAGCAGACCGGCGGCCACCACCATCAGGCTCAGCAGGCCTGTCGCGAGGATTTCCACGCGGTGCGCCTCCTGGAACAGCATGATGGTCAGCGCCGCGATGATGAAAATGATCACCGCGTAGGTCAGGCCTGGGAACAGCCACATGCTGAAGACGATTTTTTCGCCCCGCGCCATGCGCTGTTTGCGCATACGCAGTTGCGAGAACGCGATCACCAGATACACCAGCAGGGCGATGGCGCCGGAGCTGGCCAGCAGGAATTCGAACACCGCAGCCGGAGCGACATAGTTGGCGAAGGTGCAGAGGAACGCGGCGCCAGTCGATAGCATCACCGCCCAGTAAGGCGTGCCGCTTTTGTTGGTACGGGTCGACATGGCCGGGGCATCGCCGCGCTTGCCGAGGGAGAACAGCATGCGCGAAGAGGTGTAGAGCGCCGAGTTCAGGCAACTGGTCACCGCGACCAGGACCACGATGTCGACGATCATTTTCGCGTTCGGGATGCCCATGCGCTCAAGCACGGTCTGGTAGGAACCGAGATTGGCCAGCGTAGGATCATTCCATGGTACCAGCGCCACAACGATGAAGATCGAAACGAGGTAGAACAGGCCGATCCGCCAGATCACCGAGTTGGTCGCCTTGGAAATCTGCTGGCCCGGGTTCTTCGATTCCGCCGCCGCGATGGTGACGATTTCGGTGCCCATGAATGAGAACATGGTGGTCAGGATCGCGCCCAGCACAGCCCCCATGCCGTTCGGCAGAAAGCCGCCGCTGTCGAACAAATGCGAAACACCGCTGACCTGACTGGTCGGCAGGAAGCCGAAAATCGCCGCAAGGCCAAGGCCGATAAAGCCAATGATCGCCAGCACTTTGATCAGGGCGAACCAGAACTCGAACTCGCCGTAATTTTTCACGCTGAACAGGTTGGTCACGGTCAGCAACATCGTGATGACTAAAGCAAAGGCCCAGATATCGACGCCCGGGAACCACGCATGCAGGATGGTCGCGGCGGCGTTGGCTTCCAGCGGAATGACCAGGACCCAGAACCACCAATACAACCAGCCGATAGTGAAACCGGCCCAGTGGCCGATGGCGCGGTCGGCGTACGTCGAAAAGGAGCCGGTGTCCGGCGAGGCCACGGCCATTTCGCCGAGCATGCGCATCACCAGCACCACTAGCGTACCGGCAGCAGCGTAGGCCAGCAGCACAGCGGGGCCGGCGGCAGCAATGGCATGGCCGGAGCCAACGAACAGACCGGCGCCGATCACACCGGCGATAGACAACATGGTCACATGACGCGGTTTGAGCCCCTGTTCGAGGCCGTTGGAGCTTGGAATACTGCTCATCGAAACTACCTTTGCAAGGAAAGCGAGTGCATCCGGCCCGTCTGAAAATCCTTTCTCGTAAAAAGAATCCAACGGGCTGTTCCTTATTCTGCACGCAAGATTTGCGCCAAAATGTTTCAAATCCCTGCATGCCGGGGGCGTGGCGGTTGGTTCAGCTTTCGATGCAAGTCCTTGTGTTTAATGGCTATTCGCCCAAGCGTTACCCTGCGACTCACTTTCAAGACGAATTCGCGCACCAGAAACACACCTGAAAAGTGCGCGATGCACAGAAAAAGCGCAATTGAGGAACGTTCGGCCGGATAGCGCTTCCAACACCCCGCCAAAGCTGGCAACATCGCGCCTTTTTTTACGCGACACCCACGGGCTTGCGCGATCAAACACCCGTTCGGTTGTTGATGGGGCGACAGTCTGCTGCGCCGATGCGACAACCTGCCACATGCCACCCGTTTACCGCTCGTAGCGCTGTTGGCTGCCATTGAAACGCTATGCTAGCTTGGCCGCCTCGCCAGGAAGGCCCGCCAACAGCAGGAGCGCAACATATATGAGGAACGCACATGGCTGAGGCCACGCCCGCGCTTGAAATCCGCAACTTGCACAAACGCTACGGACAGCTTGAGGTGCTTAAAGGCATCTCGCTGACCGCCCGCGACGGCGATGTGATCTCGATCCTCGGTTCCTCCGGTTCCGGCAAGTCCACGTTCCTGCGTTGCATCAACCTGTTGGAAAACCCGCACCAGGGCCAGATTCTGGTGGCGGGTGAAGAACTCAAACTCAAAGCCGCTAAAAACGGCGAACTGGTTGCCGCCGATGGCAAGCAGATCAATCGCCTGCGTTCCGAGATTGGTTTTGTATTTCAAAACTTTAATCTGTGGCCGCACATGAGCGTGCTCGACAACATCATCGAAGCCCCGCGCCGCGTGCTCGGCCAGAGCAAGGCCGAGGCCATTGAAGTCGCCGAAGCCCTGCTGGCCAAGGTCGGCATCGCTGACAAGCGCCACGCCTATCCAGCGCAACTGTCCGGCGGTCAGCAGCAACGCGCAGCGATCGCTCGCACACTGGCGATGCAGCCGAAGGTGATTCTGTTCGACGAGCCCACCTCCGCCCTTGACCCGGAAATGGTTCAGGAAGTACTTAGTGTCATCCGCGCATTGGCCGAAGAAGGCCGCACCATGCTGCTCGTGACCCACGAAATGGGCTTCGCCCGTCAGGTCTCCAGCGAAGTGGTGTTCCTTCACCAGGGCTTGGTAGAGGAGCAAGGATCGCCACAGCAGGTGTTCGAAAACCCGCTTTCGGCGCGCTGCAAACAATTCATGTCCAGCAACCGCTAACGGAGCAACATGCATGCAGAACTATAAAAAGGTCTTCCTGGCCGCAGCCGTCACCCTCGCGTTCAGCGCCGGTGCCATGGCTGAAACCTTGAAGATGGGCATCGAAGCGGCGTACCCGCCGTTCAACAACAAAGACGCCAGCGGTCAGGTTGTCGGCTTCGACAAAGACATCGGCGACGCCCTGTGCGCGAAGATGAAAGCCGAATGCACCGTGGTCACGTCCGACTGGGACGGCATCATCCCGGCCCTGAACGCGAAGAAGTTCGACTTCCTGATCTCCTCGCTGTCGATCACCGAAGAGCGCAAGGGCGCGGTTGATTTCACCGACCCGTACTACTCGAACAAGCTGCAATACATCGCACCAAAAAACGTCGATTTCAAAACCGACAAGGACTCGCTCAAGGGCAAGACCATCGGTACCCAGCGCGCCACGCTGGCCGGCACCTGGCTGGAAGACACTTATGGCGATGACATCAAAGTCAGCCTCTACGACACCCAGGAAAACGCCTATCTCGACCTGACCTCCGGTCGTGTCGACGCCATCCTCGCCGACAAGTACGCCAACTATGACTGGCTGAAAACCGACGCCGGCAAGAACTACGAGTTCAAGGGCGACCCGGTCGTGGAAAGCGACAAGATCGGCATCGCCGTGCGCAAGGGTGATCCACTGCGCGAGAAGCTGAACGCCGCACTGAAGGAAATCGTCGCTGACGGTACCTACAAAAAGATCAACGACAAGTACTTCCCGTTCAGCATCTATTGATTCTGACCTGCGGGACCGGCGCCGAGATCGTTCGGCGTCGGTTCCCGACCTTGCCTGCCGCGATTTGAACAGAAATCCATGATTATCAACCTCTACGGATTCGGCCCGGCCCTTGCTGCCGGCGCGCTGATGACTGTCCAGCTGGCGCTCACGGCCCTGTGCCTGGGGCTGGTGCTCGGCCTGCTCGGCGCCTTGGCCAAGACTTCCCCGTACAAGCCGCTGCAATGGCTTGGCGGCACCTATTCGACCCTGGTGCGAGGCGTCCCGGAATTGCTCTGGGTGCTGCTGATCTACTTCGGTACGGTCAACCTGATGCGCGCCCTCGGTGAGTACTTCGGCAACCCCGACCTGCAACTCAACGCCTTCGCCGCCGGTGTAATCGCACTGGGCCTGTGCTTCGGCGCCTACGCCACGGAAGTATTCCGCGGCGCGCTCCTCGCCATTCCCAAAGGCCACCGTGAGGCCGGCCAGGCCTTGGGCCTGTCGAAATGGCGGATCTTCACCCGCTTGATCATGCCGCAGATGTGGCGCATCGCCCTGCCGGGCCTGGGCAACCTGTTCATGATCCTGATGAAGGACACCGCGCTGGTGTCGGTGATCGGCCTGGAAGAGATCATGCGTCACGCGCAGATCGGCGTGACCGTGTCGAAACAACCGTTCACCTTCTATATGGTGGCGGCGGTGATGTACCTCGGCCTGACGGTGCTGGCGATGACCGGCATGCACTTCCTGGAAAAACGCGCCGCCCGCGGCTTTGCGAGGAGCGCTCAATGAACTGGGACGTCATCATCAAATGGCTGCCGAAACTGGCACAAGGCGCGACCCTGACCCTGGAACTGGTCGCCATCGCGGTAATAGCCGGCCTGCTGCTGGCAATTCCGCTGGGCATCGCCCGCTCCTCGAAGCTGTGGTACGTGCGTTCGCTGCCCTACGCCTACATCTTCTTTTTCCGCGGCACGCCGCTGCTGGTTCAACTGTTCCTGGTCTATTACGGCCTGGCGCAATTCGACGCCGTACGAGAAAGCTCGCTGTGGCCGTACCTGCGCGATCCGTTCTGGTGCGCCACGGTGACCATGACCCTGCACACGGCGGCGTATATCGCCGAGATTCTACGTGGCGCCATTCAGGCGATTCCACCGGGCGAGATCGAAGCGGCGCGGGCCTTGGGCATGTCCAGGCCCAAAGCGATGTTCTACATCATCCTGCCCCGTGCGGCGCGCATCGGCCTGCCTGCCTACAGCAACGAAGTGATCCTGATGCTCAAGGCCAGCGCACTGGCCAGCACTGTCACCCTGCTCGAACTGACCGGGATGGCGCGCACGATCATTGCCCGCACCTACCTGCCAGTGGAGATTTTCTTCGCGGCGGGCGTGTTCTATCTGGTCATGGCCTATGTGCTGGTGCGCGGCTTCAAGCTGCTGGAGCGCTGGCTGCGTGTCGATGCCTGCCAAGGCCGCTGAAACTTCCCACGTGCTGACGGGCGAGGACTTACTCGCCCGCTTCACCGCACTGGATGCTTTTCTTACGACGCATCAGGCGTTGTGGAAACCCCGACCGTTCACTCATCTTTCGCTTGCTTGGGAAGCGTCCTGCCCCGAGTTGTCTTCGTGGCTACGCGGGCGATCGCTTGAAGACGCCGAGCAAGCTCATAATCATCCTGCCGATCTCATCGACGCTCCGGAGCCGTTCGCTTCTCTGGCGAGGTTGTCGGCCGAGCTGAGTGCTGTCGGTGAGTTGCCGGGGCATCCACTGGACGCCGCCGGCCATCGCTTGAATGTCGACGTACCGGGACGCAAATGGCAGCAGATCGAGGCGTTTGCCAGTCGCTTGTCTTTTTCTGCGCAGCCGACGCATTGGCTGGATTGGTGTTCGGGCAAGGGACATCTGGGGCGGCGCTTGTTGAGTGGCGCGCAACAGCTGACCTGTGTCGAATACGATCCCGCGCTCGTTGCCAGCGGTCAGGCGTTGAGCCAGCGTCATCATTTGCATGCCTTGCATGTTGAGCAGGATGTCCTGGCGGCAGATGCCTCCAAGGTCTTGAGCGCGGCCCACACCCCCGTCGCGCTCCATGCCTGCGGCGATCTGCATGTGCGGTTGATACAACTGGCCAGCGCGGCCGGCTGCCAACAGATGGCGATTGCCCCGTGCTGCTACAACCGTATCAGCCGCAACGAATATCAGGCGTTATCTGCGGCGGGCCGGCGATCAGTCCTACAGCTCTCGCTGGAAGATCTGGCCTTGCCAATGAGCGAAACCGTAACCGCCGGGACACGGGTCCGACGCCAGCGCGACAACTCCATGGCCCGACGCCTCGCCTTCGACTTGCTGCAAAGAACATCGCGCGGCATCGACGAGTACTTGCCTACCCCCTCGCTGCCAAGTGCGTGGCTAGATAAGCCGTTCGCCGACTACTGCCGGGATCTGGCAGCGCTGAAAAACTTATCCACCGTCGGCTCGCCAGATTGGGCAGCACTGGAAGCCGCCGGTTGGCAGCGCCTGGCCGAAGTACGCAATCTGGAATTACTGCGCGGACTTTTCCGACGTCCGCTGGAGCTTTGGCTGAACCTGGATCGAGCACTTTTCCTTGTCGAGCAGGGCTACAACGTCCGCCTCGGCACCTTCTGCGAAATACCGCTCACACCGCGCAACTTGCTGCTGCTCGCCGAACGCGAATAGACGGCCGGCAGCCTGTGGATAACTCTGTTGATGAAATTTCGCTGGATCCAATATCCTCGCCTGTTTCACGGCAATATTGACATTGGTCACTTTTTGTTCACATGAATAAAAAACCTGCAAAACAGGGATTTGCACCCAAAATGAGAACGGCTCCGCAAAAACAGGCCTAAGCGCCCCATCGCGCCTGCGAGTTGTGCATAAGGCGCCAATCGAAACGACATAACCGCCGAATCTGCAGCCTGCACAGCGAATATTTGCGAGTGTCCGCCAGCCTTGCTATACAAAGCCTGAACGCGCCGCCCGCGCACCGCAGAACAAGAAAAACCGACCGACAGGAAGCGACCGTGCCGTTCATTTCTTATGCACAGAACTTTGAAGACGTCCGCCTGTGGCGCGCGCTCAAGCAATTCGAAAACGGCTTCTACATCGATGTCGGCGCCAATGACCCGTGCCACGATTCGGTCACCAAAGCGTTCTACGACCATGGCTGGCAGGGAATCAACGTCGAACCGATGCAGAATTTCTACGACGCGCTCTGCCAGCAACGCCCGCGCGACACCACCGTGCAGTGCATCGCCAGCGACCAGCCCGGCGAAGTCACCTTCTACGGCATCCCCGACACCGGCCTGTCCACCGCCGATCCCGCCGTGGCCCAGCAACGCAAAGACCTCGGCATGAACGTGCACCCGCTCACGGTCCAGGCCCGCACGCTCACCTCAATCTGCGAACAACACGCTGCCGACCGACCCATCCACTTCCTCAAGATCGACGTCGAAGGCCACGAGGAGACCGTCCTGCGCGGCATGGACTTCAGCCGCTTCCGCCCATGGATCATCGTTGTCGAAACCCCATGGCTGCGCGACCACACCTGGGAGCCATTGGTCACAGATGCCGGCTACCAGTCAATCCTGTTCGACGGCCTCAACACCTGGTTCCTCGCCGACGAACACCTCAACCTCAAACCCGCCTTCGACATCCCACCCTGCAACCTCGATAACTTCCACCTCTGCCGCGGCCACGCCCTCGCCCATCCGCTAACCCCCGACGAACCCGACACCGCCCGACAACTCGCCGCAGCCCTGCACCGCGCCGAACAGGCCGAAACGCAACTGCACGCACTGCAAAACAGCCGCACCGTGCGCCTTCTGCAAAAGCTGCGTAACACCCTGCGCAGCGCTTGATTGCAGCCGCCACAAAAATAGTCTGAATTCAGGGGTTTACAGGATCCACCCAATCGCTATAATCGTCGCCCACACGCCGGTATAGCTCAGTTGGTAGAGCAACTGACTTGTAATCAGTAGGTCCCGGGTTCGACTCCTGGTGCCGGCACCATCCAAGGTTCCATAGAAGGCTTTCAAAATCTCTGGAACCCCCGAAAAACCCGCCTTCTGGCGGGTTTTTTCGTTTTGGCGTTCCATCGGTTTCCGTCAGAAACTGGTGGATTCCAATCGTTTTAAGGGTAGAGTTTGGGGTACAGGTCACTTCGATAAAAGGGAGTACCCTTATGTCGCGCACCACAGCTCCGCTCTCCGACGTAGCTTGCCGCTTGGCAAAACCTACAGACCGCGCCTACAAGCTTTTCGATGGCGATGGCCTCTATCTCCTAGTCCAACCCAATGGCCGCAAAGGCTGGCGGCTCCGTTACGTCAAACCTGACGGACGGGAAGGACTGACCTCGTTCGGCAACTACCCCGTGATTGGCCTCGCCGATGCGCGCCGCAAGCGCTTGGAAGTCAAGCGAATGCTGGCGGATGGCGTTGATCCTATAGAGACCAAGCACCAAGCCAAGGCGGAAGCCGTAATCAAAGGCAGAACCTTTGAAAGCGTTGCGCTCGACTGGCATACGGAAATGTCGGCCAAGTGGGCACCAGGCCATTCCAAGACAGTGATGAGCCGCCTCAAAACCCACGTATTCCCGCTGATCGGCGCACGCGCCATTGTTGATCTCGACACCCATGACCTTATGCAGCCCTTGGAAGCGATCAAGAAGCGCGGAACGATAGACGTAGCTTTAAGGGTACAAAACTACCTGCAGAGCATCATGCGCGAAGCAAAACGCCTCCGGCTTATTACCTCAAACCCTGCTTACGACCTCGAAGGCTTGATCAAAGCCCCGCGGGTGGTACATCGCCCCGCTCTACCCTTATCGCGACTACCGGAACTACAGGAGCGGATCGACACCTATAAAGGCCGGGCACTTACCCGTCTGACGGTGATGCTGTCGCTGCATGTGTTTGTACGATCCAGCGAGCTGCGTTTCGCACGCTGGAGCGAGTTCGACCTCAAGCGTGGCACCTGGGAGATACCGGACACTCGACCCGCGTTGGAGGGAGTACCCTTTTCCACAAGGGGTACGAAGATGGCAGGGGATATCCATTTAGTACCCTTATCGCCGCAAGCAGTGGCGCTACTCGAAAAAATCCATGCACTCACAGGCAAATTCGCATTGGTCTTCGCAGGGGATGCCAAACCCTGGAAGCCCATGTCCGAAAATACCGTGAACAACGCGCTTCGGACGATGGGATACGACACCAAAACCGATATCTGCGGGCATGGATTTCGTTCGATGGCCTGCAGCGCACTGATCGAGTCAGGATTGTGGTCCGAGACAGCTATTGAACGGCAGATGAGCCACAAGGAGCGCAACAACGTCCGCGCCGCTTACATCCACAAGGCAGAGTTCATTGAGGAGCGCAGGCTGATCATGAACTGGTGGAGCCGGTACCTGGAGGCCAACCGGCAGGAGCATGTCACTCCGCATGAGTTCGCTAATCAGATTCGGGCGAATGTTACCCGGATGAAGGTGAAGCGGACCAATGATTGAATCCGCCACCCAAGTCACTGAGACAGTCCTGCTATGGGAGCATGCCTAAAACCTCAGGCGTCAAGACCTGAAGCCCAATCCCAGACAACAGACTTGTGCCCAACACGAAGAGAGCTACTTTCAACACCAAACGAATACCACCGCCGAATCCTTTATGACGCAACAAATAGCTGGCAACAATCTTCCTGTAACCATCGCCGTGGCTAAACGCATAGATGATCGCCACCGCGAAGACAAACCATGCAGCGCGCTCGGGATGAGGCATCGTGATTATCGTCAACGCCAAACCGACACAAACAAAACCAATGCTATTAACCTTCTTGAAATAGCTCTTGGCGATGGCTTCATCTTCATCGTCCAGAAAGAAATTCGGTCTCATTGATATGCTCCTTTTGAGATCACAGTGCCGATCACCATGTCATCCAGTCACAGATTAAGAACTCTCTCTGACCGTTTCCACCCAAAGCAGGCGCATTACCCCCGCAAATTGACAGGAGCATGTCACTCCACACGAATTCGCAAATCAGACCGGAGCGAACGTCACTCGCCTAAAAGCAAAACGTGGCGCAATTGAGTAAGCGCTCGGCCTTCATATCTCGGTGACCTGCTTGTCCATGCGGGTCCATCCAAACAGGGCTGCAAAGCCGCCCTGCTTGGATGGACCTCACTTAAAAAATCTAAAGCCCACGCAACTGTCTGTGGAAAACCACAGATTTCCACCGGTGGATAATTTCATCCACAGCCGCAGAACTCTCGAAAATTCGAGCCTTGACCCAAATTATCCACAGGCGTAGAAAAGATCGGGCAAAGCGCTGTCGTTGACAGCAACCCAGGTAGCCAGAACCTTTAAGGCTACGCCACACCGTGGTGGTTCTCCCAAAGTGCGATTAGCGTCCGGCGGCTCGCACGGTCACAGCGATGTGATGGATGCCTACTTTTACCAGTGTGCCCACTGCGGCAACTTCCCCCTTTCATAGCTGCCCTGCAGCAACCTATCCGCTTGGCCATTTCCTTGTGCCAACCTGCGCCCGTCTCTTTCTCCCGGAAAGAGACGGGCGCTCCTACCACTGCTGCAGCCCTACTCGTACAAGGCATTGCGGCATTTCCCCTCGTGACAATCGGCGTGACAAACACCGGAAAGTCACCAGCAACAGCGATGCAGATGATGGTGCCGCAGCCTACAGAATGGACTGCACCTGACTGACAGTCAGGCACGCCCCGGTCATCGCTTCACTGCCTTCACCTGACTCAGGATCTCGCGGCACCGGTCTCGTCAGCCAGTGCAGCCTCCACCCGCCCACTTCCTCGGAAGTGCTCAGGAGGCCAGATCATGAGATGCCCAAGCTCCCGGTCGTAAAGAGCCGCCAGTCCCGCGTTAGTGGACAACCCTCACAGGTCGCAGGGGCCTTGATCCCTGATAACACTCAACATCCGTGGCGGGATGACGTGGGGAAAGCTTCAAGGGTTTTGGCTTCGAGAGGAGTTGGATCATGGCATTGGTCGGTAGACGGGATGGGCGCAATTTTGGCTATGGGCGACAACTGAGTTATGCCGGGCCGCAGGCGCTGAAAGATCTATTTGGCGACGGGCATTACGGCACGGTCAAAGCGCACAGTGATCGGTGGCGGGCGTTTGTGCGCTGGTGTCGGTCCGAAGGTGGGCCGGAATTCAACGATGCGAGGAAGATCAATCGGCAGACCTTGCTGGACTACGCCGGGTACCTACGCCAGCAAGTTGAAAATGGTGAGCTTGCCATCGCGACTGCGCAAAACCGATTGTCCAGCGTCAACAGAACCATGGCAGCGCTTCGTGGTGATCAGTATGTAAGGGTGGCAAGTCCGAGCAAGGTGCTTGGGATGCAGCGCACCGGCGTCCGCACCATGCCTCCGCAAGGCCAGGACCGCGATCACGTAAAACGTATCGTCGACGTCCTCTCTGAACATCTGCAACCGCGCGCCGCGGCCATCGCTCAGTTGGCGCGAGCAACCGGCATGCGCCTGCGAGAGGCCATTTTGGCTGATCTTCCTCGACTGCAAAGGGAGGCCGAACGATACGGCAAGATCAACATTCAAGATGGCACCAAAGGTGGCCGCTCGGGTGCGTCGGCGCCTCGTTGGATCTGGGTGGATAATCATATTCGTGAAGCGCTCACGTACGCCAAGCAGGCCTCTCCCGTCGGAAGCGACAACTTGCTTGCACTGAACGAAAGCTACCTAGACTTTCAACAGCGAATCATCCGCCCTGCACGGGACATCCTTCACGCGCACAACCTCAAGGGATTCCACGAATTGCGTGCGGCCTACGCATGCGAACGGTATGAGCAGATTACAAACCAACTTGCGCCAATCAAAGGAGGTAGTTGCTACCAGCTCGACCAACACCTCGATCAGGAGGCACGCGCACAAATCAGCTATGAGCTGGGGCACGGTCGTATCGACGTAGTTTCGGCTTACATCGGTGGCCGAGCATGAGCAAGCCATTCGATATGGAGGTATTCCTCGCGGGAGTCATGAGCGGATCGCAAACGACACGTCAGCGCCACCTACACCAAGCAAAAGCCATCCAAGCAGCTATAGCTGTGCGCTGGAACCGAGACAATCCATGGACGTGGCAAAGAAAGCATGTGCTATGGTTTTTGTGCAGGAAAATACGACATCGAGCCGCGTCCACGCGTTATTACTATAAGCTGACTGCAGAGTTAATTGCTATGCGATTAAGTAAAAAATGGAGATTTGACACATGAAAGAAACAACGCGAGCTAGGGTCGCCGCCATAGTCGGCGCTGCCAAAAATCAGAAAAAAATAAGTTCTATTTACGACTATTCGACTTCATGCCATAGGAATATTTCAGCTAGCATCTCAAACGGAAAAGTTGAAGGGTATGACTATACAACATCTAGCTTCTTTTCTGGAAGCAGCAACAACTCACTAGACTTCTATGACTACAACAATTCAAAACATGTAAATCTCAAAATGAACGGAAATAAATTTGATGGCTATGACTACGACACAAAAAAATATTTTAGCGGAACCATAAATGGAAAAAATATTTCTCTGTACGATTACGATACTGGAACACACTACAACTACAGCATTTAAACGCTAAGAACTAACTAAAAGCGTCACCAATTAAATATGCATCTGAACTTCATTAGCACTGCCTGACTTATCCAGATTTCCAGATAGTATCAGGCACTGCCTTCCAGCACCGGAAGCTAATCTAGATTTTTTACGTTCTCATGGCCGAACCAGTCCTTCGCTTTTTCAACAACTGCGTCAGATGGCGAGTGATAAAATAAAGCCAAATTTGATTTTGCACGGGTACAGCATACGTAGAGAATTTTACGCGTCCTATTCACCACACTTTCTTTATCCATACGATCAGTAAACAAATAATCAAAGTTATAGGAGTTCCACCGCCCATTATTCAGAACAACCAGAACATCAGGAAATTCTCGACCTTTGGTTTTATGCTGAGTAGAGAATGGTGTGAATCCTTCAAGATATTCAAATAATTTCTGAAATTGAGAGAATGGGAGCGCAGCCACTTGGTTATAAATATAACGCTTCGACTCGATAAATGATTGAAGGCGATCGTCAACCCTAACAAGGCCGTTTACATTTGCCTCATCGATAACTTGCTGTACTGTTTTATCATCGATTTTAGATAAATTGACAATCCTCTCCTTCAGTCTAACTTTATCACTCTTAGATGTGACCGCATGCTCAGTTACGCGAAGAAACTCATTAAAATTTCCATCCAAGTAAAGCTGGACATTTTTTTGTATTTTAAATAAATGTTTTATCAGGTCATCTCTATTACCCCCGCCACGCCCCAGCTCACTTCGATCAGATTTCTGATCGTCTATAAGCTGGTCTTTGTCGATATATAAAGAAGCCAGCTCACCATATGGGAAATCTAGCGCTCGATCATATATAGCTTGGTGTTCTGCAATATATATGGCCATGCCGTCTGTGGGATCAACTTCTTTTAAGGCTTTACCTGTCTTTTGATACTTCAACTCGGCCAATACTTCTCCGAACGATTTTCCCTCGGAGTTAAAAGCAGGCTCCTTTTTCTTAATATAACTTTTGATCCTACGGACATACTCTAAAATCTTATCGCCATCATAAATCCTCATCAACTCACTAAACCCTGCTTTGGCAGCGATAAGGTTATGAGTGAGATTGAGTTCCTTAGCGCCTGATGACTCGGAGAACTCCCAGCCCAAATATTCTTTTACAATATTAACGTCATCATTTGATGAATATAGAAATTGTATATGACCATCTTTTACACCCCCATCGCTGGTCATATTGGGAGCATTTAAATCTTTAGAAGGAACTTGGAAAAGTCCATCATTCCTAAGTTTGTTTGCCAAATCGATTACATTTTTTGGATTTCTTCGATTTTCTTCTTTCTTTATTTCTCTAACCTGCCCAACCCCCTCCCCTTTGTAAGCATCTAAATCACCAATGCCTTCATCATAAATTGCCTGCATTGCATCGCCAAAAAAACCAATAACATTTGGATCGCCAACTCTAGTCAACTGCGTAAGAAGTATATCTACAACTTCCGCCTGAGTATCTTGATACTCATCCACCATGATATATGGATAACAATCTTTCAGTATTCGGCATAGTTTGTCGTATCTTTTAAACATCTCGTTAGCAAGTACAATAACTTCATCATGTGAAATTACCCCCTCCCTAAATTTTACGTACTCCTTATACCTAACATCCCCCTCAATAGCATCTAACTTTTCTGGTTCGCCGTTGCCATCTAAAACTTTAAAACCTAATATTTCGTCATCATTAATCAGCGCTAACAAAACCTCCTTTAGTTCTACTTGAAAATGTTTTATTACTCCCCAGAGAAAGTCATGAATCGTAGAAACGTGCAGATTTGGATGGCTGGCTCTGCCCTCAATCTCCCGCACCGCGGCGTTGGTGTAGGTAATACACGCTACGCGTGCCAAAGGCTTGAGGGTAACCAGATTCGTTATAACTTCTACCAAAGAGTAGGTTTTACCACTTCCAGCACCGCCACTCAGTAAAAAACTCTTACCCTCACAGATAGTATCAAGAATCTTTTTCGCCTCGTCACTAACCTCCTCTAAGTTCTTCATTTGCGCAACCATCCCAGGCCCTCTTGAATATAGTGAGGAGTCTTCCAATTGGAAAAGTCAGATTTTTTATCAGGTATACTATTAAGCAAGATTTCAATCGCTAACGAAGGCTTTTTGCCAACTGCCTTCTCTGCAAACTCAAATGCATCGCACTCGCCATTTATATATTTGTTGAACCACTTAGGCGTTAGAGATGGGAATTTTTCAGAGTCAGTTCCAAGTAGTGCTTTGTTTAGCGAAAAGAATGCATCTTCGAAGCTTCTTCCATGATAGCCATCGTCTTTAGTTTGATATGCTAGAAAAATACAGCCATCAACATCGACCTTCCATTCGCCTCCGACTTTAGATAAAGCCTTACCTTCAATATTAAGGGAGGTAAAGTAGCCCAAATCCTCTCTGACCTTGCCGTGATAAAATATTAATGATCCATTAGCTGTATGGTCTGCCGCTGGGTCATCAGGACGACATTTTATAGTCTCTATTTTCTGAGTGCCTTTTTTGTATAGCTGGGGAGTAACTCCATCCTTTTCAAAAAGCAATTCTTTAATCCCGCTATCTATATCAGTCAAAATTAAAGCTTTAATACCAATAAAATGGATAAATTTTTCAAAAATTTGAGCATGTGCTCCTACCTCCACAATTGAAATATTCTGTGAAAGTAGAGGTATAGCGCCAGCATCAGGAGTCTCTTGGTCAAACTTTCTCATCATTGCTGGTAGAAGAATTTTCTCAGTATCACCCTCAATAAGTATTGCTTTATCAGCAAAAAATAGCTCGGCGCGGTTCAACGTAAGATATTGCTTAAGGAATTTGTAGTGGAGTTCAGCCTGGGCATTGTCATTCACATCATCGGACGAATACTCCGACTTGAGCGCCTTAAGATTTTTTGCGTCCACACTGTTAGCAAGAGGTGACTTCCTCAAATACTTGATATCGTCGAAGTCACACTCTGCCACGATATGAGATGAGTGAGTGCTGATAATCGTTTGAAGATGAATCTCCACCCCATCTTCTCTCATCCTGCTTTCTTTCAACAGGGACTTTATATTCTTTATAAACGTATATTGCATCTGAGGATGTGTATGCGCTTCCGGCTCCTCAATAAAAAGTAAATTAATCGCAGCAGGATTTTCTTTACTAGATCTCCGAAAAGAAGTCATCAGCATTTCTATTTCAAAAATCATGCTGATTAGATTCATATAGCCAAGCCCATTAAAGTGCTCTGGAAGATCATGGGTATCGTGGGTATACATCACAGTTGTATTTCCATCCAACAGTTCTCGATGCTGCAGGGTGGATGCAATCTTAATATGCGTCTCGGACAATCTAGATCCGCCAAACTTTGCAACTTTCCCCAACAATCCAGAAAACATATCCTGATATATTTCGCTCAGCTCCTTATCAGTCGAACGCAGTTGCTTCTTAAAGCCCTCGACAGCCTCTTGCTGCTCTTGGTTCTCAGATGTCTTTTTGTATATGATTGCAGTCTGAGAAGAGAGTGTTTTATCATTATCTTTATTCGTAACACTCCGCTTCGCACCGATAGATCTAAATGAAATAACATCAGCCAAACTAATATTTTCTTTAGTCAAGTCTGTGAACACATCCGGATCACTATAGGAAAAACTTTTCTTCCTGACTTGATCAAAGTAAATATGCTGATTTTCCTTAAGAAACAAACTCGAATCGTTGTCATATTTTTCTTTTACATCATTGTAATCATTCCGCATCGCCGTTAACTGCGGATAGCTAACCAGATACTCAAACCCAAGCACTATATGATTATCATCAGGATCCAAGCTCATTATTAACTGGCTTACTGGTGATAAATTATCGATTCCATCGTACTCAATATATAACTTCAACGTTATACCCAAGGGGGTATAGGCATTCTCTGGACCTATCGGGTCAGCCCCACTCACCAATTTAATTAAGGCTGCTTTTAAATCGACGTTGAAATCGTCAAAAACTATTTTCTGCTTTTCAGAAGAATTTATAAACTTCTCTAATGCAGAGAGCAGCGAAGTCTTTCCGCTATTATTTTTACCCAACACCAGAGAAAGATTGCTCTCAAGGTCAAGAGAGAACTTCTTCAGCAAGCGAAAATTATTAACTTCGATCCTTACTACTTTCATAAACCTATCCTTGTATTAAAATAAATTGCCCCGCAATTAGATATCAGACACATCTAGTCCCTGACATAAAACAATCAGTTAGCAATCAACAACATTAGAGCTATCGATGTGTAAGAGGTTGATATTAATGAGCTTAATCGCTTAAGCGGATTATTTGCATCCATGCTAATCAAGCCTCGCCGCTGCTAAGGGTTACATGACCCAAGGAGCTGGCCACTTGCCAGACAGTAGCTAAAGCTTGGTCTACCTTGCAAGCAGCTAGCAAAGGCGCATCTGGCATCGCACTCTTCGAGTGAGAGAGATGTTCTAGATCTCAGGATAAATTTAGAGGTAGAAATTTCAGAAACATTATAAATATCAAATAAAAACAATAAATTAGATTGATATTCGACTCCTGGTGCCGCACCATATTCAAAGCCCCGCAATGCGGGGCTTTGTCGTTTCAGAAGTCAATCATTGACTTCTGCCTTTTGCTGAAAGTGTCGGGATGGGAAAAGCGGTGGTTGATGATGTTGCGGCTACTCTAGGCAAAATTTGTTAGAGACGTAGGCGCTGCTTATTTTACGAGGCGTTTCCTGAAGAGGATGCTTTAGAGCTATTAAAAAGCCCCGTTCCACATCGACTGTGGCGGGGCTCTGAGTACAATTATTTGTTAGTTAGCACGATCTGCTCTTCGTTAATTTACCAGTTACTTTAAATATTAAACTGTACAACTCTCAAGTTCTTACACAACACCATGCATAAAAAACTCAACTGGAACTTTAAAAAAGTCAGAAAAGCCTTTTATTTGAGCTACAGTCATTTTTCGTTTGTTGTTCAATATTTCCGAAATAGCACTCTGACTTGCAATATCAGCTAGATCTTTCTGCTTTATGCCACGATCATTCATTAGAAAGGCTAATGCTTCCGATTGTGAAGAGTACGGAATCAGCACGGTTGCAGTCTCATACTCATACACGCGATCTGCAACCAACTCCGCAAAACGGGCAGCTGCGTGATCTTCACTATCTGCATGAGAGTAGAGCTCATCAATAAGCGTCATCCGCCCCCGCAAGTCATCATCGCTTTCTATAGGATCATGACATGCAGATAACAACTTGGACACTGTCGCTATTTGATCGCTCATACTATCAAACATTGGTGAAATATTAGCTATGAAGGTCTCTAGTCCAGTGGCTTCGATCTTATCACGCTTCATCTCGTCACCTATAATTTCATAATACATAAATTGAGTCGATCTTCCTTGTCAACTACTTAACATCACTATTGCACCACTTGTCATATCCAGCATGGGGCAAAATATCCTTGATAAAAATGGTGCCATTCCGCGTGTTGATCCACACGATAATTCGACACTCATTCTTCTTGATATCAAACACATAAATATCAAGAGGTCCTTTTTGGCTTGGGAGTCTTAGCTTGGAGCGAGGAATACGGTCAACGTTCCATCCTGAAGTATTGACCCAAACCTCACGAATCTGCTCAAAGGACTCGAACCGAAGGGGCGGTCTGTCAAAGGTGGAAAGCCACAATGTGAGTGGGTCTTTCCACTGGCTGTATTTTTCGATGGCTTCAGCTACCGCCGTTTTGGCAATCACTCGCATGTTCTTTTTTTCTCCGGCGTCCCTACATGCAGCGAAGATTATCGCGAATTCAGATATCTGTCAAACAGATATATCTGGATTGCAGATAACATTTCGAACACCTGCCAAAGCACAAATCTACCCGTCTTTGCAAAGCTGGAAACGGTACTGCGTTGTTTGACGATTTCCATGATTTTTTAGTCCTGGAAGCTGCGGTAGCCGGGTACGCAGTGGCGGGGCCGGAGAATCGTTATGTCCAACGAAGCATCTGTTCCAGCCAGATTGGCTGGCATCAAATGTCGTGCGGAAACAATCGACTCCTGGTGCTGCACCATACAAAACGAAGCCCCTGCATAATGCAGGGGCTTCGTTTTTTCTGGGATGTGCTCATCACTCCTCCTTGAATTGCACAAGGACGGTCGCAGGCAGATAACAGAATTTCGCCTTCGGCAAGCCTGCTGTAAAAACATCGAGCTCGCCCCGAACATACTTTCTCAGGCTGAGGGCCACGGCGCTGCTTTTCCAACCGTCCGCGCTGAACCTACGCAGCCTCAACCGAAAGCGAAATCCTTCGCCCTAGCTGCTGCAGCGCTCGCTCAACGTTTTCGATCTTGGAGTGGTGCAGGAAATCGACCAGCCGATCGACCTGCGGCCGTTGCACGCCGAGACGACGCGCCAATTCGGCCTTGCTTAAACCTGATTCCAAAAGCGTATTCCACAACGCAACCTTCGCGGCAGTCAGAGCAGGAAGACGCAACACGATATCGTTCTCCTGGTCTCCTGAATGACCAGTAGGAATCATCCGGCGGTCATCCGCATAGATGGAGAATGCTGTCTCAATCGCGTCAATGGCGGTATCCAATGCCTCCCCGAGGGTATCGCCGACGGCGTGCATCTCTGGAATCGCCGCGCAAGTCAGCCAGACGCTGCCCGGCTCTTCGTGAACTTCCAAGGCATATTCGAACATCACGCTTCCTCTCATGGGGTACAGCTGAGCCTCAGTCCTTGAGGCTCAACTGTTTGATTATCGTTTTTCTCAATCCTTCGCCCATTTCCTTGGCTCCGTGGTCGGGAAACACAGTTGATTTGCCACTCAAGGAAACCTTGAAGTGGCTGCCCTTACCGGCTTGGAACTCAACGCCTTGGGCTTTCAACCATCGCCGAAACTCGCTGTACTTCATGTGCATCACTCGCTGTTTCGGTAGAGCGAATGTGCAACATATTTGTTGCACCTGCAACACGAGTGTTGCATGTGCAACTGAAACCCTCAAGGCCAGCACTCGGCCACGATTGTGCGCTCGATCTTCTCAGGCTACCGTCACACCCGTCGCTGCCAATTCAGCGACCGGGCCTGAGAACCCGGGTAAGATACAGGCGCACCAGCGCGCCAACCCACGATTGCCGGCGCTTTTTTGTGTCTGCATTCACGTGTAATGGCGGCTGTGCGTGGGAGACCTTCGGGTCTGCCGGGTTCCTGTATCTCCGGTTTCTCAGCCTGCGCATAGCTGCCACCCTTTCGCCTGAGAACGAAAATGGCGGCTCTCATTTGATACAGGGAGTTCACAAATGAATGCCATTGATCCATCCGCAATCCGCCTGTCAGCGATGCCCGTCGCTTCCCACCTCTTGTCGAATAACAGGTGAAGCGAAAATGACCAATTATCCGGATCTGAAAACCCCAGGCCTCACGCACTTCTCCTTCCAATCCAATAAAGCGATGTTCCGCACCAACCGCGGTGTGCCAGTGATCGCCGCCCTCTCGCACGCCTCACACCTGCTTCACATCTCGAAACTACTCACCGCGGACTCTACGGTCTCTAGCGACCCTGACCTTCACGCCTACGCCTCTCAATATCTGCAAGAGTTAAGCAAGGCGCTGATCGATGATGTGGTGAAAGTGATGGACGCGCCGCCAGACAAGCCGTTGATGTAAATCATGCGTATGAAGCCCTCGTTGATGCGAGGGCTTTTTGCGTTTCAGACCTGACTCACTTCAAACACAAACGAAATCCTCCCCTGACTCGCACTCCACACATAGCGCAAATGCTTGCCCTGTTTCGGAATCGACACGGCAGGCGGCCGAAACGCAGCAACGCATTCCTGACCGGGCAATCGCACGCTGTTATAGAGCAGCCCCCAGGATTCGGCATCGCGCAGTTGCCGCGCGAACGCCTGTGATGGTCCGTATGCTTCGGGATCGGGTTGATGCAAATGTTCGAAGCCGTGGCGAACATCATGCAACGGTTTGACCACCTGATTGACGTAAGTGCGCATGGTCAATTCAAGGTCGGCTTCCTGAGTCGCAGCAAGAAAACGCTCCTGATGGAAACAGGTTTCGGCGATGGCGGCGGCCTGGCTGCTGGCGGCGTAGTAGACGCCGAAGGTGCCGTCGCTGAAGCGGCTGCGTTTGCCGACGTGGGTGAACGCGGCCATTACCGGGCTGGAACCGGGGCCGGACAGGCGGTCTTCGGGACGGACGCGGGCGAGTACGCCGGCCTGCTCAATCAGGCGATCGTTGGTCAGCGCTTCGATGGCGTAGGCGACTTCGAGGTCTTCGGGGTCGAGTACGTCTTCGAACAGCGCAATCGGCGGAAAGCTGCTGTTAACGATGCGATAGGCGCGCGGCCATGGCACATCGACCAGCGCCGGCGCTTTCAACCGCGGACTCCGTCGAGGTAGCGGCGCACATCGGCGATGTCGACCACCCTCCCCGCCAGCATGTAATCCAGGGCGGTTTTGCCATTGAACGGCGCTGCTGTGTTCGGGCTGCTGACCCAGGCGTAAGCGCGCTCGCGACTGTTGCTGAAGATGATGCTCAACGCCTTGTGAATGCCCATCAGATACGAGATGCGCTCAAGGGTGTCATGGGGCAGACGTATGTTTGGCAGGTGTTTGTATTTGTAGAACGTGGTGTTGCCGACGCCACCGAGCAGGGTGCGCTGCTGCTCAGCGTTGCAGCCCCAGTGCTCCATGAGGTTAAAGAAGAACTTCAGCGCAACGCGACCGGCTTCGGGGGCATCGAGTTGTTCGCGTGGTTGTAAAGCGGGGGATGAAGATGGCATTTGCCGCCTCCTTAGATTTATCGATGCTCGCAGCGTAGTACAGATATGTATCTAAATCCAAGATTAGTACATAACTGGATTTAAGCCCTGCTTAAACCAAGCCGTCCGTGTTGTCGAAACCGTAGCTATTTTTTGACCCTCATCACCCGCACCCCAGCAAAAACCCCAATCCTCTGTCAGCCTCCAGCCATCGGCGGGGAAATCAATTCGCTACTAAATCCGCGACAACTATGCTCAGGTGCAGGAATATAGCCGGCATAGGCGCCGGACCGGTCGCCCCGTAAACAACAATACCCAGCCCACTTCAGAGGGCATTACCCATGGATAGCAGAACCCTACGCAACCTCATGCGCATCGTGCAGACCGGCTCGTTGTCGGCCGCAGCCGAGCATTCGTGCCTGACGGTGCAGGCGTTGGCCGCGCAATTGAACAAGGTCGAAGAGCAGTTCGGTTTCCGCTTGTTTCGGCGTTCCAACAAGGGCCTGACGCTGACGCCGCAAGGCACGGAGCTAACGCCTTACATCGACAAAGTGTTGATTGCGACGCGACAGATGGAAGAAAAAGTCGCGGCCTTGAAAGTGCCGGGCCAGCGCACGTTGAAGGTGGCGTTGAACAACACGCTGTCGCCTGACTTCAACCGACGCATGATCGGACGGCTGATCGAGGTGTTTCCCGATTACCAGATGGAATTCAGTTACGCCGAGTCGATGGAAAACCTCAGCAAGCTGAAGAACGAGGATTTTGACCTCGCCGTGCTGATCGGCCCGCAGCGGCCGGGGCTGCCGAGCATCGTTCTGCCGGAGGTACAGGTGCAGGTGGTGGGCGCGCATTGCGGCCAGGAAAACGATCCGCTGACGCTGCTGGGCAATAAGTTTCAGGTGCGTCCTGCGGAGGATTGTCCTTATTCCCACAGCTTTTTGCGTTTTCTCGACGCTGGGCTGGGCAATCAAGAGAACGGCCAGCGCATGGTCTATTCGTGCAGCGAAACCCTGACGCTGTCGCTGATCACCCAGATGGATGCGGTCGGCATGGTTTCGCGTGAAGCGGCGCAGAAAAACGGCCTGACAATTTTCCCCGGGTTCGAGGATTTCCTCGAAGTGCGCCTGGCGGTAAACAATCCGGAGTTGTCGCACCAGGCGTTGAACGATGTCGTCGATTTGCCGCTACATGAACGAGCCGAGCGCAATGTACGCAGCCGTCCCCACCGCCACACTGAGAAAGAGGTTTTTGCTGAAATACGCACATAACAACGTCGGAATCGCGGCATAGAATTCCGGGCGATCGAGCTGGATCTGCCGGTCCTTGATCAACAAGGGCGTGAGGCTGATCGCAGCGACGATCGCCACCGGCAAATATTCCAGCGCCCGCGCCACGAACGGCGGCCAGTGCTCGGTGTTGATTTGCAGCGGCAAGGCGCGTGGCAGAAAGGTCACGGCCATCATCAGCACGACCACCAGAATCAGGAACGTTTGGTCAGGCATACACCCACTCCGCAGCCCACAAACGTGGCGATGAATACGTTGAATGGCGAACTGCCGATCAGGCTCAGCACCCCCATGCACACCACGGCAGCCGCGGCCGCAATGAGTTTGTTGCGCGTATTGCACAGCGAGACCAGTACGTAGAGCATCATCGCCGTCAGCGCGTAGTCGAGCTGATATTTGATCAGGTGCGCCGCGTACTGCGCGCACACCGCACCGAGCAAGCCGCCGAGTACCCACGAAGTGTGGCAGAACAGGTTGAAGCCGATCAGGTAGCGCACGTTCACCGGCGCACCGCTGCCGAGCTTCACGCTGTGAAACGCAAAGGACTCATCGGTCAGGCCGCTGGCGTAGCACCAGCGCTCCATACGACTCAAGCCCAATGCGCGCAGGGCCTTGGCCATGTACACCGACATCAGCATATGGCGGGCGTTGATCAGAAACGTGGTCAGTACGATGGTGGTCAGCGAAGCGCCGCTGGAAATCAGCGCCAGCGCGGCGAACTGCGAAGCACCGGCATAAACGAACAGGCACATCGCCACGGGCAGCCACATCGGCAACCCGGCGTTGACGGCCATCAGCCCGAACACGAACGACACGGTGAAATACCCGGCGACCACCGGACTGGCTTCGGCAAATGTGCGCGACGGCTGATCAGCAGCCATCAGCGGCGCACTGCCGGACGTTTCATTCATAGGTCCCTCTCAAATGTCCGTTCGCCATGGGGCTCGCAAAAACCCTGGGCGGTCCAGAATCGCTTGCCCGCGAGGTTAGCATCGTCGACGAACAGAAACATCCGCAGCACGCCGACCCGTTTCATGTCCGACGACGCCGCTTCAACCAGGCGCTGCCCCACGCCCTGGCTGCGATAGCGCGAACTGACGGCCAGATGATTGATCGTGCCGCGGCTGCCAAGCATGCCACCAAGCACCGCGCCGACGATCTCGCCGGTCACGTCGAAGGCGAGGTAAGCCGTGGTGGTTTTCTGGATCAGTACGCCGCGCAGGCATTTGGCGTCCTGCCATTCGCAGAACGACACTTCGTCGAACTGCCGGAAGAAACGCTCCATGCGCTGTGCATCCTTGGCCGTGGCGCGGCGCAGCACCACCGGCGTCGAGCATTCGACGCCGTCGATTGGGGTGATCTGATTAGCGAACAATGTCGAAAGCGGTCCCGGGCCGCGAGAAAGAAATTGCCAGAATCTGCCGGTACGCCATGGCATGGGTATGGGTGTTGCGCGCAGCGGTCACATAGTGGCGCATGTCACGGTCGAGGAAGTAGGTGGTATCGAGAATTTCCTCGTACGTAGTCGCCGCCAGTTGATGCTCGTGGATGTCGTACAAACGACTCTCCGCGCCCTCGACATTGTTACGCCCCCAAAAGTGCACGCCGCTGAACGGATAGCCGTCGCAGTGAATGCCTTCAGGGGTGATTTCCAGCTGCTTGCCGGGTTTGATTTCGATGCGGATCTGATGAATCTGGCACTGCCAGATTTCGTCGTGCAGTTCTTCCGGCAACACGCTTTTGTACACCTCGAAATCGGTGTCGATCAGGCTGCGCATCACCGGTGAAGTCAGCACTTCCTCGGAGAAGTCCTGAAAGTGCCGTACCACGCCGCCAACATAGGCGTTGTGCTCTTTCGACTGCACGTAGGCGCGATGTTCGAGTTGCTTGAGTTCACGCGTCTTCGGGTTGTACTCGAAGTCGCTGTAACGACGGTAACGCATACCCGCGTCGGCCTGACCGTAATAACTGTCTGGCTCCATGTTCTCCCAACTTTTGGTCAGTCTGACAAAGTCGGCGAAATGACCGTAGAGATTGAAGTCACCACCCTGGACGTTGACAAACTTGTCGCGCCGTAGCGATTCGCCCACTTCTCTGTTTAAAACGATCATTACCCAAATCTCCGCTGCGTTGAGCGGCCTAATCTATTAGGTGGAGAATTTGCGTCCATGAGAAAGAATTTCAGGCATTTGAAAAGCCATTTGAAACGAGGCTTGTAGCGACTTGAAAACCACTTTTACATGACAAAAACACGGGTTTTCCGGTTTTTTGCTGGAAAAACATCAAAAAAAAACCCCGAAGGCCTCGGGGTTTTCTCTTGTTTCTTACGCGCGATCGTTCATCAGAAGATGTTGATCGGGTAGTCCACGAACACGCGCAGCTCGTTGCCGCTGACGTTGTATTCGCTGGATTTCTGCGACACGCGCAGGATCGAGCTGCGCAGCTTCACGCTCAGGTCTTTGGCCGGGCCGCTTTGCACGACGTACTTGAACTGGTTGAAGATCTCGCGCTCGGTGCCGCCTTCGCTGGTGGACGTGGTGATGTTGTCGCCACGCACATACGCGAAGTTGTAGCTCAGACCCGGTACGCCGAATGCGCCGAAGTCCAGGCCGTAGCCCAGCTGCCAGCTGCGTTCGTCTTCAGCGTTGAAGTCCGACCAGTAGGAGTTGGCCAGATAGATGGAGTTACCACCGTCACCGACACGACCCTGATCTTTCTGATAGCCGCCGTAGGCGTAACCCAGATTGCTGTCGCCGGTGGAACGCTGGTGCGCCACGGTGAACGAGTGCGGGCCGGTAGCGAAGGTGGCGGCCAGGCTCCAGATCTTGTTGTCGTCGCCGGTTACAGCGTTTTCGCGGACATAGGAGTTGTCCAGCTTGGTGCGATAGCCGTTGAAGTCCAGGGTCAGCGATTGTTCCTTGTTGAAAGGAATCACGTAGTTGGCGTTCACGTATTGTTTCTTCAACACGTCTTCAACGTCGGACGCGTACAGCGCGCCTTTGAAGTTTTCGGTGAACTGGTAACTACCGCCCAACACGTTGATCGCCTTCAGACCACCGCTGTCACGGCCTTCATCGCTCTTGCGCGATTCGGCGGTGAAACGCCCGGCGTTCAGCTCCAGGCCTTTGATCTCGCGGGAGGTGATCAAGGTACCGGTGTAGCTTTCCGGCAGCAGGCGCACGTTGTCGTAGCTCAGCACCGGCAGGGCCGGCATCTGGTCGCCGTAGGTCAGTACGGTGTTGGAGAAACGGAATTTGACCGCTGCGCCGCCCTTGGCGATGTCATGCGCCGCACGACCGTCATTTTCCTGTTTGAAGAAGTCGATACCTTGCGCGCCGGTGCGGCCCTTGCCGCCATCCAGACGCAGTGCGTACAGACCAAAGGCGTCAACACCGACACCCACGGTGCCCTGCGTGAAGCCGGACGAGAACGTCCCGATCGCCGCTTGGCCCCACTCAGCCTTGTCCGGACGACCGTCTTTGTAATCACGATTGATGTAGGCGTTGCGCAACAGCACTTTAAGGCTGCTGTCTTCGACGAACCCCTTGGATTCGGCCTGGTCGTTAGCCATGGCCTGTGTAGCACTCAACATCCCCAGTGCGATCAGACTGATCCGCTTGTTCAACATGTTGTTTTCCTTATTACGGGTTGAAACGCGCTGTGTCGAACGGCTGAAACGGCGCTTTTGCACTCTTCTATTCACCCCGAAACAAAAAGACCCGCCTTGATCGAATCATGGCGGGCCTGCTCCTTGTTTTGAATCATGGCGGTTGGCCACAGGCGTTGGGCCGAATCGTAGCCGCGCCCTGAACAGTGTGTCAATTTCAAGAATCGTCTTTAAATAGGCGAAAAACGTCTAAGAAACGTAAAGTTTGCGCTGACTCCTTGCACAGAAATGCCTCGATTCAGTGAATCCAACGCCTGTCACGCGCAGCCGTGCACACCACAAAACGACGGGGGTTCGCCCGTTTTGTCGGCGCTAACAGCCTGGCCTAGCCAAGCGGCAAATGCCTGAGGCTTGCCCAACCAGGGAGTGATATCGAGTAGCGTGAATTGCCCAGCCTGTTCCAGAGCGAACGTCGGAAAAGCCTGGCCGCCGAGCCGCGCGAGCAATGCGCGACTGGCCTGTACATGGGCCTGCGCATCAATGGCGTCAAACGTCGCCCGAAACAGCGCTTCGGCATATCCCGTTCGGGCCGCCAGCTCCATGAGCACAGCCGCATCGGCAATGCGCCGTCCTTCAACGTAGTGTGCCGTTTGCAAGCAGCCGAGCAGTCGCAGGCCGCGCCCGTCGATCTTCTCCGCCGCCAGCACAGCGGTGATCGGCGGCATCGAGTCGAAGACCGCCGAAGGGTCACGCAGCAAGCCATCGAAATACGCCTCGCCAAAAGGCTGCCCGGTGTACTCGGCGATGCGTCGATCGTGGGGCATGACGTAATCGCGTAACTGCGGCGACACCTGCTGGCGGTTGGTGCCGCTCATCATTCCGCCCGCGTGAGCCGTCACGGATACCACCTGTTGCGCGGCTTCCACCAAAGGTTTTGCGCCATAGCACCAACCGCACAGTGGGTCGTAAATATAGTGAAGCATCATCGATAAAGCTCCGGCAAAAAGTAAGAGAAATCAATGCCGGCAGACTAATCCTGGAACTGCTGCGGAAAAACCTCGGAAAGGCTTTCAGTCTGTTTCGCTGATCGGTCAAATACCGGCTGCGAAGCTGTGTATCGAAACGGACACATAATGAAACAATCAAGCGACCGCACTTCTCAGGAATAATTAACGCTAGCAAATGCTAAGCATTACCATTCGCGCGCTCGAATTCTTCCACCCTTTCGGATGCGCTTCAGATGCCTGCCCCGTTCCGTTTTACGCCCGTCACCCTTGGGCTCTCGGCTTTTTTGTCCAGCAGTCTTGCCTTCGCGGCGACCGAACTGCCCGCCACCTCGATCAGCGCCGAAGCAGCAGCGGACGATCCGCGCGTGAAAGTCAGCAATACCGCGACCCGTACCTCGACACCCGTACGCTACGTACCGCAGGCAATCGACTCGATCAAGACCGCCAACGTCGCCAACTACGGCAGCAATGACATCGGCGACGCCCTGAGCGGCATGCCCAACGTCAGCAGCAGCGCCGACACCCGCTTCGACAGCCTGCGCATCCGTGGTTTCGATGCCAGCAATGATTTCTATCTGGACGGCATCCGCGACGACAGCCAGTACAAACGCGACCTGCACAACATCGAACGCGTCGAAGTGCTCAAAGGCCCGGCCGCCGTGCTTTATGGCCGTGGCAGTCAGGGCGGGATCGTCAATCGGGTGAGCAAAACGCCGGAAGCCGGGCGTCGCTCCACTGTTGAAGCCCAGGGTGGCAGCGAAGATTTGCGCAGTCTTTACGCCGACCTCAGCACCGACCCGAGCGACACCATCAGCCTGCGCCTGAACCTGGGCAACATGGATGAAAACAGCTTCCGCGATGGCGTTAGTGGCAATCGCCAGTTGCTCGCGCCGTCGATGAGTTGGCAACTGACGCCCGACCTGAACTGGCTGGTGCAGTACGAATACAGCCGTTACAACCGCACGCCGGATCGCGGTATTCCCGGGGTCAACGGGCGCCCCGCCGACGTCGGCCGCGACACGAGCTACGGCAACGACCACGACTTCATCGACGACAAATCGCAATCGCTGCGCTCGAAACTCACCTATGAGATCAACGATAACTGGCAACTGCGCCAGACCCTCGGCGTGTTCAAGCTCGACAGTGATTTCGACAACACCTACCTCACCGGCTACACGCCGGCGACCAACAAGGTCACGCGCCAGCATTGGCAGCAGGACCTGACCACCCGCAACGTCTACAACAACCTTGAACTGGAAGGCGGTTTCGATACGTTCGGACTTGAGCATCGCTTGCTCACCGGGGTTGAAATCGGCAGCCAGCGCCGCGATCCAACCTTGTACAACGCCGCCACCGGCAGGACGCCCGGCGCGCAGCCCGTGCCGTCACTCGACCTGTACAACCCCAACCGCGACCTGCGTCACATCGGTCGCATGCAAGTCTCCAGCAGCAGCCACACCGAGGTCGAAAGCCGCGCAGTGTACGTTCAGGATCAGCTACGCCTGAACGATCAATGGCAACTGCTCGGCGGTTTGCGCTACGACACCTTCGACATCGAATCGACCAACAAGCTGCGCAACATTTCCGAAGACCGTGACAGCCACAGCACCAGCCCGCGCGTGGGCCTGGTCTGGACGCCCCTGCAGAATCATTCCGTCTATGCCTCGTGGTCGAAGACGTTTTCACCCGTGGGCGGTGGATTGATCGGCATCACCCCGGGCGCGGCCGGCAATACCAACGACTTGAGCCCCGAGCTGACCAAGCAGAAAGAAATCGGCGTGAAAAGCGACTGGCTCTACGATCGCCTCAGCACCACGCTGGCGGTCTATGACCTGGAACTCTACAACCGCCGCACCACCGATCCGAATGATCCGACGCTGACGGTAATGTCCGGTCTGCAACGCTCACGCGGGATCGAACTGACCGCCACCGGCAACATCGTCGGCAATTGGTACCTACGTGGCGGCGTCGGTGTGCAGGATGCAACCATCGAAAAAGACAACAACGGCCTGGAAGGCAAGCGCATCAACAACGTGGCCAAGCGCAATGGCAGCCTGTTTCTCACCTGGAAACCGCAAATGGGCTGGTACGGCGAAACCGGCCTGACACTGGTCGGCCAGCGCTATGCGGACAACGCCAACACTGTGGTGTTGCCGGGCTATGGCCGCTGGGATGCGCTGCTGGGTTACCGGTTGAAAGACTGGGATCTGCGCGCGGCGCTGAACAATATTACCGATCGCGAGTACTACGCTTCGGCGACCAGCGCTTTCCAGATTCAGCCGGGAGCGCCGCGTAGCGTGGTGATGACGGGCACCTACAGCTTTTAGGCCAGCGCAAAAAACTGTGGGAGGGGGCTTGCTCCCGAAGGCGTCGGGTCAGTCGACATTATTGTCACTGACCCGACGCATTCGGGAGCAAGCCCCCCCACAGGTTCAATGTTCACAATGGTTTTTGTGTCCTGCATAAAAAAGCGCCGCCATCCCGGCAGCGCTTTGACCTGTCCTTGTTGTTCTTATCCTTCCATTACATCCCATAACGCTTGCAGTTCGGCCTCGCTGAACAGGCCAGCGGGGTAGCGCTCGATCATCATCCGGCGCGGATCAGGTTCCCTGATCTGACGCGTTCCATTGGACTTCAACCAGTGCGCGACCAACTGCAGCGATTCGCCGTTTACCGCCATGGGATGCACAGTCCGCTCGCTGACTACGTTCATTTCGGCGTTCATTTCAGCGCTCTCTCCCCGTTCATGAGCGGCTACGGTATCCAAGATTCATGACAGAACTGTTGAAGTTCTTCTCCCTCCCTAGTGCACTGGAACCGATACAAGAGCTATGCCAAGACTCGGCATCTGTCGACAGGCGGATACAAAAAAGCCCGCCGTCCTTTCGGGCTGCGGGCTTGTGTCCATGCGTAGCGAGCTAATCATTAGCCTGGCCGATTTATTAACCAACTCAAGCTGTTACGACTCAACTCACTCTTTGTGCGGCGCTGGCTGTTGCTGGGTAAGGCAGTGAATATTGCCGCCGCCCAGTAACAGTTCGCGGCCCGGCACCATCACCACTTCATGCTGCGGGAACAGCTTCTGCAGAATCTCCCTGGCCGGTGCGTCCATCGGGTCGTTGAAGCTTGGCGCGATGATGCCGCCGTTGACGATCAGGAAGTTCACGTAGGAACCGGCCAGGCGCACGGACGGGTTACGCTCCTGGGAACCTTCGACCGCATCGACCCCGGCGCACTCTTCTTCGGTCGCGTACAACGGCCCCGGAATCGGCATTTTGTGCACCGTGAACGGGCGACCCTTGGCGTCGGTGCTGCCTTGCAGCACTTTCATCGCGGCCTGGCAACGCGGGTAGTTCGGATCCTGCGGATCGTCCGTCCACGCCAGCAGCACTTCGCCCGGACGCACATAGCAGCAGAAGTTATCCACATGCCCGTCCGTTTCGTCGTTGAACAAGCCGTCCGGTAACCAGATGATCTTATCCACAGCCAGATTGGCGCTGAGCACCGCTTCGATCTCTTCGCGGCTCAGGTGCGGATTGCGATTGCGGTTGAGCAGGCACTCTTCGGTGGTGATCAGCGTGCCTTCGCCGTCAACGTGAATCGAACCGCCCTCGAGCACGAAGCCCTCGGTGCGATAACGCGGGCTGCGCTCGATCTCGAGGATCTTGCCGCCGACTTGCGAGTCGCGGTTCCACGGCAAATACAGGCCGCCATCGAAGCCGCCCCAGGCGTTGAAATCCCAGTTCACACCGCGCACTTCGCCGCTGTTGTTGATGACAAAGGTCGGGCCGCTGTCACGGACCCAGGCGTCATCGCTGGACATCTCGACCAGACGAATATTCGGCACGTCGAGGCGCGCGCGGGCGTTTTCGTATTGGCCGGCGGAGACCGCCACGGTCACCGGTTCAAAACGGGCGATGGCCTTGGCCACCGCCGCGTGTGCGGCTTGCGCCGGTTTGCCGCCCAGGCGCCAGTTGTCCGGGCGCTCGGGCCAGATCATCCAGGTTTGCGTCTGTGGCGCCCACTCGGCCGGCATGTGGAAGCCGTCGGCGCGCGGGGTACTTGTCAATGTGGTCATCAGGACTCCAGGGAACCGTCGAGGGTTTTCAACGCGCCGTACAGATTGGGACGGCGGTCGCGGAATGAACCCCACGCGCTGCGAATATGTTCCAGCTCGTCGAGGTTGAACGTGTGCACAAGAATACCTTCTTCGGTTTTATTCAGCTCCTGCACTTTTTCGCCGAACTGATTGGCGATGAACGACGAGCCGTAGAACGTGATGTCGTAGCCGTCCTGTTCTTCGTTGCCGATGCGGTTGCTGGCGATCAGCGGCATCAGGTTGGCGCCGGCATGGCCCTGCTGCACACGCTGCCAGTGATCGCGCGACGAGATGGTCTTGTCGTGCGGTTCGCTGCCGATGGCGGTTGGGTAAAAGAGAATTTCCGCGCCTTGCAGGGCCATGCTGCGCGCCGCTTCCGGAAACCACTGATCCCAGCAAATGCCCACGCCGATTTTCGCGTAACGGGTATTCCACACCTTGAAACCGGTGTCACCCGGGTTGAAGTAATACTTTTCGTGATAACCCGGACCGTCCGGAATGTGGCTTTTACGATAAATACCGAGGTTGCTGCCGTCGGCGTCGATGATCGCGATGCTGTTGAAACGCGCGCGCCCAGCCAATTCGTAGAAGCTGATCGGCAGCACCACTTGCAGCTCTTTGGCGATGGCCTGGAAGTGCTTGATCGCCGGGTTGTCCTCGACCGGGGTCGCCAGTTGCAGGTAATCCGGATTCGGCTTCTGGCAAAAGTACGGCGCCTCGAACAGTTCCTGAATCAGGATGATCTGCGCGCCTTCGGCGGCGGCTTCGCGGACCAGTCTTTCAGCGGTTGCGAGGTTGGCTTGCAGATCCCAGGAACAGGCCATCTGCGTGGCGGCGACGGTAACGATACGGCTCATGAATCATCTCCGGGCAAGTGCTTTGACAGTCGGAAAGTCGACCGAAAAGGAAACGCGCGCACCGGAATGAAACCGCCATGCCGGAGCAATGGCGACTTTATAGCCGATAAATATCTGGTTTAGAAGCGCTACGAGAGCGCTCCATCTGAAAATAATTAAATTAAGCCGATAAAAATCGATAATTCACTGCAAAATAAATGTGGGAGCGGGCTTGCTCGCGAATGCAGTGTGTCAGCCACCCAAGGTGGGACGGACGCACCGCATTCGCGAGCAAGCCCGCTCCCACAAGGGATTTGCGGTGTTTACAACCCTTCGGTCAGCACCCGATCCAGCATATCGACGAAGAAGTCCACACTCTGGCGCGACGTCACCATCGGCGGTTTGATCTTGAGAATATTCAGGTCATCGCCGGTCGGCTGCATGAAAATCCCCAGCTCACGCAGGCGATCGCACAGCAATGCAGTCTCTGCGGTCGCCGGTTCCAGCGTCTCGCGGTTGCGGACCAATTCAAGCCCGAGGTAGAACCCGGAACCATGCACCGCGCCCACCAGCGGATGTTTATCGATCAAGGCCTCGAGTCGCGCCTTGAAGTGACCGCCCACCGCCTGCGCGTTTTCCCAGAGTTTTTCTTCCTCCATGACATCCAGCACCGCCATGCCGATCTGACAACTCACCGGGCTGCCGCCGGCTGACGAGAAGAAATAACCCTCGGCTTCCAGCGCCTCGGCGATTTCCCGGCGGGTGATCACCGCACCCAGCGGCTGGCCGTTGCCCATGCCTTTGGCCATGGTGATGATGTCCGGCACCACGCCTTGATCTTCGAAGCCCCAGAAAAACTTGCCCATGCGCCCGTAACCGACCTGCACCTCATCGGCGATGCACACGCCGCCCTGCGCACGTACTAACGCGTAGACCTGTTGCAGATAGCCCGGCGGCAGCGAGATACCGCCCGCGTTGCCATAAACCGGTTCGCAGATGAAGCCGGCCAGTTGGCGTTTGTGTTCAGCGAGTTTGTGCAAATGATGCTCGACGCTGCGCACGTAATCCGGCGCCGAGTCCGGGCCGCGGAATTCACCGCGATAGGTATTCGGCGCAGTCACCGGATGTACCCAGTCCGGGCGGCTTTCCAGCGCTTTCGGATTGTCGGCGATCGATGTCGACACCGCATCGGCGCCAACCGTCCAGCCGTGATAGGCCTCCAGCACGCTGATGATGTCGCGACCGCCGCTGTAGGCCCACGCCAGGCGAATCGCCAGATCGTTGGCCTCGCTGCCACTGTTGACGAGGAACACTCGATCCATGCCCGCCGGCGCCAGTTTGAGCAGGCGCTCGGAGAACTCCGCGACCGCGGCGTAGTTGAAGCGCGAGTTGGTATTGAGCAGCGACCACTGACGCGCCGCGACCGCGGCCATGCGCGGATGACCGTGACCGAGCACCGCGACGTTGTTAAGCATGTCGAGGTACGAACGGCCCTGCATATCGATCAGGTGATTGCGCCAGCCGCGTTCGATGCGCGGCGGGTCAACGTAATAGTGTTTTTGCGTGCGGGCGAAACTGGCCGCGCGACGCTCCAGCACGGTTTTTCCGTCCAGCTCCGGTTCGGCATCGCAGGCCAGTCCCAGCAGCGCTGCCGGCGACGGACACAAGGCCTGCCACGCAGGCGCACGCGAGGGTATGCAGAACAACGGCGCGTCGAGGTGTTCGCCCCGGCACAATTGCACGCGCAACGGCCCGCTGATTTCACCCAGCGCCTGCCCTTTGTCGAGCGCCGTGCCGCTGGGCAGATGGGTCGTGACGCCCCACAGGCGAACGTTCAGTTGCGCACCGTTGAGTTGCACCGCGCCGTCACCTGCTGACTGCAGCACTCCGGCAAACGGCGCTGCCACAGCGGTGCGATGGGGCACGTGCAATTCGACATGCAGCGCGAAGGTGTCCGGCTCTTCAGCGCTGTCGGCACGGGTACGCGACAACCGGTATTGGCCGTAACGGCTTGCCGCCAGGCCATGGGCAGCGGCCGCTTCAGCCAGCAGGCGCTGATCGATGCCCGCCTGCTCCCAGTTGCCAGCCTCGAAATGCGGACTGAGCACGCCCAGGTCGATCAAAGCGAATTCACGTCCCACCAGGCTCGGCAGCAGCGGCGCAAACCCATCGCTGTCGATGGCGGGCAAGGCGTAACCGACGGCGTCGAGAATCGCCGCTTCCATCAGTGCCAACGGCACGGAAGTGGCCACGCGGAAAATCTCCCATTCGTGGCTGAGATTGTCACGACTGTAAATGTTGCCAGGATCGATGCTGACCTGCTGCTCGCCACTGAGCACCAGCACCGCTGCCCGCGCCACGATCAATGGCCACAAGGCTTGCAGCTCTTCGTACTGCAACGGGTTGGCGGCATGATAGGCCTTGACTGCCGGCAGGATCACAAACGGATCGCCATCGGCGTGATGCAGCAAAGCGGCGCAAGTCACCGACAAATCCGTGATGCGCCAGGTGCGCACCAGATCGCCGAAATCGATCACTCCCTGCAATTGCCAATGACGCTGGGCATCCCGCTGCCAGACGACATTGTCGTCAGTGATATCCATGTGAATTGCCTGCACCGGCAGTGTGTCCAGCAGCGGCTGCAAACGGCGCTCGGCCTGCTCGGCCGCAGCGCTGATCGATGCGCGTTGCGACGCGTCCGTGATCACTGGCAGCAGATGCTGGATCAACGCATTGGCGTGACGCGCGTCCCATTGCAAGGTGCGCTCAAGACCCGGGTGGTCAAAGGCTGCCAATGCCAGGTCCATCTCACCGCAGAGCCGGCCAAAACCGGCTACCACCTCATGGCCCAGATGATTGAAATCGGTCAGCGGCTGGCCGTCAATGTACTCCAGCAGCCGCACGTGCACCGCTGCGCCATCGGCTTGCAATGACAACAGATCTTCGCCGTTATTGGCCGTAATCACGCCGGGCACCCTGATCGAAGAATGCTCGGCGAGGTACTTGAGGCCGGCATGCTGGGCTTGCAGCTCCACCAAGGCGTAATCGCCACGACAGATTTTCAGCACGAAGCGCCCGCGTGCGCTGTCGAGGCGATAGTTCAGATCCTGCTGGCTGCCCAGTGCCCGCAACGTGCCGCTGAGACCGTAATGTTCGTGCAGCCATTGCAGCGCCTGGGCTTCTGAAACCTGAGGAGCGGGCAAACTGGCGCGATGAATCAACGTGGCGAGCGGCATGAAACGACCCCTGAAATTTTATTAGGCGCTTATATCGCCATTGCCTCGGTCGTTACGCAACCCCCAGGCGCGTGCAGACCGGTATTTCCACCCGACGCTCGCACCCTTCGGCACTTTGCGCAAGAATGTCGCCCATTCACACCCTATCAATGGAAACTCTCATGAATGTAATCACCACCGATCTGCCCGGTGTTCTGATCATCGAACCCAAGGTTTTCGGCGACGAGCGCGGTTTTTTCTACGAGAGCTTCAACGCCAGGGCGTTCCAGGAAGCGACCGGTCTGGATACCCAATTCGTTCAAGACAACCACTCTCGTTCGCAAAAAGGCGTGTTGCGTGGCCTGCATTACCAACTGCAAAACACTCAGGGCAAACTGGTCCGCGTGACCGTCGGTGAAGTGCTTGACGTGGCTGTGGACATCCGCCGCAGCTCGCCGCATTTCGGCAAGTCGGTGACGGTGCGTCTTTCCGCTGAGAATCACCGTCAGTTGTGGATACCGGAAGGCTTCGCCCATGGTTTCGTGGTCCTGAGCGAGTTCGCAGAATTCCTCTACAAGACCACCAACTACTACGACCCGTCTTCCGAGCGCAGCATTCGCTGGGATGACCCAGCGCTGGGCATCGACTGGCAACTGGACGAAGCGCCGAAGCTGTCGGCCAAGGATGCGGCTGCCGCGCTGCTCAAGGACGCTGACGTCTTCGCTTGAGGCCGGGCATAATGCGCCTGTCACCTCAGGCGCAACCGGCTTATGAAACCCACTCTCCCCCACAGACCCCGCTGGCGCAGCCTCGCGCTGCTGGCCCTGTGCCTGGCGCCACTGCTGTGGCCACTGGAACATCTAGCCGAGCGCTATTACCGCAGCGAACTGGCCAGCCAGAACCGCCAGACCCTCGACCTCTATGTTGCCAACCTGCTGGGCACCCTGCACCGCTACGAAGTGTTGCCGCAGATCCTCGGCGACCTGCCGGCCCTGCGCGCTGTACTCGGAGCGCCTGATGACGGCGTTACCCAAGGCAACGCCAATCGTCTGTTGAACAACATCGCGGCGCAGACCGGCGCCGAAGTCATGTACCTGATGGACACTTCAGGCAAGACCCTGGCAGCGTCAAACTGGGACAAACGCGACAGCTTCGTCGGCCGCAATTTTTCCTTCCGGCCGTATTTCAGCGAAGCCATGGCCGGGCGCCTGGGGCGCTTTTTCGGGCTCGGCACCACCTCGGCCAAACGCGGCTACTTTTTCGCCGCGGCTGTGCGCAAGGGCGAAACGATCATCGGCGTACTGGTCATCAAGGTCGACCTCGACCACACCGAAAGCCTGTGGGGCAAAACCCCGGAACAGCTGCTGGTCACCGACCACAACGGTGTGGTCATCCTGACCTCGCGCCCGGAATGGCGTTTTCGCGCAACCCGCACGCTGAGCGATGCCGAGCGTGCGGCGATCACCGCAATCCAGCCCTACCCGACCCGCGAACCACGGCCGCTCAACCTGAGTTCCGACGCCTGGCTGACACAGACCCACGACATCGCCGAAACCGGCTGGAGCGTCAGCATTCTCGCCCCGCGCACGCTGATCGATCGACCGGTGCGCACCGTTGTCGCGATCGGCGGCGCCACCCTGCTGGTGGTGATGCTGCTGGTGGGGTTGATGATGCAGCGTCGCCGCCATTATCTGGAGCGCATCGCCTTTGAAGCCAAGGCCCGCCGCGAGCTGGAAGGCCGGGTCGCCGAACGCACCAGCGATCTCGAAGGCCTCAACCGCCGGTTGAAACAGGAAGTGCTGGAGCGCGAACAGGCGCAGCAGGAACTGGTGCGCGCTCAGGACGATCTGGTTCAGGCCGGCAAACTGTCGGCGCTGGGCACCATGTCCGCGAGCATCAGCCACGAACTCAATCAGCCGCTGGCGGCGATTCGCAGTTACGCGGAAAACGCCGAAGTGTTGCTTGATCATCAGCGCACCGAAGACGCCCGCGGCAACCTTAAACTGATCAGCGAACTGACCGGGCGCATGGCCTCGATCATTGCCCACCTGCGCGCTTTCGCCCGCCGTGATCGCCACGCCCCGGAAAGCGTCGCCCTGCAACCGGCGCTGGACGATGCGCTGGCGTTGCTGGCCAAACGTCGGCGCAGCATGGAAGTCGAACTGATCCGCGATCTGCCGGCCGCCACGCTCTGGGTCGAAGCCGGCGAGACGCGTCTGCGCCAGGTGCTCGGCAATCTGCTGGCCAACGCCCTCGACGCACTGACCGAAAAAGGCCCGCCGCGCAAACTCTGGCTGAGTGCCGAAGCCACCGCCGACGGCGTCAATCTGTACATTCGCGATAACGGCCCGGGGTTCTGCATGGAAGCCCTGGGGCGCGCCAGCGAGCCCTTTTACACCACCAAGACGCGCACCCAGGGCCTGGGTCTGGGCCTGGCCATCTGTGAAACCCTGATGCGCGCCTTTGGCGGTGAACTGTCGTTCGCCAACCACAAACAAGGCGGCGCCCTGATCACCCTGCGCCTGCGCGCCGGCGCACCCGGGGTCAGCCTGCAACCGTCCGAGGACCGAAGTGCATGACCATCGACAATCGCATTCAGGTGGTGCTGATCGACGACGATCCACATCTGCGCCAGGCCCTCGGCCAGACACTGGATCTGGCCGGTCTGAAAATCCTGCCGCTGTCCGAAGCCAAGGGCCTGGCCGCACAACTTGAGCGTGACTGGCCGGGCGTTGTGGTCAGCGACATTCGCATGCCGGGCATGGACGGCCTCGAACTGCTCAGTGAATTGCACGCGCAGGATCCTGAGTTGCCGGTGCTGCTGATCACCGGCCACGGCGATGTGCCATTGGCGGTGCAGGCGATGCGCGCCGGCGCTTACGACTTTCTGGAAAAACCGTTTGCCAGCGATGCCCTGCTCGACAGCGTGCGCCGCGCCCTGTCGCTGCGCCGCCTGGTACTGGACAACCGCAGCCTGCGCCTGGCCCTCAGCGATCGCAACGAACTGAGTGCGCGGCTGGTCGGCCACTCGACGCCGATGCTGCGCCTGCGCGAGCAGATCGGCGCCCTGGCAGCGACCAAGGCTGACGTGCTGATCCTCGGCGAAACCGGCGCCGGCAAAGAGGTCGTCGCCCGCGCACTGCACGACTTGTCGAGCCGCCGCAACGGCCCGTTCGTGGCGATCAACGCCGGCGCGCTGGCCGAGTCGGTGGTGGAAAGCGAACTGTTCGGTCACGAGCCCGGCGCATTCACCGGCGCGCAGAAGCGCCGAATCGGCAAATTCGAATTCGCCAATGGCGGCACGCTGTTTCTCGATGAAATCGAAAGCATGAGCATGGACGTGCAGGTCAAGCTGCTGCGCATGTTGCAGGAGCGCGTGGTCGAACGCCTGGGCGGCAACCAGTTGATCCCGCTGGACATCCGGGTCATCGCCGCCACCAAGGAAGACCTGCGTCAGGCCGCCGATCAAGGCCGTTTCCGCGCTGACTTGTATTACCGCCTCAACGTCGCGCCGCTGCGCATTCCGCCGCTGCGCGAGCGTGGCGAAGACGCGCTGATGCTGTTCCAGCATTACGCCGATGAAGCCAGCGCCCGCCACGGCTTGCCGCCCCACGAACTGCAACCGGCACAACGTGCGTTGCTGCTGCGCCATACCTGGCCGGGCAACGTCCGCGAATTGCAGAATGCCGCGGAGCGCTTTGCCCTCGGCCTGGAACTGGCGCTGGACAACGGCGCTGCCGAAGGCCCTGGCGGCACGCCCGCCACGGTCATCCACGGCGGCCTCAGCGAGCAGGTGGAAAATTTCGAAAAGTCGTTGATTGCCGCAGAATTGGCACGCTCGCACAGCTCAGTGCGCAGCCTCGCGGAAGCGCTGGGTATTCCTCGCAAAACCTTGCACGACAAGCTGCGCAAGCACGGCCTGAATTTTGGCGACAGCAGCCACGGGGAAGACAACGAATGAGCAGCGAAAGGGAATATCTGCAAACGGTGCTGCATCACGACATTCCGCTGACCGCCGAGATGGGTCTTGAGGTGCTTGAATGGCGTGAGCAGCAATTGAGCCTGCGCTTGCCGCTTGCGCCCAACGTCAATCACAAGAGCACCATGTTTGGCGGCAGCCTGTACTGCGGCGCGGTGCTGGCGGGTTGGGGCTGGCTGCATCTGCGCTTGAAAGAAGAAGGGATTGAAGACGGACACATCGTGATTCAAGAAGGGCAGATCCATTATCCGCTCCCTGTGACGGGCGACGCCGTGGCGATTTGTCCAGCACCGGAGGCAGCGGTATGGAAGCGGTTTGTGGCGATGTATCGGCGTTATGGCCGGGCGAGGTTGGCGCTCGATACGCGGATTGTGAATGCGGGAACTGCAGACGATGCGGTGAGGTTTACCGGGCAGTACGTTTTGCACCGTTGAGGCAAAAGATCGTCCGAAGGCTCGGGCCGCGTTCGGACGATCTGTTGATCTCAGGAGCGAGCCAGCTCCAACAACCGCGCGCGCCATGCAGCCTTCGCCGGCAATGCCAGAAAGAACTCGTTCAACAACGATTCACGCGCCGGGTAACAAAACGCTTCACCGTTCAGATCCAGCACCTCGCCCCCCGCCCCTTCCAGAACGCCCTGCGCCGCCGCCGTGTCCCACTGCGAGGTCGGCGCCAGTCGCGGATAGCAATCGGCAGCCCCTTCGGCCAGCAAACAAAACTTCAACGAGCTGCCGATATTCGCCAGTTGCAGCTCACCGAGACTTGCGCTCAACCCCGCCAGCAGACGCTCTTGCTCGGCACTGGAATGCCGGCGGCTGGCGACCACTGTGAACGCTTCTCCCGGCCCCGGGACATCGCGCACCTGGATCGCGACCGGCGTGGCGCCCTTGTCGCCGCGCCAGGCACCGAGCCCGGCACCGCCAACGTAAAAACGACCGCTGGTCGGCATCGTCACCACGCCAAACACCACTCGGCCATTTTCGATCAGCGCGATGTTGACGGTAAATTCTTCGCTGCCGCTGATGAATTCCTTGGTGCCGTCCAGCGGATCGACCAGCCACCAGCGCTGCCATCCGGCGCGAACGCTTTGCGGGATATTGGCGTCTTCTTCGGATAACACGGGAATGCTCGGATCCAGCGCTGTCAGGCCGGCAACGATGATGTGGTGCGCAGCCATGTCGGCAGCCGTCACCGGCGAATCATCGGCCTTGGCCGTCACTTCAACACCGGCGCGCCAGAACGGCAAAATCGCCTCGCCGGACTGCAAGGCCAGTTGCACCACGGGTGCCATCAGGGGATGGGGGAAATTCATCGACGTCTCACTCATAATTGAACACCCCGCGCTGGCTCAGCAGATCGCGGGTCAAATAAAGCGCCGCCAGCGCGCGCCCTTCGGAAAATTGCGGGTTGAGCGCCAGCGCCGACAATTCGCGCAGATTGACCTTGTCGACCCGCATCGGCTCCGGCTCGTCGCCCTCCAGCCGCTCTTCGTAGAGATCGGTCGCCAGCACCACCTGGATCTTCTGGCTCATGTAACCGGGCGACAGCGACAGCTCGGTCAGATGCTCCAATTGCCGCGCGCCAAAACCGGCCTCTTCCTTGAGTTCGCGCTCAGCCGCCGCCAGCACGTCTTCGCCCGGCTCGATCAGGCCCTTGGGCAGCGACAGTTCGTATTCGTCCGTGCCGCCGCAATATTCTTCGATCAACACCGCATGTTCGGCGTCGAGCATCGCCACAATCATCACCGCGCCATAACCTGCACTTTTGCCGACCAGGCGCTCGTAAGTGCGCTCCACGCCATTGGAAAAACGCAACTTCAGCTCTTCGACACAAAACAGGCGGCTGGTGGCGACAATCTCGCGGGCAAGTACGGTGGGTTTCTGGCGCATGCAAAGCTCCTTGGCGTGAACGCGCTACTATAACGCGGCTTTCCCGATTGTTTGCGTCGGATATCTTTCTACTGTTCGAGACGTTGCCATGCCTTCATTACCGTGGTCCGACATCGATACCGTTCTGCTGGACATGGACGGTACGTTGCTGGATCTGCACTTCGACAACCACTTCTGGCTGGAACATCTGCCCCAGCGTTATGCCGAACTGCACGGCGTCAGCCGGGCCATGGCCGAGATGGAGTTGCAGCCGCTGTTCGAGCGCCACGCCGGCCAGTTGCAGTGGTATTGCCTGGATTTCTGGAGTGCGGAACTGAAGCTGTCGGTGCGCGAGCTGAAACAGGAGACCGCGCACTTGATTGCCCTGCGCCCGGATGCCGATACCTTTCTCGACGCGATCAAGCGTGCCGGCAAACGGGTGATCATGATCACTAATGCGCACCGCGATTCGCTGTCGCTCAAGCTGGAAAGAATCGAACTGGCGCCGTACTTCGAACGGCTGATCAGTTCGCATGATTATGGTTATCCGAAAGAAAATCCGCAGTTCTGGGATGCCCTGAAGGCGGACATCGGTTTTGATCCGGCGCGCAGCCTGTTTATCGACGACACCTTGCCGATCCTGCGCAGCGCGCGGGATTTTGGCGTGGCGCATTTGCTCGCGGTGAAAGAGCCGGACAGCCGCAAGGGGCCGAAGGACACGGCGGAATTTGCTGCGGTGGAGGATTACCGCCATTTGATTGCCGGTTTATAAACGCCGAACTGTGGCGAGGGAGCTTGCTCCCGCTGGAGGCCGAAGGACTCCCGAAACCCGAAAAACGCGGTGTCAGACAATCCGCGTTTGTCGGTCTGGGGCTGCTGCGCAGCCCAGCGGGAGCAAGCTCCCTCGCCACAGGGTTGCGAACTACTTCGGAATACGCAGCTTTTGCCCCGGATAGATCTTGTTCACATCCTTGAGCATCGGTTTGTTGGCTTCGAAAATCTTCTGGTACTGGTTGGCGTTACCATAGACGCGCAGCGAAATTGCGCTGAGTGTGTCGCCTGCTTTGACCTCGACAAATTCGGCTGCCACCACCACCGGTCCGGTCACGGTGATCTGATCGTCCACGCCACTCACACCAGCCACGTTGCCCAACGCCAACAGGATCTTCTCTTTCTCTTCCTGGCTGGCCGCTTCACCCGTAGCGATGACCTTCTCGCCTTCAACCTTGACCTGGATCTTCGATGTGTCGATACCGGTCAACGCTTCCTGCACATGCTTGGTCAATGCTGCACTGTTGGCTTCGGCCTTGTCCGGCGTCAGGGCATCGAGGATTTTTTCACCGGCATCTTTCAAAAAGCTGAATAGGCTCATTGCGTTCTCTCCATGGAATAAAAGGTCAGTCGCACAAGCCTAGACCACCCCGGACAATCCCGGTTCCAGTCCGACCAATGACGCTGCCGCGCCGCAGGCGGTAGAATCGTCGCACCCCGCCAACCGCCCGGAGCGAAGATGGACATCAAGCAGCTGAAATTCCTCATCGCCCTCGACGAAACGCGCCATTTCGGCCAGGCCGCCGCGCGTTGTCACATCACCCAGCCGACCCTGTCGATGCGCCTGCGCAGCCTCGAAGAGGAACTCGACCTGCCGTTGGTCAACCGTGGCCAGCGCTTCGAAGGTTTTACCGCACCGGGCGAACGCGTATTGGCCTGGGCACGCACGGTGCTTGCGGCGTACGACGGCTTACAGGCCGAGGCGGCGGCGTGTCGCGGTAACCTGATCGGTACGCTGCGTCTGGGCGTGGTGCCGCTGTCGAGTTTCGATCCGTTGCCGCTGATGCAGCGTTTGCACGCCGCGCACCCGGAGCTGCGCTTCGAGCTGTCGTCACTGAGCTCCGAGCAGGTGCTTGAACATCTGGCGAACAACCGCATCGATATCGGTGTGTCGTATCTGGAGCGTCTGGACAATGAGCGATTCGAATCGCTGGCCTTCAATGAGACGCGCATGGGTTTGCTCTACGACGAGCGCTCCTTCACGTTTGGCGAGGCGCCGCTGAGCTGGGAGGCGCTGATTGAATTGCCGCTGTGCATGCTCACCAGCGGCATGCACTTTCGCCAGTCCATCGACCACAACTTCCACAGCCGTGGTCTGACGCCGCAACCGCTGCTGCAAACCGACGCCGTCCATCAATTGCTGCAAGCGGTACACGGCGGTTTTTGCTGCGCGATCATGCCGCTGGATGGCGGTGCGGAAACGCTGGCCGATCACCTGCGTCTGCACCCGATCGAAAACGCCCGCACCCTCGCCCCGCTGGGCCTGATCATGCGCCGCGGCGCGCCGCGTTCGGCGCTGGCGGAAGCCTGTTTCGCGCTGTACCAGAAATTGCCCGAAGACGCTTGATCGACGGCATCTATCGGTAGATCGGTAATAGCGATTAGACGCGACATCTTGCCGCGCCTAGTCTTAACGTTGATCAAACCGTCGGTGATGCCATGAACGCCAAGCGCCCAGCCTGCGCGGCGCCTGCACTCGAAACGCCCGCGACCGCCAGCCAGACGTACAGTTACAGCGATTTGCCCCGCGAGGAATCGGCCAGCACTGCGCTCGCCGAGGAAGTCGCGTTGGCGATTGCCTACAACGGCATCAGCCAGGCCGTGATGCTGGTGACGCCGACCGACCTTGAAGATTTCATCGTCGGCTTCAGTCTTGGCAGCGGCATCATTGAACACGCCAGCGATATCTACGACCTGCAACTGACCGCTGCCGGCTCAGCGCAATACGCCCAAGTGACCATCGCCAACCGCGCCTTCTGGAACCTCAAACAGCAACGTCGCCAGTTGGCCGGCACCAGCGGTTGCGGTCTGTGCGGTGTAGAAGCTGTCGAGCAAGCCCTCCCTGCTCTCAAGGTGTTGCTTGGCGCGGCGTTGCCGCCGATCGAATGGCTGGATGGCCTGCGCCAACGCATCGGCGCCTTCCAGCCGCTCGGCCAGCATTGCGGCGCGGTACACGCGGCGGTGTTCATGAACGCCAGCGGAGAACTGCTGCTGGGCCGCGAAGACATCGGTCGGCATAACGCCCTCGACAAGCTGATCGGCGGGCTGATCCGTCAGAAGATTTGCACAACAGGCGGGCTGGCGATCGTCACCAGCCGTTGCAGCCTCGAACTGATTCAGAAAGTGTTGCGTGCCGGCATTCAGACGTTAGTCAGCCTGTCCGCACCCACGGGCCTTGCCGTGCAATGGGCCCGGCGCCACAACCTCAATCTCATCCACCTGCCGCAGAAAAGTGCGCCGCGGGTGTACAGCCCCGCGATGGAGAATCAAGCGTGAGCCAACATCATCAAGCCGACCAGAAACCTGTCCCGCGTTACAAGCCGTACAAAGGCGCCGCCGGCGGCTGGGGCGCCCTGATCAGTGTGGCTCAGGCCTGGTTGACCAGCGACAATGCCCTGAAGAACTTGCGCATGATGCTCAAGACCAACCAGAACGGCGGTTTCGACTGCCCGGGTTGCGCCTGGGGCGATTCGCCGGAAAGCGGCATGGTCAAGTTCTGCGAGAACGGCGCCAAAGCGGTTAACTGGGAAGCGACCAAGCGCCGTGTGGATGGCAAATTCTTCGCCAAGCACAGTGTTACGTCGCTGCTGGAGCAGAGCGATTACTGGCTTGAATACCAGGGCCGTCTGACCGAGCCGATGGTGTATGACGCCGAGACCGATCGCTATAAACCGATCAGTTGGGACGATGCCTTCGCCATGATCGGCAGGCATCTGCAGAGCCTGTCGAGTCCGGACCAAGCCGAGTTTTACACCTCAGGGCGCGCCAGCAACGAAGCGGCTTATCTCTACCAATTATTCGTACGCGCCTTCGGTACCAACAACTTCCCGGATTGCTCGAACATGTGCCACGAGGCCAGCGGCGTGGCGTTGGCGCAGAGCGTCGGGGTTGGTAAAGGCACGGTGACCTTCGATGATTTCGAACACGCCGATGCGATTTTCGTCTGGGGCCAGAACCCCGGTACCAACCATCCGCGGATGCTTGAACCTCTGCGTGAAGCGGTCAAGCGTGGCGCTCAGGTGGTGTGTGTCAATCCGCTGAAAGAGCGCGGCCTGGAGCGCTTCCAGCATCCGCAGCACCCGATCGAAATGCTCACCAACGGTGACAAGCCGACCAACACTGCGTATTTCCGCCCGGCCCTCGGCGGCGACATGGCGGTATTGCGCGGCATGGCCAAGTTCCTCCTGCAATGGGAACGCGACGCGCAGAAGGCCGGCGAGCCGGCGGTGTTCGATCACGATTTCCTTAATGCCCACAGTACCAACGTGCTGGAGTACCTCGGAGTGGTCGATGACACACCCTGGGAGCAAATCGTTGAGCAGTCCGGTCTGACGCTGGTCGAAATCGAGCAAGCCGCGCGCATGTACGCCAAAGGCAAGAACGTGATCATGTGCTGGGCGATGGGCATCACCCAGCATCGCCACTCGGTGCCGACCATTCAAGAAATCGCCAACCTGATGCTGCTGCGCGGCAACATCGGCAAGCCGGGTGCCGGTCTGTGCCCGGTGCGCGGCCACAGCAACGTGCAGGGCGACCGCACCATGGGCATCAACGAGCGTCCGCCGGTGGCATTCCTCGATTCGCTGGAGCGGCGCTTTCAGTTCAAGGTGCCGCGCCACAACGGTCACAACGTGGTCGAGGCGATCCATGCGATGGCCGAGGGTCGCGCCAAAGTCTTCATCGGTCTGGGCGGCAACTTTGCCCAGGCCACGCCGGACAGTCCGCGCACCTTCGCAGCACTGAGCAATTGCGACCTGACCGTGCAAATCAGCACCAAACTCAACCGCAGTCACCTGGCTCACGGTAAAGATGCGCTGATCCTGCCGTGCCTGGGACGGACCGACATCGACATCCAGAGCGAAGGCCCGCAAGCGGTGACCGTCGAAGATTCGTTCAGCATGGTTCACGCCTCCAACGGCCAGTTGCAGCCGCTGTCGAACCAGATGCGCTCGGAACCGTCGATCATCGCCGGCATCGCCGCCGCGACACTGGGCAGCAAGCCGGTAGACTGGAACTGGCTGGTGGCCGATTACGGGCGCATTCGCGAACTGATCGCCGACACGATCCCGAACTTCAAAGACTTCAACGAAAAGATCAAAAACCCGGGCGGCTTCTATCTGGGCAACTCGGCCGGTGCACGCAAGTGGAACACGCCCTCGGGCCGCGCCAACTTCCGCGCCAATCAGCTGCCAAAAGACCTGGTCCACGAACGCACCCGCGCCACCGGGCAATTGCCGGATCTGATCCTGCAATCGATGCGTTCACACGACCAGTACAACACCACGATTTACGGCCTCGACGACCGTTATCGCGGAGTGAAGGGCCAGCGTGACGTATTGTTTGTCAACGAGGCCGACATCATCCGCCTGGGCTTCCGGCCAGGACAGAAGGCCGACATCGTGTCGCTGTGGGACGATGGACGTGAGCGCCGGGTGAAAGGTTTTACATTGTTGGCGTTCGATATTCCCGCAGGACAGGCGGCGGCGTACTATCCGGAAGTCAATCCGCTGGTGCCGCTGGAAAGCACGGGCGATGGCAGCCACACGCCGACTTCCAAGTTCATTGCGATCCGGCTGGAAGCGGCGAGTGAGACGGGGTTGATCATGGCCAGGTCGGCTTAACCGGCGCTTGAACTGGCCCCTTCGCGAGCAAGCCCGCTCCCACCCTGGAATGCGTTTCAAATGTGGGAGCGGGCTTGCTCGCGAAGGCGTCGATTCAGGCGATGAATTTCTAAGCTCAGTCCCTTTTCGACCGCCCACAAAAAAGGCCGTTTTTGCATAAAAACGGCCTGTCCGAAGTAGCTAAAGACCGGCGAAAACCGGTTAAGTTCCGGTGAAAAAACAGTAACTTGCAATATTGTATACAAGTCGTGTTATTCGTCGGATTTTGATTGTCACGCCCATCGCAGAGCCTCAGGATCGGCGCCGTCATCCCTTTGAGGCTCATCCTCTATGAAGTTCTCCTCGATTCTCTTGTTGTCCCTTGGCCTGGTCAGTGGCTTAGCTTCTGCCGGAGGCACCACCGAAGCAGGTGTGGGCGGCGCATTGGGCGGGGTTCTTGGCTCGGTCGTCGGTCAGTCGTTAGGCGGCAACACAGGTTCCACTATCGGCGCAGCCCTGGGCGGCGCGGGTGGTAGCGCAGTCGGCGCAGACAAACGCAGCCGTGGCGAAGCCGCCATCGGCGGTGCACTGGGTGCAGCGGGCGGTAACGTGGTTGGCCGCAGCCTGGGCGGCACCACCGGCAGCCTGATCGGCTCCGCCGCAGGCGGCGGCGCGGGTGGCGCGCTGGGTAACTACATGGGCAACAAGAGCGACGACGATGATCGTCACTACGATCGCCGCTATGACGATCGTCGCTACTATCGCGACCGTGGCCACCCAGGTCGCGGCCACGCTTACGGCCATCGCAAGCACCACAAGCACTATCGCCACGATTAAGGCGAAGGCTTGAATAGAAATCGCAGCCCCAGGGCTGCGATTTTTTTCGGCTAGATAACCAGTCGTTCCAACGCCCCGCGCAACCCGGCAGGAATCGGCACAGGCTGATTACTCGCACGATCCACAAACACATGCACGAACCGCCCCGCCGCACACGCTTCGCTTTCGCCCACCTTGAATACCGCCAGTTCGTACTGCACCGAGCTGTTGCCCAGCTTGCCTACCCGCAAGCCGATCTCGATCAGATCCGGGAAAGCGATCGACGCGAAGTAATCGCACGCCGAGCTGACCACGAATCCCACCACCTCACCGTCATGGATATCCAGACCGCCGACCTGGATCAGGTAGGTGTTTACCGCCGTGTCAAAGAAGCTGTAATAGGTGACGTTATTCACATGACCGTAAGCGTCGTTGTCGTGCCAGCGCGTGGTGATGGGCTGGAAGTGTGGGTAGTCGGTGCGTTGAGGCGTGGGGTTGGACATTGATCGGCAATTCCCAAGAGTATTTCTGCGAGTCTAATTCATAATCCGGATATGGCTTTCGCGAGCAGGCTCGCTCCCACAATGGAATAGGCCAACCTGCTCGCGAAGACGTCAGCATGGACGAGCAGTGTCAACGCTCAGCAAACCCTTTCCCCTGCGCTGCCAAATCGCCGATCAACCGCGCCGGCTGCCACTGATCGCCCTGCCGCGTCTCCAGCGCCAGCAAGCGCTGATGGATAGCGGCCAGCCCTTGCCGGTCCGCCCAGGCCATCGGCCCGCCCTTGTCGGCGGGAAACCCATAGCCGTTCAGATACACCAGATCGATGTCATGGGCCGACCCGGCAATGCCTTCCTGAAGAATCTTCGCGCCTTCGTTGACCAGGGCCAGCAGGCAGCGCTCCAGGATCTCGTCAGGCCCGATCTCGCGCCGCTGGAAACCCAGTTCCTCGCTGACGCGTAATACCAGCGCATCCACCTCAGGATCATGCTCGGCCTGCCGGCTTCCCGGCTCATAGTGGTAGTAGCCATTGCCAGACTTCTGACCAAAACGCCCCATTTCGCACAAGCGGTTATCCACCTGGACCTCCGGCGCATCCTGCCCTTTGCCTGCCAGGTCGCGGGCGCGCCATTCCAGATCGATGCCCACCACGTCGTACATGCGAAACGGGCCCATGGCAAAACCGAAACCCTGCAGCGCCGCGTCAACCTGATGTGGATAAGCGCCTTCAAGCAGCATCTTGCGTGCCTCCAGAACATACGGATGCAGCATGCGGTTGCCGATAAAACCGTGGCAGTTGCCCGACACGACACTGACTTTGCTCATGCGTTTGCCTAACGCCAAGGCAGCTTCCAGCGCTGCCGGTGAAGTTTGCGCACCGCGCACGATTTCCAGCAGTTTCATGATGTGCGCCGGGCTGAAGAAATGCAGACCCAACACCTGTGTCGGGCGCCGCGTAGCCGCCGCGATAGCATCGATGTCCAGCGCCGAGGTGTTGCTCGCCAGCAGCGCTTCGGGCTTGAGTAGGCCATCCAGTTCACGAAAGATCTTTTGCTTGAGTTCAAGGTTTTCGTACACCGCTTCGATCACCAGGTCGACGTTGCGGATTGCTGAGTAATCCGCCGCTGCACTGACCCGAGCCATACGCGCATCGGCCTCGGCCTGATCGATCCGCCCCTGCCGCACGTTGTGGGCGTAAGTCTCGGCCACGCTGTCGAGCGCTTGATCGAGCATCTGTGGATTGTTGTCGACCCACTGCACAGCCACGCCGGCATTGGCCAGGCACATGACAATGCCCCGGCCCATGGTGCCCGCGCCGATCACGGCAGCCTGCTGAATATCGAAGGATGTCTGGCTCATGTTGTTCTCTTGTTGGCGATCCGAAGACAGATCCCAACCATAGTCAGCCCGTCGCGGTTTTTGAAGTTTATTAGCGTGATGAGCGACATTCAGCGGATGGATGCAGCGCTCGCGAAATCCTCGTTAATCGAGCAAATGGTCGTCAGCCCAATGACGCACTTGCGCGTAGGGATATTCCTCCAGCGCCGCATACCCCGGGATCGCCCGCGCCTTCAGCTTGGTGAACAACGGTACGCTGATACCGCACAGGAACCGCGTCAGGCGTTCAGCCGTCGGAACGCTGCCCGTGTGCTGTTCATGCTTGTGGATAAAGTCCCCACACAACGCCGCAAAGTTTTTATCCACAAGCGCTGGCAACGCTGGCGGCTCCGGCAATCGTGCGACCTGGCCATGACACACCGAACAATGGCCACAACGCTCAGGGGCATGGTGATCACCGAAATACTCGGCCAGGCGATAACCCAGGCAGCGTTCAGTGGCGAACACCTCAAGCATGGCGTGAATCCGCGCCACTTCGGTCTGTTCGTGCCGGGAGAAATACTCGTGCAGCTCAGCGCTCAGGGCATCGCTGTCGAAGTCGCTGTGCAGCAGGCTGTAAACCTCGGTCATTTGCTTGCTTTCAAGCTCGACCCAGCCTTTTTCCTGAAAGTAATCGAGCGCCGTCACCACGCGATTGCGCTCGGCGGAATACTGCGTATACATGGCCTCGAAATTCACCGTGGCCCAGGTTCGTGCGCGCGGTGACGTCTGGATGATCGCCGCGACGAAATCCCTGCGCTCGCCTTCGAAGCGCTGGAGCAGTGCTTCAGGTTCCAGCAAATATTTGAAGCGGTACTCGGCGTAGTAGGCGTAACGCGGAGCGATCAGACCGCGCAGCTCCAGTTGCACCAACAACGTCTTCAGCGGCAACGCGCGAATATTGCTTTGATCCGCCAGCGGGCCGAGCAAAAACTCCCATTGTCCTTCCGGCTCCGAGGCTTTCAGTTCGTCGAGAACATAACGAATGCCGTCGCGCTCGGGCGTATCGCCGTAAACGAAGTTTTCCAGCACATTGAGGCTGTCGCGGTTGGCCAGCACCAGGCAATCCGAGGGCTGCCCATCACGCCCGGCGCGGCCGATCTCCTGACTGTAGTTTTCGATGGACTTGGGCAAATCAAAATGCACGACGTTGCGGATGTCGCTCTTATCGATGCCCATACCGAAGGCAATGGTGGCGACGATGCAGTTCGACCGTCCGGCCATGAAGCGTTGCTGAATGCCTTCTCGCCGATCGTGGGGCAGACCGGCGTGATAAGCCTCGGCCTGGATGCCGTTACGCTCCAGGTGCTCGGCGATGTGTTCGGCGGTTTTCTGCAACGTGACGTAGACAATGCTCGGTTGCCCGGGGCGCTCGGCCATCCACTCGACCAGTCGCCGGCGCTTGTCCTGGCCGCGTACCGGCTCCACCAGCAGATTCAGATTGGGCCGATAGAAACCGGTGGTCACCACGTCCTCAGGGGCGATGGCGAATTTGCTCTGCATGTCGGCGATGACTTTCGGCGTGGCCGTGGCGGTGAGCAGCAAGGCCTGCGCAATGTTGAACTGGCGCTGGTAGTCCGGCAGTTTGAGGTAGTCGGGACGGAAGTTATGACCCCACTCCGAGATGCAGTGCGCCTCGTCCACGACTAATAGCGAAATCGGCACCTGCTGCAAAAAGTTACGGAAGCGCTCGTTTTTCAGGCGCTCCACGGAAATCATCAGAATCTTCAACTCGCCAGAACGCGCACGGGCCATGACCTCGTTGGCATCCTCACGGCTCTGTGCCGAATCAATACTGCCCGCCGAAATGCCGTGGCGCTTGAGGAAGGCCAATTGATCCTGCATCAAGGCCAGCAGCGGCGAGACCACCAGCGTCAGATGTGGCAGTAAAAGCGCGGGCAGCTGGTAGCAAAGAGACTTACCGGAACCGGTGGGGAAAATCGCCGCCACCGAACGCCCGGCCAATACTGCAGTGATGGCCGTTTCCTGGCCGGGCCGAAACTGTGGATAACCAAAAACCTGTTCCAAGGTGTTGTGCATTCGCTGTCACTCCTTTGACCGCTGTCATGCCAACAGCCTAGCGGGCGATCACAGCGAGTCGAGAAAAGCTTGCGGGGCAAATCGATACGGGATGATACAGCCCAGACACCCGGTCATGGCCTGAAACACACGCCAGGTTTTGTTTATCGCGGTGTTTTTCAGTCTCGCGTTAACGTTCCCGCTCAAGCACCCGTACCGCGACATAAAGGCCGATGCGCGTGCAATCACATAAAGGAATGGTCATGTCGAACACACTGAAGTTGCCCCTCACTCTCCTCATTGCGTTCCTGCTGCTGGGCGGGTGCATGCCGGTTCCCGATGGCCTGCCGGAACTTGCCACGGTAGTGGCGACGGACGCGCCGCCCAAGACCTGAGTTCTATGGGTAGCAAGGGCGAGCTGGTCGCTGCGATCAAGGACACGATCTATCCACTGGCGAGGGTGTGGCGGCAAGTCAGTTGGAATATTACGCGGACGAACATCTGCGTTTAAAACCGTTGAGTCATACACAGGAGCGTCCGACATAATGTTAGGCCTACTCCTACTCCACACGACGCCTTGTCGGCTATCGCGCCTTGGGTCTACGAACCTATAGTCGTGGCTGTCGCCGCCAAAGCCGCGAAGGGTTCCGGCCAGCCGATTCGAGCTTCAAACAAGCCGACGTTTAAGACATCCCCATGTCCCCCACGCTCTGCCTGCTGACCCAGGACGGCTGTGATCTGCAAGTCGCGCAGACATAAATGCTCAACAAGCCCCGGCCCAATATCAACCAACCATCACCGCTGAACACTCAGTGTGCAGCGCAAGGAGTTGAATTTTGCAAACTACTATTGATTGCGTACGATGGGAGCCATCATTCAGCGAAGGGCTCGCCTTTATGAACACTGAAACCATCGATCACAGCACCCTTGCTCGCCTGGTTGGAAACGGATCTGTGAACAGCACAAATATCGTCGCCAAACCGGGCGGCTGGTCGATTGAGATTCAGCATGGCCGTGAAAAATGCTTGCTGACTGCACAACGCAGCGGTCAGGTGCGTCTGTTCAAACGACTTGAAACGCTAGTGACCTATTTGCAAGGTTTGGGCATCCGTCAGTTCAACGTGGATGCCACCGGCTATGACCCTTTGCAGTTGAAAACCTACGCTCGCCCGGATCGCTCCGAGGCGTTGAAACAAGCGCATGAAGCTGCTGCCTATGAAGAATGGTTCAAGCGCCAGGTACAAATCAGCATCGATGACCCGAGACCAAGCGTCAGCGATGAAGATGCTCGCCGAATATTTGCCGCCAAACGTGATGCCCTGCGTCAACGAGGACACTGATGAGATTGGTCTGGCGTCCGGAAGCGCTTGTTGACCGAGACCGAATTATGGAACGTATCAGCCAAGACAGTCCGGAAGCGGCTGCGGATCTCGACGAGATGTTCGAATCAAAAGGAGAGATCGCACGACAACGCCCGACCTTATATAGAAAGGGCAGAGTCGAAGGCACACGAGAAATCGTTGCTGCCTCCAACTACGTCGTCGTTTATACGATTAAAAAAGAATGCGTTGAAGTGCTGCGAGTCATGCATGCCCGGCAGCATTGGCCGTCAATCGAGAGAGACGCCTACAAAGACGGGAATACCGATAAATGACAGTACTCTGGTCATATCAGGTTAAAAAATGCAGGAGTACTGCCACCTAAGAAGAAAAGTCGCTGAATGAATTGATTGCGAACCATCGCCCATAAAAAAGCCGCTCTAAAAGGCGGCTTTTTCATTCGTTACGATCTTACAACGTCGGCCCAGCAGCCTTGATCGCGTCGCTCACTTCAAACTTCTTGAAGTTCTCGATGAACAGACCGGCCAGTGCTTTCGCCGCCTCGTCGTACGCCGCCTTGTCAGCCCAAGTGTTACGTGGGTTGAGCAGGTTGGTGTCAACGCCCGGTACGGCCAGTGGCACGTCGAGGTTGATGGTGTCGAGGTGCTCGGTGGCGGCACCGATCAGCGCGCCGCTCTGGATCGCTGCGATCACTGCGCGAGTGGTCGGGATGTTGAAACGTTGGCCGACACCGTAGCCGCCGCCGGTCCAGCCGGTGTTGACCAGGTAAACCTTGGAGCCGAAGCCGCGGATGCGCTTGATCAGCAGCTCGGCGTATTCACCGGCCGGACGCGGGAAGAACGGTGCGCCGAAGCAGGTGGAGAACGTCGACTTGATGCCGCTGCCCGAACCCATTTCAGTCGAGCCCACCAGTGCGGTGTAGCCGGACAGGAAGTGGTAGGCCGCTTGCTCTTCGTTGAGGATCGACACAGGTGGCAGTACGCCGGTCAGGTCGCAGGTCAGGAAGATCACCGCGTTTGGCTCGCCGCCCAGGTTCTTCTCGGAGCGCTTGGCAACGTGTTCCAGCGGGTACGCGGCGCGGCTGTTCTGGGTCAGGCTGACATCGGTGTAGTCGGCGTGCTTGGCATCGTCGATGACAACGTTTTCCAGCACGGCGCCGTGCTTGATGGCTTTCCAGATGACCGGTTCGTTCTTCTCGGACAGGTCGATGCACTTGGCATAGCAGCCGCCTTCGATGTTGAAGACAACGCCTTCGCCCCAGCCGTGTTCGTCGTCACCGATCAGGTAACGGCTTTCGTCGGCCGACAGGGTGGTTTTACCGGTACCCGACAGACCGAAGAACAGGGTCACGTCGCCCTCTTCGCCGATGTTGGCAGCGCAGTGCATTGGCAGCACGTCAGCGGCCGGCAGCAGGAAGTTCTGCACCGAGAACATGGCTTTCTTCATTTCACCGGCGTAACGCATGCCGGCGATCAGCACTTTCTTCTGCGCGAAGTTGATGATCACGCAACCGTCGGAATTGGTGCCGTCACGCTCAGGCACGCACTCGAAGTTGGCGACGTTGAGCACTTGCCACTCTTCACGGCCAGCCGGGTTGTACTGGGCCGGGTTGATGAACAGGCAACGACCGAACAGGTTCTGCCAGGCAGTCTGAGTGGTCATTTTCACGGCCAGGTAGTGATCTTCGGCCGCGCCTACATGCACGTGGGAAACGAAGTGCTCTTGCGCGTTGTTGAAGGCTTCAACGCGGTTCCACAAGGCATCGAACTTGTCGGCCGGGAACTTGCGGTTGATCGGGCCCCAGGCGATAGCGGCCTGAGTGGAAGGCTCTTCAACGATGAAACGATCGACTGGCGAACGACCGGTACGGTGACCAGTGCGAACAACCAGAGCGCCGGTATCGGCAAGCTCGCCCTCACCGCGTTGCAGGGCTTCTTTTACCAGATCATCAACACTCAGATCGGTGTACACGGCGTTATTGGCTTGCGTCATGAGGTTCCCCGTCGGCCAGTGGCCGAGTGTGCTCCAAACGTTTTGTAGTAGAAAGTCGTGCACTACTACCGCGAAAAAAGTGGGCCGGATTATGCCAGAAAAGCCCAAAAAGAGTAGGGTCCTCCCGTCGTAACGGCGATATTCCGTCATTACGCAGTGAATTTACCTGCGCTGAACCGTTTTAGTGCCGGGTATCTGACGGCGTGTCGACGCCTGCGCCAGCAAACAATTGAGCGATATCGGCGGCATCAAACTCGTAACGCTCATTGCAAAACTGGCAATCGATCTCGATTTTGCCACCCTGTTCAGCGACCAGTGCCTGCGCGTCTTCCAGCCCAAGACTGACCAGCGCATTGCCGGAGCGTTCCCGGGAACAGCTGCAATTGAAGCGCAGATGCTGCACATCAAACAGGCGAACCTGCTCTTCATGGTAGAGACGGTGCAGCACCGTTTCGTTGTCCAGGCTCAATAGTTCATCGGCCGCCAGCGTGCTGGCCAGCGCGGTGATGTGCTGCCAGCTCGCGGCGCGATCTTCTTCGTCTTTCAGGCGATCGGCCGGCAGTTGCTGCAACAGCATGCCCCGGGCGCGACGGCCATCGGCGTACAGCTTGAAACGGGTGCCAACCTGCTGCGACATGACGAAGTAGTTGGTGAAGCAGTCGGACAGGGTTTCGCCGTCAAGGTCGACGATGCCTTGATAGCGCTGCCCCACAGTCGGATCGACGGTCAGCGCCAGAACGCCGTCAGGCATCAGATCGCTGAGGGTGGCGTCAGCAGCAATCTGCTCGGCGTTATAGCGCGCCAGGCCGCGGATCTCGCGCTCGCTGGAACATTCGATCATCAGCATCGGGATCGGGCCCTCGGAGCGCGCCTGCAAAATCAGCAAGCCATCGAACTTGAGCGTGCCGACCAGCAACGAAGCCGCTGCCATCAGTTCGCCGAGCAACTGCGCGACCGGCTCCGGGTAGGGGTGTTTGGCGAGGACTTCGGCGTAGCTGCGCTCCAGCGCCACCAGTTCGCCGCGAGTGTCGCTGTCATCGAAGATGAAGCGTTGAGTGAAATCGGTATCCGCTAGATCGGTCATAGGTCTGGGTATCTGAATGTGATGACAAAATGGTTACAAAACGTGAAAATTTGCGCTTGCTGGCACTTTTTTTGGGGCCGGCGCTTTTTCGCCATGGGAGGCATTTTATGAACAATCCGGGTTTGTTCCAATCCAGGTGGAACCTCGGCCGGCTGGTTCTGTGCAACGTAGTGCCACTGGCGCTGCTGGCTTTCTGGTTATGGCCCACGGGCCAACTGCTGTGTGTGGTTTTCGACGAATGGCTGTTCCGCTCGCTCAATATGCCATTGGCCAGCCACCCGATATGGCTCCACATCTGGGCAATTGCAAGTCTGCGTCCGTTCGACATCGTTGTCGGGTTGATCCTGCTGTCACTGCTGATCAAGGGCGACTGGGTATTCCGGTCGATTGATGTACGTCGCGCATTCTTCGGTTTTTTCTCGATCTTGCTGTTGATGGTGGTGATTCGCGCGCTGTTTTCCAGATTCGCCGATCACATGGGCTGGCAGCACAGCAGCCCCTCAATGGTGATTGAGGGCGCCGTGCACCTCAGCGACTACTTTCCCCACTTGGAAAAAACCTGGGAATTGAAAGACCGCTCGGGCCAGAGTTTCCCCGGCGATCACGCTTCGGTGCTGTTGATCTGGGCGCTGTTCATGGGTGTGTTCAGCCGCACTGTTGCGCAATTTCTGACGGTCTGGGGCTTGGCGCTGCTGTTCATGCTGCCGCGTCTGGTGGCCGGCGCGCATTGGGGTCAGGACGATTACATCGGCGGTGTGCTGCTGGCGGTATGGGCGTTGGGTTGGGGTTATTACACGCCGTTTGCCTATCATGCTTCGAACTTCTGCTTGAAGCTGACCGCGCCGATTTTCGCCCTGCTGGGCAAGTTGCCGATGGTGTCGCGGATGAGCGTGGTGTCCCGCGCAAACTGACAAACCTGTGGCGAGGGAGCTTGCTCCCGCTCGGCTGCGCAGCAGTCGCTAACCGGACGATGCGCTTGTGGTTTGCAAACACTGCCCGACCGCACAGGGCGTCCTTCGGCCGCCGGCGGGAGCAAGCTCCCTCGCCACAACTTGCGTTCAGCGCTTAATCGTCGTGGCTGTTGCCACGAAACTTGAACAAGTCGCGCCGCTGCTTCTTGCTCGGCTTGCCATCGGTGCTCACGCCCAAAGATCCGGCCTTGCGCATCGCCGCAGCCGCTTCACGTTTGGCAACGCTCGCCTCAGTCTCGCAATACAACGTCTGCGCCTCAGGTGCGCCGCGTCGTACGATCGACAAGGCTTCGACCCTCACCGTGCGCACGTCGAAACCTGTACGAATCTCGAACTCATCACCGATGCGCGGTTCTTTGCCCGGTTTGCAGCGCTCGCCGCGACAGTGCACCTTGCCACTTTCTATCGCCGCTTTGGCCAAGGCACGGGTTTTATAAAAACGCGCCGCCCATAACCATTTGTCGAGACGGACCTTGTCGTCCTCCTCCTGTTTTTGCGCCATATGAATTCCTCAGTCAGCCAGTAGTCGGAACTGTACTACCGTTTCTGGCGGGCGCAACAATCCAGCCCTCCAGATAAACTGTGATCTTCGCCGCCTGAGCGGCCTGGAGTGACCAAGTGACCCGATTTCCTTCTTCCTTAACCTCGCCCCAAAACGGCTGCCAAGGCTGCCAGGAAAGCGAGCCACTGCACTTCGATTTCGCCTTCGCCTATCAACCTATCGTTGACCTGCGCGACCAGTCCGTATTTGCCCATGAGGCACTGGTCCGGGGCGTGGCGGGCGAAGGCGCACTGTCGGTGTTAAATCAGGTTACAGAAGACAACCGCTACCGTTTCGACCAGCTCTGCCGGACCCGCGCCATCGAAGGTGCGGCCAGTCTTAATATGCAGACACACTTGTCGATCAATTTTTTGCCCAACGCCGTCTACCGTCCAGAGCTGTGCATCCGCAGCACGCTGGAGGCCGCCAGAAAACACAACTTTCCGATCAACCGACTGATTTTCGAAAGCGTGGAAAGCGAGCATGTAGATAATTATCGCCATTTGACCAATATTCTGCGTGAATACCGCGAATTCGGCTTCAAGACCGCCATCGACGATTTCGGTGCCGGTTATTCGGGGCTCAATCTGCTGGCTGATTTCCAACCGGACCTGATCAAACTCGACATGGCGCTGATTCGCAATGTCGATCACGACCGTGTCCGCCAGGCGATCGTACGGGGGATTGTCACAATCTGTGCGGAGTTGGACGTTACAGTCATTGCCGAAGGCATCGAGAGCGCCGGGGAACGGGATTTTCTGGCGGACTGTGGAATATTTCTGATGCAGGGTTACTGGTTCGCCAAACCTGCATTCAAAGCCTTGGCCCAAGTGCCATCCGAGGCCTGGACGCGTTAACCGTTGGTTATTTTCATTGAAGACATTTGATCATTTGACCGTTGTCGGTCTGCGCGAGTGGGTGGCGCTCCCGGGTCTGGGAGTCGCCGGTCTGCGCGCGAAGATCGACACCGGTGCCAGTACCTCCAGCCTGCACGCCACTGACATCGAGCCGTTCGAGCGCGACGGTGAAAAGTGGGTGCGTTTCACCGCGCATCTGGGCACGGTGGTGCAATTGCGTCACCGGCGTTGCGAAGCGCCGCTGGTCACGCGCAAGACCATTAAAAGCTCCAACGGCCATGCGCAAGTGCGCTACGTGATCAGCACCACCCTGGCCCTCGGCGACCGGGTCTGGCCGGTCGAGTTCACCCTTGCTTGCCGCAAGTCCATGCGCTATCGCCTGCTGCTGGGTTCCAAAGCCTTGATCGATGGTCAGTTGGTGGTCAATCCGGGCATCAAATATGTACAAGACAAGCCGGTGTTCCCGGTATCTACCTTTTCCACAGGTGTTGCATGAAGATCGCTGTGCTGTCGCGAAACCCGCGTCTGTATTCCACCCGCCGTCTGGTTGAAGCCGGAACCGAGCGCGGGCATGAAATGGTGGTGATCGACACCTTGCGCGCCTACATGAACATCGCCAGCCACAAGCCGCAGATCCACTACCGCGGCAAACCGCTGGAAGGTTTCGACGCGGTGATTCCGCGGATCGGTGCATCGGTGACGTTTTATGGCTGTGCGGTGTTGCGCCAGTTCGAAATGATGGGGGTGTTCCCGCTCAACGAGTCGGTGGCCATTGCCCGCTCACGGGACAAACTGCGTTCGCTGCAACTGCTGTCGCGCCGCGGCATCGGTCTGCCGGTAACCGGTTTTGCCCACTCGCCGGACGATATTCCCGATCTGATCGACATGGTCAACGGCGCACCGCTGGTAATCAAGGTATTGGAAGGCACCCAGGGCATCGGCGTGGTGCTGTGCGAAACCGCGACGGCGGCAGAGTCAGTGATCGAGGCCTTCATGGGCCTGAAGCAAAACATCATGGTCCAGGAATACATCAAGGAAGCTGGCGGTGCGGACATCCGTTGCTTCGTCGTCGGCGACAAGGTGATTGCAGCGATGAAACGTCAGGCCAAACCGGGTGAATTCCGCTCCAACCTGCACCGTGGCGGCAGCGCCAGTCTGATCAAGATTACCCCGGAAGAACGCATGACTGCGTTGCGCGCAGCCAAGGTCATGGGGCTGGCGGTGGCGGGGGTGGATATCCTGCGCTCCAATCACGGGCCGCTGGTCATGGAAGTGAATTCGTCGCCGGGCCTGGAAGGGATCGAGACCACCACCGGGAAGAATGTAGCGGGGATCATCATCGAACACCTGGAGAAGAATGGCGGGCCAAACATGACGCGCACCAAGGGCAAGGGCTGAGGTCTGGCAAACAGATAAAAAAAGGGCCGCACCCTGCCAAGGAGACGGCCCCGGAAAATCGTCAATCCTGTTACCGCGCAGTAATCACCGACAATTTGGTGATCCCTGCGCGCTCGATCGAAGCCATGGCTCGCGCCACTTCGCCGTAGTTCACCCCGTCATCGGCCTGCAACTGCACGCGCACTTGCGGGTCCTTGGCCTTCGCCGACTGGAGACCCAACTCCAACAAGTCCGGCTGAATCTCATCCTTGTTGATAAACAGCTTGCCGGCAGCGTCAATGCTCACCACCAGCGGATCCTTTTGCTCAACCGGCGCGACCGCCTCGGTCTTCGGCAAGTTGATCGGTATCGCATTGGTCAGCAGCGGCGCGGTGACGATAAACACCACCAGCAGCACCAGCATCACGTCCACCAACGGCGTCACGTTGATCTCGCTAAGCACCTCGTCGCTGTCTTGCGTGGAGAAGGCCATATCAGGACGCCTCCTTCACTTTCGTTGCGTTGCCCGGCGCTGCAACCTTGTGCGCAGTCGGGTGGATCAGCACCATGAATGCACTCTTCTGCGCCAGGCTGTAGAAGTCGTGGGCGAAGTCATCAAGATCCGCCGCGGTCAGTTTCAAACGCCGTAAAAAGTAGTTGTAAACCAGCACCGCCGGCACCGCGACGGCGATACCCACACCGGTCGCAACCAGTGCCGCACCGATCGGGCCGGCCACGGTCTCGAGGCTCGCCGAACCGGCCGCGCTGATGCCCTTCAATGCTTCCATGATTCCCCACACCGTGCCGAACAGACCAATGAACGGCGAGGTGCTACCAATACTTGCGACGACTGCCAGCCCGGTTTCCAGCGAACGTCGCTCACGCACGATCTGCTGGCGCAAGGCGCGTTCCAGGCGATCCTGATGGTTGATCGCCTGGCTCAGATCACTGGTCTGCGGCGCCTCGCCCACCTGTATCGCCGCATACCCGGCCTGAGCCACCCGTGCCGCGGCGCCGGGCCGGGTTTCGCTCAGTTCGGCGGCAGCGTTCAGACTCGACGCCGCCCAGAAGCGCTTGTGGAACTGGCGGTCCTGCGCTTTCAGGCGCCCGAACTGCACAGCCTTGAGCAACGCCAGACCCCAGGTGGCGACGGAAAAAACCACCAGCAGCCAGATCACCGCGCTTTCGATGGATTCCAGTGGAGATGCCAGTAACGTCATGATGTGTTCCCTCGTGTAAACATTTCGCGCGAATTTGGTTTCGGTTTAATGAATCTTGAAATCGATGGGCACGCTGACCCAGCCGTCCTGGGCGACATCACCCTGCTTGGCCGGAACGAAACTCCAACGCTTTACGGCGTTGAGCGCGGCGTCGTCGAGTTGCTGCCGGCCACTGCTTTTTGCGATCTGAATTTCGCCCGGTTTACCGCTGGCCAGCACGTGAACCCGTAACAACACCGTGCCTTCCCAACCGCGACGCTGGGCCAGCGACGGGTATTCCGGCGCCGGGTTTTTCAGGTACGCAGCGTTGGCTGATGCCGGCGTCACGGGCGGTGGCGCGGGTGGAGCGGGCGCGGCGACCGGCGCTGCCGGTTTCGGTGGTGCTGGCGGTTGCTCTACCGCTTTCTGCGCTGGTTTAGGCGCAGGTTTAACCACAGGTTTGGGTTTCGGGATCGGCTTGGGCGGAGGCGGTTTCACCGCCAACTCGTCCTCCACCGGCGCTGGCGGCTCGACCACAGGCGCCGGTGGCGGCACGACGGCCGGAGGCGCTGGTGGTGCCGGGCGTGAAAATTCGATAGTCATCGGTGGAATTTCCGGCGGCACGACGGGTAGCACCGGTGTCGGTTTCTGGCTGATCCAGTAGATCACCGCGCCATGCACCAGCAGCGCCAGCACGCCAAGCAAAATGGTTTCGCGCCGGCTCAAAGTCCCCTTGGGCGCACGCTGCAAACGCAACTGCCCTAACGGCAGGCGGTGCGGCCGGCCGAGATCGACCAGTTCGCCAACCGGCGATTGACGCCACAGCAATTCCCCTGCGCTGGCGGCGGTCTGGACATTGCCCATTGATTCACTCCCTGCGGTCTTTTGCGTTCGCTACAAAAACTGTCGATCCACCGTTTGTTGAATCCCCCACGGTCGATTGACGAGTCGATCATTGGGCCTTTCGCTTATCTCCGAAAGTAACCTTTGACGTTATAGTTAGGCATTTATGGAATAAAAAACCGGTCATTTTTTCCAAAGCCGCACGCCGCGCGGGCTGCAGCGATGGCTGAAAAACCGCATGCTTTGCAGGCATCGAAAGTATTCACTCGCGGCATCAAAATCCGGCATCGCTCATCAGAAGTCATAGCGGCCGGTGACGCCAAGGGTCCGCGGCGTACCGAGCAGGCCTTCATAGCCGCCGTTGCCGCCCGTCCACAGGGTCGTGTAGTAGGTTTTGTCGAAGGCGTTTTTCAGCCACAGCGACACATCCCACTGCCCCTGATTGAAATCGCCGCGCAGGCCCGTGGAGAAGTTGACCACGGCGTAGCTGGGGATCTGGCCGTAATCGGAATCCTCGACCGTGCCCACCGCTTTGGAGCGGAACGCATAACTGCCGGTGACATAAGGCTCGAAGCCGTTATCGAGATTCCATTTGTATTCGCCGTTGGCGTTGCCGATCCATTTCGACGCGCCGACCACTTGATGACCGCTGAGGTCGCAGGAGGCCGGTGCGCCAGGGGCCTGGCTGACTTCAGGCGGGCACGGCGCATCTTTGTAGGAGAGATAGCTGACGTCGTTATAGGAGCCGTTGAAATTCAGGGTCAGGCCACGCAGCGGCACCACCGTGCTTTCGAACTCGATGCCGCGCGAGCGCACCGAACCGGCGTTGGTCAGGTACTGCACGCGGTTCGCGGCGTCGTAGGCGTTGGTCTGGTAGGCGTTGACCTGCGTCCAGAACACGTTGGCGTTGAGTTGCAGTCGGTGATCCCACAGGGTGCTTTTGAAACCGAGTTCGGCGTTATTTGCGCGTTCGGTACCGATCAACAGCGAGTCGGCGCCAGCAGTCGGTGCAGAGCCGACGGCAAGGTTGACCCCGCCGGATTTTTCGCCGTGGGACAGCGTTGCGTAACCGAGCACGTCGTCGGTGATGCGATAGCTCAGATTGAGCAGACCGGAGGGGCTGGAGCTGTACTGATTCAAGTCACCGGAATCGTAGGCGCCGGCACGCCCCCGGCGCGCATTGGCTGCCGCGCCCGCCACCGCCACACCGCCGGACGGCGCGTTGCGGCTGACCCAGGCGTTTTTCTCTTCATAAGTGCCACGCACCCCGGCGGTGAAATCCAGGCGCTCGGTCAGGTGCCAGGTGCCTTGGGCAAACAGGGCGAAACTATCGGTCTTGATATGCCCATTGCCGACACTGGTGACGTTAGCCAGCGCACCCGCCGGCGTGCCATTCCAGATATCGGCCTGCGGGCCGTACCAGGCGAAGGATTTGTTGTCCAGGTCCGAGCCGAAATAGTAGGCGCCAACGACGTAATCAAAGAACTCGCCCTTGGGCGAGGCCAGGCGAAATTCCTGTGAATACTGTTTGTCTTCCACCGACACGCCGGCGTTGTAACTGGCCGGCACGTTGAGGCCGTCGTCGTTGCGCGGGGTGAAGTTCCAGAAGCGATAGGAACTGATCGAGGTCAGGGTGAAGTCGCTCGGCAGCGTCCAGTTGGCTTCCACCGACGTGCCGCCCTGATGCACGGTGACGTGCTGCTCGTTGTCGAGATTGACCTTGCGGTGCCGGCCATTGACCAGCGTCGCCCCGGCCGTGCTGGCCCGCGATTCATATAGATTGACGCCGTTGATGGTCGGCCCGGTGTTGTAGAGCACGCGGGTGCCTGCACTGGAATCTTCTTCGTTGTAATCGCCGATCCAGCGCAGATTGAAATCTTCATTGGGCTTGAACAGCAACTGCGCACGGAAGCCCTCGCGCGAACCGCCGTTGAGGTCATGACCGTCGTATTCATTTTTGATGTCGCCGTCACTGCGCGTGCGATAAGCGGAAAAGCGTCCGGCCAGTTGATCGTTGAGCGGCCCGGAAATCGTGCCCTTGGTCTGAAAATAACCGTCCTCGCCCACCGATGTTTCGATGCTGCGCTCAGGCGTGAAACTGGGCGCGCGGGTACTGATGTTGATCACTCCGGCGGTGGTGTTTTTGCCGAACAGCGTGCCCTGCGGCCCACGCAGGACTTCGAGCTGTTCGATGTCCATCAGATCGAAGACCGCCATCCCCGGGCGCCCCAGATAAACGTTGTCGATGTACAAGCCGACGCTGCCTTCCAGGCCGTCACTTGCCGGGTTGTTGCCCAGACCACGGATCGACACGCTGGACTGGCGCGCGTGCATGTAGGCCACATTGACGCTGGGCACCAGTTGCTGCAAATCCTGAATCCGGTAGACCCGTTGCGCCTCAAGATTCTGCCCGCTGACCACGCTCATCGGCGTCGGCACGTCTTGCGAACTTTCCTCGCGGCGACGGGTGGTGACGGTCACGGTTTCCAGTTGCGAACTGTTGGCCGCCGCCTTATCTGCCGGGACCGGCGGCGGGGTTTCGGCCTCGGCAGCATAACCGTGGGTCCAACTGGCGCTGCCTGCCAGCAACAGGGCCAGAGGCAGGCGTTTGAGCCGTCGGGGTGATGGGGGTGACTCGAGGTTCAACGGACTCATGGCGCGGCTCCTGGTCAAAAAACACACAGACATCTTCAGCGCTGCATATTCTTTTAAGTTATTTATTTATGGATTTACAAATATTTACTGCATAAGAGATTGCCTTTATAAGGAGTCGACGTAATGCATATCCAATGCATTTCCCGGATATTTTTTATGTGAAAAATGCATATCGATCTGCGCCAACTTCGTCACTTCATCGCCTTGGCTGAACAACGCAGCTTCGTCGCTGGCGCACAGGCGGTGAACCTGTCGCAGTCGGCGTTCAGCCGCAGTATTCAGGCGCTGGAACACAGCGTTGGCTGCCAGTTGGTCGACCGTGGGCGCAAGGAACTGCCGCCGACCAAACAGGGTCAGGTGCTGCTCGAACATGCGCGGCGACTGGTCAGCGGCGCGCAACAAATGGCCAACGAGATCAGCCAGTTCAATGGGCTTGAAGCCGGAGAATTACGTTTCGGTTGTGGGCCGGCGCCGGCAGCCGGATTGATTCCGCGCGCGATTGGCGCCTTCATCGGCCGTTACCCGAAAGCGCGCGTGCAGTTCCAGGTCGATGACTGGCAGAGCCTGAGCAAACGCCTGCTCAGCGCAGAGTTCGAATTCTTCGTCGCCGACACCCGGCAATTCGAGGCCGACCCGGATTACCTGACGCACCGATTGCGGCCGCGCAAATGGCATTTCTGCTGCCGCGCCGGGCATCCGCTGACGGCGTTTGCACGCGTCAGCGCCGAGCAGTTGATGAGTTATCCACTGGCAGTGAGCATTCGTCCGCCGAACCTGCGCAAGGTCATCGTCGACCTCAGCGGCCGCCCGGATTTCACGCCCAGCGTAGAGTGCGAAAACAGCTCCAGTCTGCTGAGCGTGGTGCTGCGTTCGGAGGCGATCGGGATTGTCGGCGCTTATTCCGATGCGCTGCATCTGGCCAAGGCTGAGCTGGTGTGCCTGAAGATCGAAGGCCTGGCCGATGATCTTGAGGAGCTGTACACCCGCTACGGGATCGTCAGCCGCGCGGGGTATCGATTGTCGCCGTTGGCCGAGGCGATGATTGAGCAGATCAAGGCGATTGATGCGATGGATGAGGAGGTGTGTTCGTTGGAGAATTTTGCTGTTTGATCCATTGCTATCGCGAGCAGGCTCACTCCTACAGGTGACCGCGTTCCAATTGTAGGAGTGAGCCTGCTCGCGATGGCGGCAGCCCTTGCACCAATGCAATCGCTGCATAAATCGCATTCCTCAAATGCACTTGCCGAACTCCCCCACCGAAAGCGAAAACCCTCACCTGTCCCATTGACCGGTGAACCCCATGCCCACCCCGCCCAATCCCGTGCGCAACGTGCTCTACATCATGTGCGATCAACTGCGCCGCGATTACCTGTCCTGCTACGGCCACCCGCATCTGCACACGCCCAACATCGATCGACTCGCTGCTGAAGGCGTGCGCTTTTCCCGCGCTTATACCCAAGGCACGATCTGCGGCCCGTCGCGGATGTCGGCTTACACCGGACGCTACGTCAGCAGCCATCAGGTGGCGTGGAATGCCGTGCCGTTGCCATTGGATGAACTGACGATTGGCGATTATCTGCGTCCCCACGGGATTCGTACCGCGCTGGTCGGCAAGACCCATGCGACCGCAAATGTCGACGCCCTGCAGCGTCTGGCGATCGACCCTGGAAGCGATCAAGCCACCATCCTCAACGAAGTCGGTTTTGAACCGTACATGCGCCATGACGGCATCTATCCCGACGATCCGCTGTTTGACGAAAAACGCGAATCCGCGCCTTACACCCACTATCTGCGCGACCACGGTTTCGACGGGCGCAATCCCTGGCACGACTGGGCCAACGCCGCCGAAGGCGAAGATGGCGAAATCCTCAGCGGCTGGAAAATGCGTCATGCGAATTTGCCAGCACGTATTCCCGAGCAACACTCAGAGACCGTCTACACTACAAATCGCGCCATCGACTTCATCACCGAGCAAGGCGAGAAATCATGGTGTTTACACCTTTCCTACATCAAACCGCACTGGCCCTACATCGTACCGGCGCCGTACCATGCGCTGTACAGTACGAAATCGATTCTCGAACCGGTCCGCGCGACGCCCTCCGAAGCCAGCAATCACCCCGTCTACACTGCCTTTCGCCAGCATGAGGAAAGCCTCAATTTTTCCCGCGATTCAGTACGATTAAATGTAATCCCCACCTACATGGGCCTGGTCAAGCAAGTGGATGATCAGTTGGGGAGGCTGCTGGATTTTTTGCAGAGCAATGGACGCTGGGAGGACACCTTGATCGTGTTCACCAGCGATCACGGCGACTTTCTTGGCGATCACTGGCTCGGCGAAAAGGAGTTTTTGCTGGAACAGGCAGTGGGTGTGCCGCTGGTCGTGCGCGATCCGCGGGCAGCGGCGGATGTCACTCGCGGCACAGTGGATGAGCGCTTGGTGGAAACCATAGACGCGCTGCCGACATTTCTTCAGGCGCTGGGATTACCGGGAGCCGAGCACCGGCTCGAAGGGCACTCGTTGATACCGCTGCTGCTGGGCGAGAATCCGGATTGGCGCCGCTATGCAATCAGCGAATACGACTATGCCTTCCAGGCCCCGGCGCGCGAACGCCTCGGCCAGCCAATCGACCGCTGCCGCATGACCATGGTGCGCAGCGAGCGCTGGAAATACCTGGCGTACGACGGTTTTCGACCGCAGCTGTTTGATCTGCAGAAAGATCCGCAGGAGCTGCGCGATCTGGGGGATGACCCGGCTTATGCGGCGGTGCGCGAGGAGCATCTGGGGTATCTGTTCGAGTGGGTGCGTGGGCTGAAGCGGCGTACGACGATTAGCCATGAAGAGATCGATTTTCGCGGACAGCGGTTTCGTTATGGTGAGCCTGAAAGCGAGAAAGTCGTTCAGATCGGCGTGTGGTAAAAGTCCTTCGCGAGCAAGCTCGCTCCCACAGGGTTTGGCGTCGATCACATCCGTTGTGTTCGACAAAAATCCACTGTGGGAGCGAGCCTGCTCGCGAAGAGGCCCGATCAGACGCCGACGATCATCATCAAACTCAATTGCCTTTGATGGTCTGACTGCGCTGCCCATTCACGCCCACCGGCACCTCGCCCTTCAGCGTCACCCGGCGCACCACACGGTCCTGGGTGCCGTAATCATCGATCGCATAATGCTGCGTCGAGCGGTTATCCCAGATCGCCACATCACCGGCCTTCCAGCGCCAGCGCACGGTGTTTTCCTGGCGGATCACATGGCTTTGCAGCAAGCCGAACAGGTGCGCCGAATCCGCCTGCGAATAGCCCTTGATGCGCTTGACGAAATGCCCCAGCAGCAGGCTTTTTTCGCCGCTGACGGGGTGCACGCGCACCACTGGATGCTCGGTCTCGTAGACCGTGGAGGTGAACACCTTGCGATAACGCTCGAGTTTTTCTGCCGATACATCCGGTTTGGCGCTGGCGTAGTCGTATTCGTTGCTGTGCACGGCGACGAGTTTGTCGGCCAGTTCACGCAACTCGCTCGGCAAGCCGCTGTACGCCGTCGCGGTGTTCGCCCAAAGGGTATCGCCGCCAAAGGCCGGGGCGACCACCGAACGCAGGATCGAGGCTTTCGGGTAAGCGTCAACGAAGGTCACGTCGGTGTGCCAGGAGTTGGCGCGCTGCCCTTCGGCGCCGTCCAGCTCGAGCAGATAACGCGTGCCTTCGCGCGAAGGGACCGTCGGATGCGCCACCGGCTCGCCGAGCAGATGAGCGAAGGCTTCCTGGCGCTGATCGTCGAGCTGAGTTTGCTCGCGGAAGAACAGCACTTTGTATTCGACCAGCGCCTGTTGAATCGCTTCGACAGTGGCCGCGTCCAGCTCACCGGACAGGTGCACACCGCGAATCTCGGCGCCGATACGGCCGGCCACCGGGTGAATGTCCAGCGTGTGGAGAGCGGGTTTTACAGCGAGTGCGGCATTGCTCATGGGAAGACCCTCATCGACTGCTTGCGGTTGAACGGCAGCGAAACAACGCTCTATCTATATTCAATTTACATCTAATAGATACTTGCATGCTTCGTTGACGGAATAAGAGCTTGCATTTAAAACCTCAAGCAACCCTCGTCGCAAATGCCTTCGGGCTATTTTTAGGATGCCGGAAAAGCATATGGACCTTCGCCAGTTGCGCTACTTCATCGCCCTCAACGAGCACCGCAGTTTTGTCCGTGCGGCGGACGCGATGGGCATCACCCAACCGGCGTTCAGCCGCAGCATTCAAGGGCTTGAGCAGGAGTTCGGCTGCGTATTGGTCGATCGCGGCAACAAGGATTTGCGCCCGACGCCAGAAGGTCAGGTCGTGCTGCAACACGCCCTGAGCCTGGTACAGGGCGCGGCGTTGCTCAGCGCCGAAGTGACGCAGATGACCAAGCTCGATGCCGGCGAAGTGCACTTCGGTTGCGGCCCGGCGCCGGCGGTGAAACTGGTGCCGGATGCGGTGGCGCAGTTCATCAACGCGCACCCGAAAGTACGCACCTGCTTCCAGGTGGATAACTGGGAAAAACTCAGCCGAGCGCTGAGCCGCGAAGAGATCGAATTCTTCATCGCCGACATCCGCCATTTCGAGGCCGATCCGAACTTTCAGACCCAACCACTGACGCCCAAGCGCGGGGTGTTTTTCTGCCGGCCGGGGCACCCGTTGCTGGCCAAGGAAAGCCTGTCGACCAACGACATGTTCGACTACCCGCTGGCCGCCACGCTGATCCCGCCGGGCATTCGCAAGCTGCTGGCGAACCTCAGCGGGCGCATCGATTTTTCGCCAACCATCGAAACCGAGCACTTTCCGGCACTGGTCAAAGTCGTGCTGCAATCCAATGCGATCGGTGTCGGCACGGAGGAGGCATTTGTCGAGGACGTCGCCAAGGGTTCGCTGGTGTTATTGCACTGGCGCAACCTGCCACAAAACCTTGAGAGCATGAACGCACGCTGCGGCATCGTCAGCCGCACCGGGTTTCGTCTGTCACCGGCGGCCCGGGCGATGATCGAGACGTTGGTGGCGGTGGATCGCCAAGAAGATCGCGTTGCTGTTTAGAACGCCATCGCGAGCAGGCTCACTCCTACAGGGGAACGCATTCCAGATGTAGGAGTGAGCCTGCTCGCGATAGCGCCAGACCAGACGCCGAAAATTCAAAGTTGCGCTGCAGAAAGCTCAGGCGCCACCCAATCACTGACCTTGAACGGTTTGCGAATCAGCTTCTGCTGCGCCGCCAGGTCGACCTTGTCCTGCAGGCTGCTGAGGAACACCGGGTCCAGCGTCGAGGGGAAAATCTCGCTCAGATTCTGATCTTTCAGATCCTGAGCGAGGATCACTGGCGGATAGCTCGCCAGCCCCGACACCAACTGTACATAGGCGTCTTTGTTGCTGTCCTGAGTCAACCATTGCACAGCCTGTTGTTGCGCCTTGAGCAGTCTGGCGATGACTTCAGGGTGCGCGTCGACAAACTTGCCATTGCCGAGCAAAACCGCCTGCACGCTACCAGCGCCGCCCAGGTCTTTGGTGTTGAGCGGCAACTCCGCCAGGCCTTTGGCTTGCAAAGCACTCAAAGCGGAGCTGCCCCACGAGGCATCGATCTGTCTGGCCGCGAGCGCCGACACCGCTGCGTTGAAATCCAGATTGATGACTTTCACATCCTTCTCGCTCAAGCCCTGGCTCGCCAGCGCCGCATCGAACGACAGCTGCGTCGCCGTCCCACGGAAGATCGCCACGCGTTTGCCTTTGAGATCCTGCAGGGTCTTGATTCCCGAACCCGGCACCACGCCAAGGTATTGCTTGACGCCGCGCGCGGACGCGCTAAGCAAGCGCGTGTCCAGGCCGTTCGATTTGCCGATGATCGCGGCGAGATCACCGAGATAGGCCAGATCCACCTGGCCATTGGCAAACGCCTCGTTGATCACCGGTCCGGCGCCCTTGAAGAAGCTCCACTGAATCTTGATGCCCTGCTCGGCGAAGGCCTTTTCGAAGATCTGCTGATCGCGCAACACATCGACGATACCGCCGCCGCTGTGCTGCGTACCGGCGCTGAGGTCGGGCACGGCGATGCGAATCTCCTTGAGCTCCTCGGCCTGCGCACTGAGCGCAAGCAATCCTGCCAGTGCCGGGGCGGCCAACAGGCTGATGACACGTTTGAAGGGAAGGTTCATGGGTGCGGCTCCTTGATCGCTGAGAAGCCGAAAGTAGGCTGAATGCGCATCTTCACTTAAATACTAAAAATGCACATTTTTATAGTTTTTTGCGCTAAGCAAGCGTAGCCGGGGGCTGTGGCGGCGCATGCATTAAGGACATCGAAAATATTCTTCAAATGCATTGGATGCGCGTCGCTCTGGAAGCCTTAAATGGTCTTGCTTATCTCTTAATAGAATTGACTTGAATTTTGTTAGACCAATTTTGCATACCTGCACGTCACCTGTGGGAGCGGGCTTGCCCGCGAAGACCCTGTGCCATCCACCATCACTGGCACCTGACACTACGCCTTCGTGAGCAAGCCCACTCCCACAGAGGCAAAGCGGTTCGTCATGCAACCCGACAACGGAGGTCACCCATGGCCCGTCAATCCCTGCTCAGCCTGCCGCTGGCCGCGCCGCCGCTGAAAAGCCGCCGCTCCTGGCCAAGTCTGAACCAGCGTCTGTTGCCCTGGCTGCTGCCCATCAGTCTTTTTGCCCTGTGGTGGTTGGCCGCGCGCAATCAGTGGATGAGCGAGCAGATTCTGCCGACGCCATCGCTGGTCTGGAGCAGCGCTGTCGAACTTGCGCAAGGCGAGCTATGGAGTCATTTGTGGATCAGCCTGCAACGGCTGTTCTGGGGTTTGCTTGGAGGTATTTCGGCAGGCGCGATGCTGGGGGCCACGCTGGGTTTCAGTCGGCGTCTGGAGCGCTTGATTTTCCCGACCTTCGCCGGGTTGGCGCAGGTGCCGACGCTGGCGTGGATTCCGCTGTTCATGGTGTTTTTCGGCATCGGCGAAGTGTTGAAACTGGTGGTACTGATCAAAGCCATCGTCGTACCGGTGACCCTGCACACGCTGGTCGGCGTACGCGATGCGCAACCGAAACTGCGCGAAGCCGCCGCCGTGTTGCGCCTGCCGCCGCGTCTGTTGATTCGTCGGCTGGTACTTCCTGCTGCGCTGCCGGCGTTCATGGCCGGTGTGCGCCTGGCACTCGCCGCCGGCTGGACATCGCTGCTGGCGGTCGAGCTGCTCGCCTCCAGCGAAGGCATCGGTTACCTGATGGTCTGGGCGCGGCAGCTGTTCATGCTCGATATCGTGTTTGTGTGCATCGTGATCATCGGGCTGATCGGCGTGGCCATGGATCGCGGCATCGGTTTGCTTGACCGTAAACTGGTGCACTGGCCGCATCCGGCCACCGCGGAAATTCGCCGCGGCCCGCGTTATCAGGGCTGGCAGCGCCTGCAACCGTGGCTGTTGCCACTGGGCTTGCTGGCGCTGTGGCAGGTGGCGAATGATCAGCAGTGGGTCGACGCGAATATTCTGGTCAGCCCTGTGGCCGTGGTGAGCACGACATGGGATGGCCTGCTCGACGGCACGCTGGCCAACGGCATGGCGTTGAGTTTGAGCCGCACCCTCGGCGGCTTGCTGCTCGGTGGCGGACTCGGTTTCGCCCTGGGCCTGCTGCTGGGACTGTCGCGTTTGAGCGAACGCTTGCTCGGCCCGACCCTTGCCGCGTTGCGCCAGATCGCCATTTTCGCCTGGGTGCCGCTGCTCACGGCGTGGTTCGGTCTCGGTGAGTTGGCCAAGTGGGTATTCGTCGCCCTCGCCGGGTTTTTTCCGCTGTTTATCGCCACCCAGCGCAGCGTCGCCAACCTGTCGCCGCAGCTCAACGAAGCGGCGCAAGTGCTGCGCCTGAGCCTCGGCCAGCGCCTGCGTCGGCTGGTGCTGCCGGGCGCTGCGCCGGGGATTTTCGCCGGACTCAGGCTAAGCCTGATTTACGCCTGGCTTGGCACCATCGGCGCCGAATATTTCATGCCGTCCAACGGCGGCATCGGCAGCCAGATGATCGGCGCACAGCAACTGCTGCGCATGGATCTGATCATGGCCGGCATGCTCTTGGTCGGCTTCACCGGCGCCTTGCTCAACCTGATTGGCCAACGCCTGGAAATTCGCGCCACTCGCTGGAGACACGCATGAACGCACCGATTGTCAGCTTCAACCACGTAGGCAAATCCTTCGACGTCGACGGTTTCGAGCTGGAGGCCATTCGTGAATTCAACCTGGACATCGCCGAGGGCGAATTCGTCGCCATCGTCGGCTCAAGCGGCTGCGGCAAATCCACCCTGCTGCGGTTGCTGGTCGGCCTCGATACGCAGTTTCGCGGGCAGATCGACGTCGATGGCAAAGCCGTCAGCGGCATCGGCGGCGAGCGCGGCATCGTCTTTCAGGAGCACCGTTTGTTTCCCTGGCTGACCGTTGCCGACAACATCGGCCTGGGCCTGGTCAACGAGCCGCTGAGTGCGGCGCAAAAGCAACAGCGCATCAGCGATTTCATCGATCTGGTCGGCCTGCGCGACTTTACCCGCGCTTACCCGCATCAGCTCTCCGGCGGCATGGCGCAGCGCGTGGCAATCGCCCGAGGCCTGGTCGCCAGCCCGAGGATCCTGCTGCTCGACGAGCCCTTCGGCGCCCTCGACGCACTGACCCGCCAGCAAATGCAGGACGAGCTGCTGGCGATTCGCGAACGAGCAAAAATCACCACAATCCTGGTGACCCATGATGTCGAGGAAGCGATTTTTCTCGCCGACCGCGTGGTAGTGATGGAGCCGCGCCCCGGGCGCATCAAGCAAGTGGTCGACATCGCCCTGCCCCATCCGCGTCAGCGCAGCAGTTTCGACTTCCATCAACTGCGCGAAGAACTGCTGCACGAATTGACCAATGATGACCATTACCAACCGAGCGCACCGGTGCAGATCCGCGATCTGCCGCTGACGTTCATTGCCTGCTGAACAGGAGTTCCGCCATGCCGCAACGCCCCAATTTTCTGGTGATTCTGGCCGACGATTTAGGCTTCTCCGACATCGGTGCGTTCGGCGGCGAAATCGCCACGCCGAACCTCGATGCGCTGGCGTACAGCGGCCTGCGCCTGACCGACTTTCACACCGCACCGACCTGCTCGCCGACACGCTCGATGCTGCTGACCGGCACCGATCACCACATCGCTGGCATCGGCACCATGGCCGAAGCACTCACTCCGGAACTGATCGGCAAACCCGGTTATGAGGGTTACCTCAATGACCGCGTCGTCGCCTTGCCCGAGCTGCTGCGCGAGGCCGGTTATCAGACGTTGATGAGTGGCAAATGGCATCTTGGTCTGAAGGCCGAACTGGCGCCACATGCGCGGGGGTTTGAACGCTCGTTTTCGCTGCTGCCGGGCGCCGCCAACCATTATGGTTTCGAGCCGACCTACGATGAACAAACACCCGGCCTGCTGAAATCCACCCCGGCGCTGTACATCGAGGACGATCAGTTTCTCGACGAGTTGCCCAAGGATTTCTATTCGTCCGATGCCTTCGGCGACAAGCTGCTGCAATACCTCAAGGAGCGCGACCAGACCCGACCATTCTTTGCTTATCTGCCATTCTCCGCGCCGCACTGGCCGTTGCAGGCACCCGCCGACATCGTCGAGAAATACCGCGGTCGCTATGACGCCGGCCCCGAAGTGCTGCGCCTCGAACGCCTGGAAAAACTCAAGGCTCTGGGGCTGATCGAGGCGGATGTCGAACCGCATCCGCTGATCCAGCTCAGTGCGCAGTGGGACGCATTGAGCAAAGAGCAAAAGCAGATTTCCGCACGGGCAATGGAAGTCTACGCGGCGATGGTCGAACGCATGGACTGGAACATCGGCCGGGTCGTCGATTACCTGCGCCAGCAGGGCCAGCTCGATAACACCTTCATTCTGTTCATGTCCGATAACGGTGCCGAAGGCGCGCTGCTCGAAGCGTTTCCCAAGTTCGGCCCGGAGCTGATGACCTACCTCAACCAGCATTACGACAACAGCCTCGACAACATCGGCCGGGCCAACTCCTACGTCTGGTACGGGCCGAACTGGGCGCAGGTAGCGACCGCACCGTCGCGGCTGTTCAAGGCGTTTACAACCGAGGGCGGGATTCGTGTACCGGCGCTGCTGCACTATCCGCAGCTGCCGCTCAAAGGGCAGATCAGCCACGGCTTCGGTACGGTGATGGACATCACCCCGACCATTCTCGATCTGGCCGGCGTGCGCCATCCCGGCAAACAGTGGAAAGGCAAAGCGGTGGCGCCGTTACGTGGCAAGTCGTGGCTGGGCTTTTTGTCCGGCGAGACCGCGCAGGTGCATGACGAACACACGGTGACGGGCTGGGAATTGTTCGGGCGCCGCGCGATTCGCCAAGGGTCGTGGAAAGCGGTGTGGATCCCCGGGCCGGTGGGGCCGGCGAACTGGCAGCTTTATGATCTGGCGAGTGACCCGGGTGAGATTCATGACTTGGCGTTGAGTCAGCCGGACAAGCTCGATGCATTGATCGGGCATTGGCAGCGCTATGTGGAAGAGACCGGGGTGATCCTGAGTGCTTCGCCGTTTCAGCCGGATTGATGGTGACCGATTTATAGCTATCGCGAGCAGGCTCACTCCTACAACTGGAATGCATTCCCCCTGTAGGAGTGAGCCTGCTCGCGAAGAGGTCTTCACAGTCACCCATTACGCTCGGACTGTACGCACCTCTTCCTGCACAACGGCATCCCGCCGCACAAAGCGGTTCGCCCGCCCAAACGTGCCGAAATCATTAAATCGCACCCCCATGTCGCGCATCACCTTGTGCGCCACCGGCACGGTCATCTGGCGGATGTAAAACGGCTCCTTGACGACGAAATGATGAATCCCGTGACTGCTGCCGAAGTTGAAGCAGAACGCCTGTAACGGCCACAGCCACCATGGGTTCAACACCTGACATTGCTGCATCACATTGCCCGGCTCGATATCGCCGTAGTAATGCATGTTCGAGCTGATGAAATGCAAGCAGAAGGTGCGCAGCACGTTCGGGCCGATGATCACCACCACCGCGATATCGACCACCTGCATGACCGACAACGTGGTGGCGGACCACTCGATTGGCGCGCCCAGCACGTAGCCGATGCCGTTGGCCGCGTGAAACCCGAGAAACACATACCACGCGCCCCAATGCAGCAGCGCCAGCGGTGCGTAGACTTTCACAACGCGCTTGAGAATGCTCAGCTTGTGCGCCCAGGTCTTGGCCCGAAGCATGCGAATGAACGCTGACATGACGTTGTCACCGACCATCAGCAGCCGCGCCAATCCCCACGGCTCACCATTGGTGATCGCGCGTTCTTCCATGTCGGCTTCGGTACCGGACACCTTGTGGTGATTGAGGTGCAGATGGCGACGAATCCATGGGTTGATCGTGCTCGGTCGCGCCAGCCACACCAGGCCCATCATCAGATTGTGCGGCACGCGTTGCTTGCGGAAATACATGCTGTGGATCAAGTCGTGCTCAAGCTCATGGGTCAGCGAAGCGAAAAACGCGTTGAGCAACAGGCACACCCACCACGCCATGTGGCCCGTGATGTACAGCGCCGCCGAACCGATCATGCCGGCCAGGGCGAAAGCCAGTATTCCCGCGCCGAGGGCATCCTGATGCCGCAGGATCGGATAACGCTCACGCAATTCCACGCCCTTGGCCAGCACCACCTCGCGAATATGCGCCGATCGCAGTACAGCATTGTGTCGCTGGGGACTTGCAGAAGTACCGTCCATGCTTCCATCCTCTGGTTATCGATGTCCGTATCCTGCCTCGGCCGGGTTCGAAACGCGGTAGCCGAGCACGCCAACCTGTTGACCGGAAGCGCCAATCAGCATGAAGGAACCGACCTCCCTCGCCAGCTGGACCCGTGCCTTGCGCAAGCAACTCGACGCGCTGGGGCTGGACAGTCTTGCCCTGTGCCAACAGGCCGGACTCGATCCGACGTTGATGGACGACCCCAACGCGCGCTATCCGCTGTCCGGCACCACGCGCCTCTGGGCGCTCGCCGTCGAAGCCAGCGGCGACCCGGCTCTGGGCCTGCGCGTGTCACGTTTTGTCAGCCCGACCACCTTCCACGCGCTGGGTTATGCGCTGGTGGCCAGCGGTAGCTTGCGCGAGGTGTTTGAACGGATCGTGCGTTATCACCCGGTGGTCAGCGATGCGCTGGAGCTTGAGCTGAGCCGCAACGTCGACCGCTATCAATTTCGCCTGAACATTCCGTCCGGCAATCCGGCGCCGGCCTTCGAAGCCATCGACGCGTTCACCGCGATCTACGTGCGCACCTGCCGCAATCGCCTCGGTCGCGATTACGCGCCACTGGCGGTCTATCTGCGCCGCCCTGAGCCGAGCGACGCCCAGCAATGGCACAAAGTCTTCCGCGCCCCCGTGTATTTCGGTTGCAGCGAAGATCGCCTGGAGTTTGCCCTCGCCGACTTTGACAGCCACCTCGACGACGCCAACCCGGAACTGGCCGAACACAACGAAGCCGTGCTCAAACGCACCATGGCCCAGCTCAAACCGCTGACCTGGGAACGCAAGGTGCGCGATGCCATTGAAGAACAATTACCCGAAGGCGAACCGAGCGCCGAACGCATCGCCCAGGCCTTGCACCTGAGCCTGCGCAGCCTGCAACGGCATCTGGCGGATGAGGGTTGCCGCTTCGACACCCTGCTCAACGAAAGCCGCGAAAATCTGGCGCTGCTGCACCTGCGTGACCCGCAGTGTTCCTTGAGTGAAGTCAGCTATCTGCTGGGGTTCGCCGACACCAGCAGCTTCAGCCGCGCGTTCAAGCGCTGGACAGGGATGACGCCGGGGCAGTTTCGGGATGGGTTGCGTTGAGTTTCAACTGTTGAGCAGGCTACGCGCCAGACCGGCCGACCATTGTTCGGTCATAGCAGCGCCCACCTCAGCGAACGCAGGATGATAGGCGCTGTACTCCGCCATTTCGCCCATCGCTTCCTGTACACCCTGCGCGACCATTTGCAGTAACTGGTTGCAACGGGCTTCACTCAGATTGCAGGCCGTACGACCAAACTTCATAAGCATTTTATGCTTGGGCCACGCCTTCGAACCGCCCAGCAGTAGTGCCATGCTATCGCTCTTGATGTAGACCGATGTGGTGATGATGTCGTACGCCGGAGCAAGCCTGACCAACGAGCGCTCTGCACAATCTTCATACAGCACACCAAAATTTTTCAGGTGAGCATCGCCATTTTTCAATGCCGCTGATAACGCGACAATTTTGAAGAAAGCTTCCAGCGCATTCTGGAGCAGCGAGGGTGAAACAAACGCGTTGATCTGCCGTGCTACCCCTTCGTAAGAGCCGTCGTATTTGGCCTTCGACGGCCAGCCGTTGAGGACGCAAAAGTCTTCGAAACCGAGGTATCCGCTGTCGCTCAAATCAAAACGCTCGATGACGAGAAATTTGCCGTGCTCGCTGAGCTCGAAATGCGGCACGTCAAGGCCACAAAGCTGCGCAGCGCGCATGCAGAAATATTCGTTGGTCGCCAGCTCGGGATACTCTTCGGCACGAAACGCTTTGACCAGATGAGTCGAGCCTCGGTGAGTCAATCGGTCTATCGCAGCGGCACTGTCACGCACCAACACCTTGGGCTGGACGCCTGAAACCCCGGAATACTGCCCGTAAGTCTGCAAAAGATCCTCGAACAAACCTTGCGCACCATCATGAACCAGCAATTCAGCCAGCGAGGTCTCAGGAGGGCGATCAGTTGTCGATGCGCTCGCGATCGAAAGGCGCCCGAGTTGATGTGGGCCGATGATGCTCAGCAAAGCAAAGTCATCGAAGCCGCGCACGGCTTTGCTGAAACGCCGAACCAACTCATCGCGCAACGCACCTTCGGGAAGATTCATCTCGAATATCGGATGAATGCCGCGTTCACAGCCATAACTTTCCAGGCGAGCCGGCATCGTCAGCGAAACGGCATTTTCATCAGTCGCATCGTTCCGGTAGCTGAACACGCTATCGACATCTGCGTGCCCGCGCCCTAACGTTCCAACCTCACAGCCGCCGACACTGACCCGCAAGCGGTCCAAAGCCTCAATCATGGAAGTTCACCTTTCGCAGCTCATCAAGCGTCGGGCGGCGGGTGGCGCGGGGGACTGCGGCCAATTCATAACCGAATCCGTTAAGAATCGCTTCGACTTTGCGCAGGCCGATTTCCGGGATTGTGTTGTTTTCAATCCCCGAAATCGTTGCGCGGCTCATGCCGTATTGCTGCGCCAAAGCTTGTTGAGACAATTTTTGAGCTTTACGCAAGCTTCTGATCAACTCACCAATCTTTTCCATCAGCGCTCCAAATGCATTGTTTACGATGCAAACACACATAAAATGTAAAAATGCATCATAAGCGATGCGCATTGATGAGCTTAGCGTAGATGGTTAGCCATCGCTAATGCCTTAGCGCCGCGTCCCAAACCCTAACTCAAACAACGTCCCGGCTGCATCACTTCTCACCCGCACCTCCCCTCCATGCAACTGCATGATCGACTGCACTATCGCCAGCCCCAACCCACCCGAATCCCCCGGTTCCGCACGCGAAGGGTCGACGCGATAAAAGCGGTCGAACAGCTTGCCCAGATGCTCAGGCGGGATGATCGGGCCGTGGTTGTGCACTTGCAGCCAGCACATACCCGGTGCATCGCGGCGTTGCAGGCTGATCAGGGTGCCGGGGTCGGCGTGGCGGACGGCGTTGGCCAACAGGTTGCCGAGGGCGCGTTGCAGCAGCTGCTGGTCGGCGAGCAGTTCACCGTGCATGTGGTTTTGCAGTTGGAGGCCGCGATCATCCGCCAAGGGTTCGAAGTAGTCGCAGAGTTCGTCGCCGACGTTTTGCAGACTCAGGGTCTGCAGATTGAGCGCGCGTTCGGCCTGTTCGGCGCGGGCAAGGAACATCAGATTCTCGGCCATGCGCTTGAGCCGTTCGAATTCTTCCATGTTCGAGGCCAGCACTTCCTGATATTCCGCCGTACTGCGTGGATGGTTCAGGGCCTGGCCGTTGCTCGCCAGCAAGGTGTGCAGCGGGGTGCGGATTTCGTGGGCGAGGTCGGCGGAGAATTGCGACAGACGCTGCACGCTGTCGTCCAGCCGCGCCAGCATGGCGTTGAGCGCGTGCACGGGTTCGCGCAGTTCTGTCGGCGTGCCTTCGACGGGCAGGCGTCGATCGAGGCTGCGCAAATCGATGCTGCGTACCGCTTCGCTCAACTGACGCAACGGTTGCAGCCCCCGGCGCAGCAAGAGCAATCCCAAGGCGAAGGCGAGCAGTGCGCCGAGGCCGACAGACAGATACAGACGCAGGCGATAACTGCCGAGCATCTGCTCGCGCTCGCTCAGGACTTTGCCGGCAATCACCGTCAGCCGTTCGCCGTTGGGGCCTTGGGCCTGGCCGGACAACAACGCCAGTTCGGCACCGTCGCTGGCCTGCCAGGTGAGCACGTCGCGGCGCTGCGGCATTTGTTCTCGCGGCAGCGCGTTCAACGCTGGCAACTCGCGCTGACGCGGGTTGATTGCGATGACACTGGAGCCGTCAGCCCGGCGCACCAGCAGCAGGCTGTCGCGATTGCCGAGCATGTTCTGATACAGCCGTGGCCGCGCCTGCAAGGCGTCGAGGCTGTCGCTGTCGGCGAGCAAGGCGCGCACTTGTTCGAGGCGACCGAGCAGGGCCATGTCGTCACGAAAGGCCAACTCCGAGGCCAGGGAGCGGTAGAGGAACACGCCAATTGCGCTCAGCACCAAGGCGCAGACCATGGCGAAGGCCAGCGCCAGGCGCCAGGCGATCGACTTACTCCGCATCGTCCGGCGCTTCCAGCTGATAGCCGACGCCGCGCACGGTGTGGATAAGTTTGGGCATGTACGGATCGTCGACCTTGGCGCGCAGACGACGCACGGCGACTTCAACCATGTTGGTATCGCTGTCGAAATTCAGGTTCCACACCTGCGAGGCAATCAGCGTGCGCGAGAGCACTTCGCCCTGGCGGCTGGCGAGCAGCTGCAACAGGGCGAACTCCTTGTTGGTCAGGGCAATGCGCTGGCCGCCGCGACTGACCCGGCGGCGCAGCACGTCGATTTCCAGGTCGGCGATGTTGTACGACTCGGCTTCACGCATCGGCCCGCGCCGCAGCAACGTGCGCACCCGCGCGAGCAATTCGGCGAAGGCGAAGGGTTTGAGCAAATAGTCGTCGGCGCCGAGTTCGAGGCCGCGCACGCGGTCTTCGATGGCGTCTTTGGCGGTGAGAAACAGCACCGGCGTGGCGCCGCGCTGGCGGATCAACTGCAGCAATTGCCAGCCGTTGAGACCGGGCAGCATGACGTCGAGGATGATCAGGTCGTATTCCTGCTGTTCGATAAAATAACGGCCATCGAGGCCGTTGAGCGCCACGTCCACGGCAAACCCGGACTCGCCCAGGCCCTTGGCGAGGAAATTGGCGGTTTTGGCTTCATCTTCTACAACCAGCAAACGCATGGCACACCTCGATTGATCAGGCACACAGGCTAGGCGTGTTCGGCGCCGTTGCCCATTACAAACTTGTAATCAGACTGACGAGGTTCTGACGAAGTGCGCCAGCTAAGGTGCAGGCCTTCCCATCCGGAGCCTGCACATGACCGTCAAATACCTTGTCGCCAGCCTGATGATCGGCCTCAGCGGCGCCGCCGTTGCCACGCCTGAACTGCCGCGCCACGCCGATCTCGACTCGAAAACCGCACGCTGGCTGGCCGACAAGGCGATGAGCAGTTGCACCGGCACGGTGTCGGTACTCGACCGTGGCGGCAACCTTCTGGTGACCCTGCGTGGCGATGGCGTCGGCCCGCACAACACCGTCGCCAGCCAGCGCAAGGCCTACACCGCGCTGTCGACCAAGACGCCGACGCGACTGTTCGCCGAACGCGCCCGCAGCAACCCGGAAACCGCCAACCTCAACACACTCGACGAATTGCTGTTGCTGGGCGGCGGCATTCCGCTGTTCGCCGGCAGCGAACTGGTCGGCGCCATCGGCGTGGCCGGTTCCGGCGGCGGCGAGCAAGACGAAAACTGCGCCCTCGCCGCGGCCGACAAAGCCGGCCTGACCATCACCCGTTCCCACTAAGGAGATTCACCATGACCACCCTGCGCATGACCCTCGCCGCCCTTGGCCTGAGCGCTGTTTCAAGCCTGGCGCTGGCCGCCGGCAATCCGCTGAGCGTCCACGTGCTTAACCTGGAAAACGGCCTGCCATCGCCGGGCATCAACGTCACCCTGGAAAAACACGTCGGCGAGAACTGGCAACCGCTCGCGCAAGGCACCACCAACGAGCAAGGGCGGATCGCCGAACTGTTCCCGGCCAAACAGCCTTTCGAAGCGGGCGAATACCGCGTGGTGTTCAAGACCGGCGAGTACTACCAGAAGATCAGGCACGAGACGTTCTTCCCGGAAATTCCGGTGATCTTTCAGGTGAAGCAAACCGATCAGCACTACCACATCCCGCTGCTGCTCAGCCCGTATGGTTTCTCGACTTATCGCGGTTCCTGAGCCCCGCACAAATCCCCCCTGTAGGAGTGAGCCTGCTCGCGATAGCAATCTGTCAGTTGATTCATCTTTGACTGATACACCGCGATCGCGAGCAGGCTCACTCCTACAAGGGTCGGTGTGAAACCTTAAAGTGTGGCCAGGACACGCAGCCGCGCCGCGTCGAGGATTTCGATTTCGCCGTACGCCAGACCAATAATCCCCTGTCCCTGCAAATCCTTGAGGATCTGATTAGTGGTCTGCCGGGACAGCGCGAGCATCGCCGCCAATTGCTCCTGCGGCAGTTGTAGCACACGACGTGGCGCCTCGAGTTCGCCGTAGCCTTCGGCAATCATCAGCAAGCGATGGGCCAGACGCGCCGGGGCTGGCAACAGGCTCAGCTGTTCAAGGTTGATAAAGGCCAGGCGCAACTTATGGCTCATCAGCAGCGCCAGATGCCGCCAATACAGCGGCTGTTCATCGAGCAGCTTGAGCAACGCTGCCTGCGGAATATTCAGCAAGGTGCACGACCCGACGGCATAGGCGTCATGGGTGCGTGGCTGGCCGTCGAACAGGCAGATTTCACCAAACCAGTGCGGCGCCTCCACCAGGCTCAGCAACGCCTCTTTACCCTGCTCGCTGACCGCGCCGATGCGCACGGCGCCGTCGAGCACCGCGTACAGACCGCACGGCGCATCGCCACGCTGGAACAGACGCTGCCCCGCCGTCAGCCGCCGCTCGCGGGCCAGCGCCAGCAGGCTATCCTGAAAGGACACCGGCAGATGACTGAACCACTGGCCGCTCAGCAGCCGTGCACGAATTTCCATAACCACTCCTGGAGTGTCGCCTGCCCGACAGAGCGAACGCGGATCCCGAGGGATGATGCGGTCAATCCTACTGGAGGAACAACAATGAAAAGCCTCGTCGATCACCTCAGTCAATACGCCGCCTACCATCGCGACCCGCGCAACATTGCCAGCCACTTTATCGGCATTCCGCTGATTGTGGTGGCGGTGGCTGTTTTGTTGTCGCGACCGCAGTGGTCGCTGGGCCCGTTGTGGCTGTCCCCCGCCGTTGTGGTGGCGCTGGCCTCGGCGTGGTTTTACCTGCGCCTGGAGCTGAAGCTCGGCGTGTTGATGACGGTGCTGATGGGCCTGTCGGTCTGGGCCGGGCATGCCCTGGCGCAGCAGAGCACGATGGTCTGGCTGAGCAGCGGGTTGGCGATGTTTGTGGTGGGCTGGGTGATCCAGTTTGTCGGGCACCACTACGAAGGGCGCAAGCCGGCGTTTGTCGATGACATCAGCGGGTTGATTGTCGGGCCGCTGTTTGTCGTGGCGGAACTGGCGTTTTTGCTCGGGATGCGGCAGGAGTTGAAGCAGGCGATCGAAGCGCGGGCAGGAGCGGTGCGTGTCAATCCGAATCGAAAAGCGGCGGCTTAGGCCGCTTGAAAGATCGCAGCCTGCGGCAGCTCCTACATCCGCTCGTTCCCACGCTCTGCGTGGGAACGCCGCCATGGACGCTCCGCGTCCACTGTGACGCGGAGCGTCACGGGATGCATTCCCACGCAGAGCGTGGGAACGATCAATCTCAGAGGTTGGCGACTTTCTGCCAGACCTTCGGTTTGAAGAACAAGGTCTCACCCTTGGCCAGGCCGATCAGGCTGTCATGATCCTTGACCACTTCGGCTTCGATCAGATCGGTCTGCCCTTCCACCTTCAGCGTCACCCGCGTCGTCGCGCCCAATGGGCGAATATCGCGCACCTCAGCGGCATGGTGATCTTCGAGTTCATGTCTGGACAGCGACACTTCGTGGGGGCGGAACAGCACGTGGTTGTCGTCGCTGAGCAGCAGGCGGTTCGAGTCGCCAAGGAAGTGGTAAACGAAATCGCTGGCCGGGTTTTCGTAGACGTCGCCCGGTGAGCCGATCTGTTCGATCACGCCCTTGTTCATCACCACGATGCGGTCGGCGACTTCCATCGCTTCTTCCTGGTCGTGGGTCACGAACACCGACGTCAGGTTGATATCCTCGTGCAGCCGCGCCAGCCAGCGGCGCAGCTCCTTGCGCACCTTGGCGTCGAGGGCACCGAACGGTTCGTCGAGCAGCAGCACTTTCGGCTCCACCGCCAAGGCACGGGCCAGAGCGATGCGCTGACGCTGGCCACCCGACAACTGCTCCGGGTAGCGATCCGACAACCAGTCCAGTTGCACCATATTCAGCAGTTCATGAACCTTGTCGGCGATCTGGCTTTCGTTCGGGCGCTGGTTCTTCGGTTTCATGCGCAGGCCGAACGCGACGTTGTCGAACACCGTCATGTGCCGGAACAAGGCGTAATGCTGGAACACGAAACCGACGTTGCGATCACGCACGTCGTGGCCGGAGACATCCTCGCCATGGAACACGATGTTGCCCTGATCCGGAGTTTCCAGACCGGCGATAATCCGCAGCAACGTAGTCTTGCCGCAGCCCGACGGGCCGAGCAGCGCCACCAGTTCACCGCTCTGGATGTCCAGGCTGATGTTGTCCAGCGCCTTGAACGCATTGAAATTCTTGCTGACGTTACGCACTTCGATCGACATGAATTATTCCTCCGCGGCGCTGGCGCGCAGGCGGTTGATACGGTTTTCGCTCCACTGCTTGAGCAGCAGGATGAAGAGCGCCAGGATCAGCAACAGGCTCGCCACGGCGAACGCGGCCACGTGGTTGTATTCGTTGTAGAGGATCTCGACGTGCAGCGGCAAGGTGTTCGTCACCCCGCGAATGTGCCCGGACACCACCGACACCGCACCGAATTCACCCATGGCCCGCGCGGTACACAGCACCACGCCATAGATCAGGCCCCACTTGATGTTGGGCACAGTGACGTGCCAGAACATCTGCCAGCCATTGGCGCCCAGCAGCCGTGCGGCTTCTTCTTCCTGCGTGCCTTGTTCCTGCATCAGCGGAATCAGTTCACGAGCCACGAACGGCACGGTGACGAAAATCGTCGCCAGCACGATGCCCGGCAGGGCGAAGACAATCTGAATGTCATGATCCTGCAGCCACGGCCCGAACAGGCCCTGGGCGCCGAACATCAGCACGTAGACCAGACCGGCGATCACCGGCGATACCGAGAACGGCAGATCGATCAGCGTGACCAGCATGCTCTTGCCGCGGAATGAGTACTTGCTCACGCACCACGCTGCGCTGACGCCGAACACCAGATTCAGCGGCACCGAAATCAGCACGGCGAACACGGTGAGTTTCAATGCCGACAGTGCATCCGGTTCAAAGATTGCGGTGAAGAATGCACCGAGACCATTCTTCAAACCTTGCGATACGACGATGAATAATGGCAGCAGCAAAAACAGGAAAAAGATCAGCCAGCCAAGACCGATCAGGATTCTGCGCGAAGTGGCGCTGCCGCGCCGCGCAGCATTGGCCGAGGAAGCGGCCGCAATAGACGATTGGGACATGTTCGCGCCTCCTTATGGGGTTTCGATGCGCCGCTGCAGCAAGTTGATCAGCAGCAACAGGACAAAGGAAACCACCAGCATCAACACGCCGATGGCCGTGGCGCCGGTGTAATCGTACTGGTCGAGCTTGACCATGATCAGCAGCGGCAGGATTTCGGTTTTCATCGGCATGTTGCCGGCGATGAAAATCACCGAACCGTACTCACCGACGCCACGGGCAAATGCCAGGGCAAAACCGGTCAGCCAGGCGGGCAGCAGCGCGGGTACGAGGATGTGGCGGAATACTTGCCACGGCTTCGCACCGAGGCAGGCGGCAGCTTCTTCGACTTCGCGAGGAATGTCGGCCAGCACCGGCTGCACCGTGCGCACCACGAAGGGCAGCGTAACGAAGGTCAGCGCCAGGGTGATGCCCAACGGCGTGTAGGCGATCTTGAAGCCGAGGTCAGCGGCAAATTGCCCGACCAGTCCGGCCGGCGCGTATAGCGCGGTCAGGGCGATGCCGGCCACGGCCGTGGGTAGCGCGAACGGCAGGTCGATCATCGCGTCGATCACCTTGCGCCCGGGGAAGGTGTAGCGCACCAGCACCCAGGCCAGCAGCGTGCCAATGATGCCGTTGATGATCGCTGCGCACAGCGCGGTGCCGAAGCTCAGCTTCAACGCCGCCAACACCCGCGGTGCGGAGATGATCGTCCAGAACTGATCCCAGGTCAGCTGGGCGGCGTGGACGAACATCGCCGCCAGCGGGATAAGCACAATCAGGCTGAGGTACACCAAGGTGTAACCCAGCGTCAGCCCGAAGCCGGGTATGACGGGGGAGATACGACGCGACATATAAGTCCTTGGTTAAAAAGCATTCCGCTGAACGCACCAATGTGGGAGCGGGCTTGCTCGCGAAGAGGGAGTATCAGTCAACTTTACGTCGTCTGACACTCCGCTTTCGCGAGCAAGCTCGCTCCCACATTTTCCGCGCCTGGCTTCAGGCTTGATGTGAGGCTGAAGTCAGCTTACTGCGCCTGATAAATCTGGTCGAACACGCCACCGTCATTGAAGAATTTAGGCTGCGCGCTTTTCCAGCCGCCGAAGTCCTTGTCGATGGTCACCAGCTCCAGTTTCGGGAACTGCTGGGCGTATTTGGCCGCGACGTCCTTGTCCCGTGGACGATAGAAGTTCTTCGCGGCAATTTCCTGGCCGGCCGGGCTGTACAAGTGCTTGAGGTAGGCCTCGGCGATCTGCGCGTTGCCCTTCTTCTCGGCGTTCTTGTCGACCACGGCCACCGGCGGTTCGGCGAGGATCGACAGCGAAGGCACGACGATATCGAATTTGTCCGCGCCGCCGTCTTCTTTCAGCGCCAGGAACGCTTCGTTTTCCCAGGCCAGCAACACGTCACCCTGACCGTTATTGACGAAGGTGATGGTCGAACCACGGGCGCCGGTGTCGAGGATCGGCACGTGCTTGAACAGGGTTTGCACGTATTGCTTGGCCTTGGCTTCGTCACCGCCGTTGGCTTTCAGGCCGTAGGCCCACGCGGCAAGAAAGTTCCAGCGGGCACCGCCGGAGGTTTTCGGGTTAGGGGTGATGACCGAGACGTCATTCTTGATCAGATCGCCCCAGTCCTTGATGCCTTTCGGGTTGCCCTTACGCACCAGGAACACGATGGTCGAGGTGTACGGTGTGCTCGCTTGCGGCAAACGTGTCTGCCAGTCGGCAGGCAGTGACTTGCCGAGTTTCGCCACTTCGTCAATGTCGCCGGCCAGCGCCAGGGTCACCACGTCGGCACGCAGACCGTCGATGACGGCTCGCGCCTGTTTACCCGAGCCACCGTGCGATTGCTGGATTTTCACCGTGTCGCCAGCGTGATCCTTCTGCCAGAACTTGATGAATTCAGCGTTGTAGTCCTGATACAGCTCGCGCGTCGGGTCATACGACACGTTGAGCAGCTCGTAATCCTTGGCAACGGCGGAACCGGCAAACACGGCACTGGCCAGCGCGGCCAAAGCGTAACGGCGAATCGACGACATGGTGAAAGCTCCTGGAATTCTTGGTGGTGGCTTTTTCTTATGTATTGCTGGAATCGGGTCCCGTTGAAAGATCGCCGCCTTCGCCAGCTCCTGCACACAGCCCCCTGTAGGAGCTGCCGAAGGCTTTTGATCTCAGCCCGGTTGTTTGCCCGGTTGCTGCAAACGGAATTTCTCTTTGCGTTCAATCTGCACGACCTGGGCGTTGTGCACAGTGATCTCCACCGCGCCGAACCGCAGGTCGCGCAGGGCGCTCTGGATTTCACGCAAGATGGTATTTTCGTCCTGACCGTCAACGCTGCGAAGGGATGCGCTCATGGTGCTGCTCCTTTGAAGGGGATTTGCCTGGCAGTGGCGGCACTGCGTTCGGCGTGGGAGCAATATAAGAGAGCCACAGATATTCTTAAAAAGACTATTTAAGAATGTTTATATAACCGGAAAAACAATATGAGAGACGGCAAGGGGTTTGCGCTGATTTGAAATCGTTAAGAGAACTTGTGGCGAGGGGATTTATCCCCGTTGGGTCGCGAAGCGACCCCAAAAAAATGGGACTGCTACGCAGTCCAACGGGGATAAATCCCCTCGCCACAGGATCGGTGATAGCCATATAGGTCTATTCAGCCAATCAATGGCGTTTTCGCCCAATCAAGCCGATCCGCAGACACCGGCCGCCCAAACCAGTAGCCCTGCCCCAGATCGCATTCCTGCGCCAGCAGAAACGCCGCCTGTTCAACCTGCTCGATCCCCTCGGCATGCACCTGCATCCCCATGCTCCGGGCCAGTGCGATAATCACCCGGACAATCGCCGCATCGTCTTCGTCCCACGGCAGTCCGGCGACGAACCCCTGATCGATTTTCAGCTTCTGTACCGGCAGACGCTTGAGCCGCAGCAGCGACGAATAACCCGTGCCGAAATCATCGATGGCCAGGCGCACGCCCAGCTCTCGCAAGCGATGCATCTGCTCAAGCGCCACTTCCGGATCATCCATTACTGCACTTTCAGTGACTTCCAGTTCCAGGCAGGCCGGATCCAGCCCGGTGTCGTGCAGCACCTGCGCCACTTGCTGGTACAGCTCACGCCGGGCAAACAAGCGCGATGACACGTTCACGGCGACGAACGACAGCACTACGCCACTCTGCTGCCATTAGCACATCTGCCGGCAGGCCTGCTGCATCACCCAGGCGTCGATGTCGGCGATCAACCCGGTGCGCTCGGCAATCGGGATGAATTCCGCTGGCGACACCAGCCCCCGCTGCGGATGCTGCCAGCGCACCAGTGCCTCGACGCCGATCAGGCGGCTGGTTTGCAAGTCATGCACCGGTTGGTAGTACACCCGCAGCTCCTGCTGCTCCAGTGCGCGCCGCAATTCGAAGGCGATTTCGACCCGCTGCTGGGCGTGGGCGGTGAGTTCCTCGGTGTACAGCGCATAACCGTTGCGCCCGCTGGTTTTCGCCTTGGACAGCGCCGCATCGGCATTGCGCAGCAACTGCTCGGCGTTCAGCGCGTCACTGGGAAACAGACTGATGCCGATACTGGCATTGATGAACAATTGATTGCCGTCGATGCAGAACGGCTCTTTGAGCGCATCGAGCATGCGCTGGGCCAACGCCGCAGCCTGTCCCGGCTGTGGACAACGTTCGAGCAGCAGCGCGAATTCATCGCCGCCAAGCCGCGCCAGGGTGATGCCCGCCCCGAACAGGCCCTGCAAGCGCGCCGCCACCGCCTTGAGCAGGCGATCGCCGACGTTATGCCCCAGGCTGTCGTTGATCAGCTTGAAATGATCCAGATCGAGCATCAGCAGCGCACAACCGTGCCTGTGTGTCTGGGCCGACGCCAGCGCTTGTTCGGCGCGGTCGCTGAACAGCAGGCGGTTGGGCAGGTCCGTCAGCGGATCGTGGTGGGCGAGGTGCTTGAGTTCCTGCTCGGAATTCTTGATGGCGGTAATATCGGAAAACACCGCCACGTAATGGCTGAGCCGGCCCTGGTCATCGTGAATGACGCGGATGGTTTGCCATTGCGGATAGATCTCGCCGCTTTTACGACGGTTCCAGATTTCGCCGCTCCACTCGCCGGACGCGTTCAGCGTGGCGAACATCGCCTGATAGAAACCCGGCGGGTGATGGCCGGACTTGAACAGGCTGGGCTGCTGGCCGATCACTTCGTCGCGCTGATAGCCGGTGATCGCCATGAAGGCGCGATTGACGTGGACAATCAATCCCTGACGATCGGTGACCAGCACCCCTTCGCGGGTGCAATCGAACACGGCGGCGGCCTGCCGCAGGCGCTCGCGGTCAGCGTGGCGCTCGCGCAAGCGCGCGCCGATGCCGATAAATGCGCACAGGCGTGCCCGCGCCACGAAAATCAGCCCGGCGCTGATCGCGGCCAGCACATAACCGTTGATCAGTTGCCATCGGACAACATCGACGGGGTCATGGAAGAAATTGTTTAATAAATGATCAGTGCCTTGCAGCCAGACCACGGCAAGTACCAGATAGAGCAGCGCTGCACGCAAGGCATCGCGATAAGTGGCAGGCATTCGACTGTCCATGTCCCTACAAAAAGGTTGGAATTATAGGTCAAGAAACATCCAGCGACGCTTCTCTTGAAGGGCGACTGGTTTTATCTGTGTGCTTAGTGATAATGCAACGGCTGTTTTTATCTTTATCGAGGGCCCTATAGCCTATGTGGTACGAAGGTTTTCTTGGCTTGTCGGCCTGGTCTCTGGTCGCAGTCACCCTGCTGATGACCCATGTGACGATTGTCGCCGTCACGGTCTATCTGCACCGCTATTCGGCGCACCGTTCGCTTGAGCTGAACGCTGGCCTGAAACATTTCTTCCGCTTCTGGCTGTGGCTGACCACGGCGCAGAACACCCGCGAGTGGACGGCTATCCACCGTAAACACCACGCCAAATGCGAAACCGAAGACGATCCGCACAGCCCGGTCGTCAAAGGCCTTTCCACGGTACTGCGCACCGGTGCCGAGCTGTACCGCGCCGAAGCGCAGAACCCGGAAACCCTGCGCATCTACGGCAAGAACTGCCCTGAAGACTGGGTCGAGCGCAACGTTTACAGCCGCTACCCGCTGCTCGGCGTGGCGATCATGGGCGTGATCGACTTGCTGCTGTTCGGCACCATCGGCATCACCATCTGGGCGATCCAGATGATGTGGATCCCGGTGTGGGCCGCCGGCGTGATCAACGGCCTGGGCCATGCCGTCGGCTACCGCAACTTCGAATGCCGCGACGCGGCGACCAATCTGGTGCCGTGGGGCATCCTGATCGGCGGCGAAGAACTGCACAACAACCATCACACCTACCCCAACTCGGCCAAGCTGTCGGTGAAGAAATGGGAGTTCGACCTCGGTTGGGCGTGGATCAAAGTCTTCAGCTTCCTGGGTCTGGCCAAGGTGCAGCGCGTCGCCCCGATTGCCCACCGCGTCGAAGGCAAGGGCAGCCTGGACATGGACACCGCGATGGCGATCCTCAACAACCGTTTCCAGATCATGGCCCAGTACCGCAAGCTGGTCATCGGTCCGCTGGTCACGCAGGAACTGGCCAAGGTCGATCATTCGGTGCGCCACCAGTTCCACCGGGCCAAGCGCCTGCTGTCGCGGGAAACCAGCCTGCTGGAAGATCGTCATCACCTGCGCATACAGAGCATGCTCGAGCACAGTCAGGCGCTGAAAGTCATTTACGAAAAACGCCTGGCATTGCAGCAGATCTGGGTCAAGACCAGCTCCAATGGTCACGACATGCTCGCAGCCATCAAGGAATGGATTCACGAGGCGGAGGCCAGCGGTATCCAGTCCCTGCGTGAATTTGCCGATCAGCTGAAAACCTACTCGCTGCGTCCAGCGTAACCGCTGCCCCTGTGGCGAGGGGATTTATCCCCGTTCGGCTGCGCAGCAGTCGCGAAATCGGGTGACGCGTTTTTCCAAAAAACGCGTCACCCGTACCACCCGGCGGAAGCACACCACCTCGCAACCAAAAGCGCGGAACTTCGGCAAAATTCCCCTATCTCAAAAGCACTTCGCCATCCCGGCGGGCTGTCCTGTGGCCGTTGTCGATATTGCGGCACGCCCTTTGAGATCTGTGCCGATGGTCAACAATAACCAGAAAGACACCCCCCTTGCGCAGTGGCCCGAAGCCGCGCAAACCCTTGTGGCGCTCATGCACGCCCAGGGCGAAGTCGCCCGACTGAGCGAACGCGAACAACTGATCAGTTCGCTGCTGGTCAGCGTCAACGCCGTGTTATGGGCCTTCAATTGGGAAACCCGGCAAGTGCTCTACGTCAGCCCCGCCTACGAACGGGTCTTCGGCCGTTCCGCCGCACTGCTGCTGGCTGATTACAACCAGTGGCGTGACAGCATTTATCCCGATGACCTGGAATATGCCGAACAGAGCCTCGCCGAAGTCCTGCACAAAGGGGCGGTGGAAGATCGCGAGTACCGCATCATCGCGGCCGATGGTCAGGTGCGTTGGCTCAGCGACAAATGCTTCATCAACCGTCAGGACGAGCTGGGGCAACCGGTGATCATCGTCGGCATCGCCGAAGACATCACCGACAAAAAGCACATGGAGACCGAGCTGCAACGTCTGGCGACAACCGACGTGCTCACGCAAAGCAGCAACCGCCGCCACTTCTTCGAATGTGCCCACCGCGAGTTCGAACAGGCCCGCCTGCAGGGCACCCCGCTGGCATTCCTGCTGCTGGACATCGACGATTTCAAAGTGATCAACGACAGCTACGGACACCCGGAGGGCGACCATGTGCTGCAACGGATCGCCGATTGCGGGCGCGGGTCCTTGCGGCGCGGCGATCTGTTCGGGCGCATTGGCGGCGAAGAATTTGCCGCGGTATTTCCCGGCTGCGCGCCAGACATGGCGGTTCAGGTGGCCGAACGCTTGCAACAGGAAATCCAGCGTTTGCGCTTCAGCCATGAAGGACAGACGTATGGCATCACGGTCAGCCAGGGTCTGACCAGCCTCACCGAGGCCGACGCAAGCCTCGACAGCCTGTTCGCCCGGGCGGACGCGGCGATGTACGAAGCCAAGCGCCTGGGCAAGAACCGGATTGTCTCTGCCTGAAATTCAACACATCCCGTGTAGGAGTGAGCCTGCTCGCGATAGCGGAGTGTCAGTTATTAAAGTTTCGTCTGACACTCCGCTTCGCGAGCAGGCTCACTCCTACAGGGGGGTTGTGTAGACCGGTTACTTGCGCATCCGTATCAATTCCGGCAACCCGATCTTCAGCAACCGCGCAGTGCGGCTCTTCGCCAGTTCTTCGACACCTTCATGTTCAGTCAGCCGCGCCATCTGCGCGGCCATGTTCATCACCAGCGCCTCGCGGGAGTAAACCCCGCCGCCCAGCGCATAAACCGAGGCAATCAACTCACGTAGTTCCAGTGGCAGGCGCCAGCGTGTCCGCAGCGCCGATCCATACGCCGCACCGAACTGCGCCAGTGCCTCGCCGACCTCTTCCTGATCATCAAGCGCACCGCCCGCCTGCTGCCACTCCTGCAAACAACGCAGCAACGCCAGATCGCCGAGCCGATGCAGCATCCCGGCGCAATAACAGCGCTCCTGATCCAGATCGAGCAAGCGCGCCAGGGTGCGTGCGTATTCTGCGGTGTGCAGCGACAGGCCCCAGTAACGCTCGGCGTAATCGGCCAGACACGGATCGCTGAGGCGGGCACTGCGCTTGAGCGCCAACCCCAGGATCAGATTCATGCTCTGGCCGGTGCCGAGTCGATGCAGGGCTTGAGCCAGTGTCTGCACCGGCGCGCCATGGTGCTGTGCTGCACTGTTGGCGGCCGCGATCAACACGGCGGTAATCTGCGGATCGGTACGGACTTCTTGCTCCAGCAGCTTCAGATCCAGCCCCTCGGGATTGAGGCTGCGCTTGACCGCCACCTGCACGTCGGTCATCAGCGGCGCGCCATCCGCCTGCTCGCGACGCCGTTCAAGAAACACCGCCAGAGTCATACCCGGCGCCAGGACCGGCACTTCGCATACCACGGCTTCGCCGGCATTGAGCAACAAACCCTGCAAGCGCTCGGTCAGGCCTTCCATGTTCAGCGGTTTGGTCAGGTACGCCGTCGGCGCCAGCGGGATGGCTTCGCGAACACTGGCGCTGTCGTTGCGGCTGCTCATCAGGATGAACGGCAGCGGCGGATTGCGCTTGCGCTGGCGCACGCTGCGCAACACGTTCAGACCATCGACACCGGGCAGCTCCCAGTCGACGATAGCCAAGTCATACGGCACCTCACTGAGCAACGACATGGCTTGCTGGCCGTCGGCGCACAGATCCAGGCGGGCGTCGCAACGCACGTTCAGCAGCACCTGCTTGAGCAGGTCGCGAGACCACGGGTCCGCCTCGGCAATCAGCACCCTGGGTGCGGCGGGTAAATCAACGGCATTCATGCGCGCTCTCCTTGCAATGCCTGAACCTTAGCCAATGCTGGCCATTCGATACAGCGCAAACGCGTCCGATGCGTTTCAAGGGGCGTAAAAAAACCCGCCGAAGCGGGTTTTTGTAGAGCAGGTCACACCATCGGATCAGAGTTCAGCGAAGCACTCTTCGATGATCGCCAGGCCTTTGTCCAGTTGCTCGTCCGGCGAGGTCAGCGGTACGAGTACGCGCAGCACGTTGCCGTAAGTGCCGCACGACAGCAGGATCAGACCCTTGTCGCGCGCCTTGGCCACGACCGACGCAACGGCCGCCGCGTTCGGCTTGTGGCTGTCGCCGTTTTCGAACAGCTCGACCGCGATCATCGCGCCCAGCGCACGCACTTCACCGATCACCGGGTACTTGGCCTGGATCGCCTTCAGGCCGGTGACCAGACGCTCGCCGACAGCCTTGCAGCGGTCCAGCAGTTGTTCTTCTTCGAACACTTCCATGACCGCCAGCGCAGCCGCGCAAGCGATCGGGCTACCGGCGTAGGTGCCGCCCAGACCGCCCGGGGCAATGGCGTCCATGTACTCGGCCTTGCCGCAAACACCGGCCAGCGGGAAGCCGCCTGCGATGGATTTGGCGAAGGTGGTCAGGTCAGCGGCAACGCCCATCTGTTCCATGGCGAAGAACGTGCCGGTACGGCCAGCGCCGGTCTGCACTTCGTCAGCGATCAGCAGGATGCCATGCTGGTCGCACAGCGCGCGCAGACGCTTCATGAACTCTTTCGGCGCGACGTAGAAACCACCTTCGCCCTGCACCGGCTCGATGATGATCGCGGCGATGTCTTTCGGCTCGGCGTCGTTCTTGAAGATGCGCTCGATGGAAGCGATCGAATCATCGATGCTCACGCCGTGCAACTCGTTCGGGTACAGCGCGCGGAAGATGCCGCCGGGCATCAGGCCCATGCCGGCCGAGTACGGCACGACTTTACCGGTCAGGCCCAGGGTCATCATGGTGCGGCCGTGGTAGGCGCCGGTGAAGGCGATCACGCCGGCACGGCCAGTGGCGGCGCGAGCGATCTTCACGGCGTTTTCCACGGCTTCGGAACCAGTGGTCACCAGCAGGGTTTTCTTGGCGAAATCACCTGGCACCTTGGCGTTGATTTTTTCGCACAGCTCCACGTACGGCTCGTAGGCCAGTACCTGGAAGCAGGTGTGGGTCAGCTTGTTCAGCTGTTCGGTCACGGCGGCGATAATTTTCGGGTGTACGTGGCCGGTGTTCAGTACGGCGATGCCGCCGGCGAAGTCGATGAACTCACGACCTTCAACGTCGGTCACGGTGGCGTTCTTTGCCGATTCGGCGAAGATCGGGTGAATCTGGCCGACACCACGTGGAACAGCTGCGGTGCGACGGGCCATCAGTTCAGCGTTAGTCTTGCTCATTACAGTCCTCATTCGCCGCTCATCGGGCGGCGTGGTTCAAGGATGAAGCGGGAGGAATCGGCGGTGGCAGCATGCGATGATCGACTGCCACGGCGTTCCCGGCCGCAGAGAAATTTCGGTTTGAAACGACGCAAAGGGACAGCGCTCTCGTGCCCTTTGCGTTTACAGCGATCTCTTGCAGGGCTTAGATGCCCAGGCAGAGGTATTTGATTTCCAGATAATCTTCGATGCCGTATTTGGAGCCCTCGCGGCCCAGGCCCGAGGCCTTGATGCCGCCGAACGGCGCGACTTCGTTGGAGATCAGCCCGGTATTGACGCCGACCATGCCGTATTCCAACGCTTCGGCAACACGGAACACGCGGCCCAGGTCACGCGCATAGAAGTACGATGCCAGACCGAATTCGGTGTCGTTGGACATCGCGATCACTTCGGCTTCGTCTTTGAAACGGAACAGCGGCGCCAGCGGACCAAAGGTTTCTTCCTTGGCCACGGCTGCGTTTTTCGGCACGTTGGTCAGGATGGTCGGCTCGAAGAAGTTGCCTTCCATCGGCTTGCCGCCAGCCAGCACGGTCGCGCCTTTGCTCACTGCGTCGGCGATGTGTTCCTGAACCTTGGCCACGGCTTTTTCATCGATCAGCGGGCCGGTGGTGGTGCCGTCTTCCAGACCGTTGCCGATCTTCAGCTTGGCCACCGCCACTTTCAGCTTCTCGGCGAACGCGTCGTAGACCGAATCCTGAATGTACAGACGGTTGGCGCAGACGCAGGTCTGGCCGTTGTTGCGGTATTTGGAAATGATCGCGCCTTCGACGGCCTTATCCAGATCGGCATCGTCAAACACGATGAACGGCGCGTTGCCGCCCAGCTCCAGCGAGACTTTCTTGATGTCTTTGGCGCACTCGGCCATCAACTGGCGACCGATTTCGGTCGAGCCGGTGAAGGACAGTTTGCGCACGATCGGGTTGCTGGTCAGCTCGCTGCCGATGTCGCCGGCGCTGCCGGAGACCACGCTGAACACGCCTGCCGGGATGCCGGCACGCTGCGCCAGTTCGGCCAGGGCGAAAGCTGAGAAAGGGGTTTGCGAAGCCGGCTTGAGCACCATGGTGCAACCGGCGGCCAGCGCCGGGCCGGCTTTACGGGTGATCATCGCCGCCGGGAAGTTCCACGGGGTAATGGCGGCGGTCACGCCGATCGGTTGCTTGATCACGATCAGGCGTTTGTCCGGCTGATGGCCCGGGATCACGTCACCGTAGATGCGCTTGGCTTCTTCGGCGAACCACTCGATGAACGACGCGGCGTAAACGATTTCACCCTTGGCCTCGGCCAGCGGCTTGCCCTGCTCGAGGGTCATCAGGCGCGCGAGGTCGTCCTGGTTTTCGATCATCAGTTCGAACCAGCGACGCAGCTTGCCAGCACGCTCCTTGGCGGTCAGTGCACGCCAGGCCGGCAGCGCCTTGTCGGCGGCTTCAATGGCACGGCGGGTTTCAGCCGCGCCCATCTTCGGCACGGTGCCGAGGATTTCGCCAGTGGCCGGGTTGTTGACCTTGATCGTCTGACCGTTGTCCGCATCGACCCAAGCGCCATCGATGAAGGCTTGCTGGCGGAACAACAGGGTGTCTTTAAGCTGCATGTCGGCTTTCCTTAACAGCACCGCGACCGGCGCGGAGCAAATTATGATTGTAGAAAGGCGCCTCGCAAGGCTGCCGTCAGGGAAATCAGCGACCGGGTGTGGCGCCTCAACCGTGCACGATGGGTGACACCGGCGCTGCAACACCCGACCAGAGAGCGTTTGAAATCTCAAACGGATCGTAGGTTCAAAGGGGGTAAAGGACAATAGGTCGTTCGAAAAAAAGAACAAATTGCCGTTTTTCAGATCAACGCACCCAACGCCCTTGCTGCAGGAAAAACCATAGAACAGTCCCGGCAAAGGGCCAAGCGAGGGTTTTGCAGAACGTTACCGCTTTATGGAATGCCACGACTTGCGCCGACACGCGCACTGACAAAACCCGCCAAACCCGGCATGGACGCCCCGAGCCGACCTAGGTATGATGTCGCCCGCTGCACCAGTAGCTCAGCTGGATAGAGTACTGCCCTCCGAAGGCAGGGGTCGTGGGTTCGAATCCCGCCTGGTGCACCACGAATCAAACGAGAAAGCCCCGGACTGTGATGGTCCGGGGCTTTTTTGTAGCTGATGCAAACACGTCAGCTTCACTCCGTCGTCCAGTCAAACTCGTCGTAATCATCATCGTCTTCCTCCTCAACCTCTTCTTCAAAGATGTCCTCTTCTTCAAGCACATCCTCTTGCGGCTGATTCAGCAGAAATTCCTTACGCGTCTCGGTAATCGCTCGCCGCATGTCCTCGCCCTTTTGCGGGCAGTTGAGTAACTGGGCGATGCGGTCGATTTTCGGTGCCACGGTGTCCTCCAGCGCATCGGCAATAGGCCGATAGTGCGCGTTTTTGCGAGGCAATGCCAAATGGCTGGGTGCGAAAACCGACAAATGCTCAGAACAGCTTGAACGGTACGTTTGCCACCAGCCGAAACTCGTCGTAGCTGCCGTCAATCTGCCCGCCACTGGCCCGGTGGTTGTAGACGATGCTGCGCAGCACGGTGTTTTTCAAAGTCCCGGACTGCACGACATAAGCGACCATCAGACCATTCTCGTTGTGTTTGGCACCGTCGAGGCCGCGCACGTTGTAGCCCGTGTTACGACCTGCGCGATCGCCGTCGTAGTGTGTGCCGTCGATATTCCAGCCCTTGGCATGCCAGAGGCTGGCGGTCAGGCCCGCAATGCCGTAGCTGGCCAGATCAAGGTCATAGCGCACCTGCCAGGATTTTTCGTTGGGACCGTTGTAGTCCGAGTACAGCGAGTTGGCCATGTAGTTGCCGGTCGATTCCCATACGTAGTCGAAGTATTCGTCGCCGGACACCTGCTGCCAGGCGGCGGTCAGCGCATGGGCACCGTGGGCGGCGGTCACCGCCAGGCTATAGGCGTCGTTATCGATAAAGCCCAGATGCTGCTCGCCCTGATCGCGGGTGCGGTAATAGTTGAAACTGGTTTTCACAGCCAGATCCGCGCGGCTGCCGGCCTGATGAATCACGCCCAGATAATACTGCTGCCACATGTCTTCGAAGCGCGAGCCGTAGGCGCTGAAGGTCAGGCCGCCCGGACTCTTGGCAGTGCCGCCGGCGTAGCTGATGCGCGAGCCGCTGTAGGCGCGATTGCCGAAGGTGGTGGTCAAGCGTTCGCTACCGCTGCCGGTGCGCGGAATGGCGCGTTCGAAACTTCCTGCTTGCAGCGCCAGCCAGTCGCGTTCATTGCTATTGAGGGCAACGCCCTGGAAGGTGGAAGGCAGGGCGCGGTTGTCTTTGTAGCGCAGGATCGGATTTTCCGTGAGCATGCGCCCGGCCTTGAGCTCGGTGCTCGACATCCGCAGCTTCATCGCCCCTACCCCCAGCCGGCTCCAGGTCGGCACGGCGTCGCCCGCGCTGTCGACCAGTAAGCGGTCGCCGCCATTGGCAACCGCGCCGTGGCCGCGTTCGAGGGTGACCGCGCTGAACAATGAGGCATCCACACCCAATCCCAAATCACCCTGGGTGTAGCCGGAGCTGTAATTGAGCATGCCGGTCTGCACCCAGGTGATGCGCTCGCGGGTTGGCTGTGCCACGCCGTATTTCTTGATCACCAGGTGCGTGCTGCGCTGGGTGTGCTGATTGGAATAATAGTGGCGCAGGTTCAGGTTCAGCTGGCTACCTTCGAGCAAACCTGTGGCCCGATCCTGCGGCGATACCGCTTCGGCGGCCCAGCCGGATGGCACGACGGCCAGGGTTGCAACCACCGCGCGAAATACATGTGCTTTCATCAAAACGTGCCTGCAAAAGAAAAGACGCACCGCTGCGACGCGGTGCGCTTGGGCGATACACACAAGCGCAGGGCATCAGCGCAACGGTACGGACGGCCAGCGCTCGATCGGTCCGCGCCAGCTCTCGTATGCCTTGGCGCAGCGCAACAGCCACTGATCGGCGAAGCGCGGAGCAATCATCTGCAAACCGATCGGCATGCCTTGGGTGGTGAAGCCGCAGTTGATCGACAGCGCCGGTTGCTCGCCCATGTTCCACGGCACGGTGAACACGATGTGTTCGAACGGTTGGCGCGGATCGTTGCCCGGCGAGGGCCACTCGGCAGGAAAACTGCTGACCTGATTGGTCGGAGACAAGACCAGGTCGAGATCGTCAAAGACCCTTGCACAGCGGCGCCGCATTTCGAAAGTCTGGTTGAAGCCGTCGACCGCCTGCACCGCACTCATCGTTGCGGCGGGGGCCGCCCACGCCTCGATGTACGGCAAGACCTTGCTGCGCTGCTCCGGGCTCAGGGCCTGCAATTGCGCCAACTGTCGGGCGCGCCAGAAATCATCGAGGCCATCCAGCAAACGGCGATCCATCACCGGCCCGATCAGCACCACTTGCGCACCGTGTGCCTCGAACAGCCGCGCCGCCTGACGCACCGCGTCGCACACTTCGCTGTCGGGCTGAAAACCGCAACCAGGGTCCAGCATCAAGCCGACTTTCACGCCCAGCAGCGCCGGCACTTGTAACTGCCAGTCCAGCGTTTGCGCGGCGAGGCTGGTTGCGTCGCGGCGGTCCGGGCGCGTCAGGTAGCCCATCATCAACGCGCAGTCATCGACGGTGCGGGTCATCGGCCCGGCGCAGCGACCGGTGTAATACGGATCAATCGGAATCCGGCCCAGGGTTGGCTTGAAACCGACCAGGCCACACCAGCCCGCCGGCAGCCGCACCGAACCGCCGATGTCGGTTCCGACATGCAGCGGCCCGTAACCGGCGGCCGCCGCTGCGGCTGCACCGGCACTCGAACCTCCGGGGTTACAGGCAGGGTTCCAGGGATTGCGCGTGATGCCATGCAGACTCGACAAGCCCGAGGACAGCATGCCGAAGTCCGGCACTGTGGTTTTGCCCAGAATGATCGCCCCGCTCTCACGCAGACGCGCAGCCGGCGGCGCGTCTTCGCTCGCCGGCACCGCAGATATGGCAGCGGTTCCTTGGGTAACGCAGTCGCCCTGAGTGGCAATCAGCTCCTTGAGAGTCACCGGTACGCCGTCGAGGCCGCCGCGCGGCGCGCCCCGGCTCCAGCGTTCGCTCGATGCTCGCGCCTGCTCGCGTATGCGCTGCGGATCGAACGCACACAGCGCTGCGATGCTCGGCTCCCAGCGTTCGATGTGGGCCAGCAGGTGATCGAAATACTCCAGCGGCGACAACTGGCGGCGGGCGTACAGGTCGAGCAATTGCGTCGCCGATAAATCGTGTAATGCCATCATCTATAGCCATCCGTGCCAGAGCCGTGGTGCGTAACTGCTTCGCTTGCCTTAACGTTCCGGGACCAGCGCCGGCCGCGTCCAGGCCGGCTCGTGCCGACCGAAAAACAGGGCGCAGCCAACCCCCACAGCGCCCATCACCGCCGCATAAGCCACGCACACCCACGGGCTCCACGGCATCAGGGCGATGAGCAGCAGCGGCGTGGTGCTCGCCCACAGTGCGTAGGCGATGTTGTAGGTAAACGAAATGCCCGAGACGCGGATGTGCGCGGGAAACAGGCTGACCATCACCGACGGAACCGCGCCGACCACGCCGCAGCTCAACCCGGCCAGCGCGTAAGCCAGCCCGAGCCAGGCGCCGCCACTGATCAGGCAGCCATAAAGCAGTGCGATGCCGACCGGCAGCAATACGCTGTATAGCTTGACCGTGCGCCAGGCGCCGATGCGATCGACGATCAGCCCGGCGATCACGCAGCCGATGTTGAGAAAAACGATGCCCAGACTGCTCAGGGCAAAGGTGTGGCCGGGCGTCATGCCGAAACTTTTCTGCATGACGGTTGGCGTGATCACCACCAGTACCACCACGGCCGATGTCAGCACGCAGGTCAGGATGAACGCTGGCAGCAAAGTCTTGCGATGTTCGCGCAGCACGGTACGCAACGGCAGTTCGGCATCCGCCGCACGGCGTGCCTGCAATGCCACGAAAACCGGTGTCTCGTTCAACCAGCGGCGCAGCCAGACGCCGATAACGCCGAACACCCCGCCCAGTAAAAACGGCAGGCGCCAGGCGTAATCGAGAATCTCCGCCGGGGTAAACACTTGCGCCAGCAGGGTCGCCGTCAGCGCGCCGAGCAGATAACCGAAGGTCAATCCGGCCTGAAGGAACCCCAGCGCATAACCACGATGCCCGGCTGGGGCATGCTCGGCCACGAACACCCAGGCGCTGGGTACTTCGCCGCCCACGGCGGCGCCTTGCAGGACCCGCAACAGCAGCAGCAACAGCGGTGCGAAATAGCCGATCTGGGCGTAGGTCGGCATGATTCCGATCACCAGGCAAGGCACCGCCATCATCAGGATGCTCAGGCTGAACACGCGTTTGCGGCCCGACTGGTCGGCAAAATGCGCCATCAGGATTCCGCCCAGCGGGCGCGCCAGGTAGCCGGTGACAAAAATGCCGAAGCTTTGCAGCAAGCGCAGCCATTCCGGCATGTCTGGCGGAAAGAACAGTTGGCTGAGGGTCAGGGCAAAAAACACAAAGATGATGAAGTCATAGATTTCCAGGGCACCGCCAAGGGCGGCAAGGCCCAGGGTCTTGTAGTCGGACCGGGAAAATCGGTGAGGGGGCGAGACATAAAGAGCAGTCATGGATGAGCTCTGAATAGGCCAGTAAAGGAGCGACACCGGCGCACGAAGCGCCCTTGCGAATCGGCTTGCTCCTGCGCCACCTGATCAGTTTCAACAGCGCGGTATCGTCTATGCAAACGCAACGCCGGACAACAAAACCCAAGCTCTGTGCTGCTTTTTAGAGGAAATCTGTACATTGAGTTTTCGCTTGTTTAAACAATAATCAGGCCCTCCCTAATCCCCGGATATTTGGCCAATCATGGAAGAAATCACCAGTAACTTCGCCGATTTTGCGCATCCAGACACAGAGTCCATTGCCATCATCCGAGGCCGCGTCCTACAAGCCTTGCAACACTATCTGCTGGAACGCGACTTCAAACAGCTGATGCCGATCCTGATGTCGCCGATCACCGATCCGTTGAACCATGCGGTGTATCCGGCAGAGATCCAGTACGAACAACGGCGCCTGAAACTGACGGCGAGCATGATCTTTCACAAGCAGTTGGCACTGACTGCCAAGGGCCACGACAAGATCTTCATCGTCGCGCCGAACATTCGCCTGGAGAAGGCCGAAATCAAGGACTCGGAAAACCACTTGCTGGAATTTTCCCAGTTCGATTTCGAGATCCGCGATGGCGACATGCACCAGGTCATGGCGCTGATCGAAGGCCTGATCAAGCATGTCTTCAGCGAGGTCAACCAGCATTGCGCTGGCGAGCTGAAGCAACTGGGTCGGCAACTGCCGCACTTTGCCACGGCTTTCCCGATCTACAGTTCCGACGAACTGCGCGCCGAGCATGGCGACGACTTCGAAAAAATCATGTCGGCGCAAGCGCACACGCCGTTCTTCGTCACCAACTACCGCCGCGAGTTCTACGACCGCGAAACCCCGGGCAAGCGCGGTACGTACAACAACTATGACCTGATCTATCCCGATGGCTATGGCGAAGCCTTGTCGGGTGCCGAGCGCGAGTTCGAATACGAGCAGATCGTCTACCGCATGAACGAGCTGTCGATGGACTTGCAGCCGTTTGCCAATTACCTGGAAGTGGCTCGCCGTGGCTTGCTGCACCCGAGCGCCGGCGGCGGTCTGGGCATCGAGCGCCTGCTCAAGTTCATTTGCGGCAAGCGGCGCATCCGCGACGTCGCGCTGTTCGACCGCACCGTCGGTACCCGCTTCCTGTTCTGATCCGCATCTGAATCGCAACGCCTGCCCCGCTTCGGCGGTGGCCGGCTGCGCCATGGAGAAACACTATGCCTGCACTGCGCATTCACTGGTGCTCACCGCTCGATAGCGGTCAGCAAAAGGCTTCGGAAAAATACAACACCGGTGCCCTCGATTTCGCCGGCATCGTCGACTTTGCCCAGGAAGCCGATGAGTTGGGCATCGACTCGCTGCTGATGGGAATCAGCTACCACATGCCCGATCCGCTGCCGATGATCGGCGCGCTGGTGCGTGAAACCGAGCGGGTCAAATTCATCCTTGCCTACCGTCCCGGCCTGCTGCCGCCGACGCTGTTCACCCAGATCGTCAACACCGTTTCCTGGATGTCCGACAAGCGCATTGCGCTGAACCTGGTGGCCGGTATCTCGCCGGATGAACAAGCTTATTACGGCGACTTCGTTGCCCACGACGGTCGCTATGAACGTACCGGCGAATTCCTCGACGTCCTGCATCGGTTCTGGAAAGGCGAATCCCCGTTGACCTACCACGGCGCCCACTACCGCATCGAAAAAGCCCAGTTGGGCCTGCCCTTCAAAGATGCCGAGCGGCCGCGCATTTACCTCAGCGGCGCCTCGGACATTGCCCAGCAGATCGCCATCGCGCACAGCGATTGCTGGCTGCGTTACGGCGATACTCCCGAGGGGATTGCCGAGGCCAGCCGCACCGTGTTGCAGGCCGGTTGCTCGGTGGGCATCCGCATGCACGTACTGGCCCGCGAAACTCGTGAAGAAGCGCTGGCCGCCGTCGAAAGCATGATGGAAAACCCCGACGAGCAGCACCGCGAATGGGTCCGCGAATTTGTCGGGCGCTGCGATTCCCAAGCGGTGAAGACCTCGTTCCAACTGGCGGAAAAAGCTCAGCACGACTGGCTGTCGCCGATGCTCTGGTCGGGCGCGGTAGCTTATCGCGGCGGCCCGGCACTGTGCGTGGTCGGCAGTTATCAGGAAGTCGCCGAGTACCTGTTCGAGTACAAAAAGGTTGGCGTCAGCGAGTTCATTTTCTCCGGCTGGCCGACCCGCGACGAAATGCGCCGGTTCTGCAAGTACGTGCTGCCTTACCTGCGCGAGCTGGAAACGGTGTGGGATCGCGATCATGCCTGAGGTCAGCGCCGATGCCCGGCGCAGGGCGATTCGCCTGTTCGGTGCCGGACTGTTATGCGCCTTGCTCGCAGAACAGACCGTGCTGTTTGCCGTTCCGTTGATGATTTTTCAACTGACCGGCAACGTGCGCTATTCCGGCATCGCCTTCGCGCTTGAATGGCTGCCCGCGCTGATTGCCTACCCGTTTGCCGGGTTACTCGCCGACCGCTTTGGCGGCCGCTTGTTGTTCCGCGCAGCCAACACGGCCCGCGGACTGAGCCTGGGCGTCACCTTGTGGATTTGCTGGTTTGCGCCGCAATGGACGATCTGGGCCCTGATCGGTAACGGCATCGTGCTGTCGGTGCTGATGGCTCCGGTGCGCATGGCGGTGGAGAAAAGCGTACCGCTGATCGCTGGCCCCGAGCGCCTCGCCCATTGTCAGTCGCTGGTGCAGAACATGGAGCTGCTGGCGATGGCGCTCGGCCCGGCACTCGCGGCCGGCTTGGCGATGTACACCGACAAGCGCTGGTTGTTGGGCCTCGCCGCGCTGGCGCTGTTCGCCGCCGCGTTGTGCTGGAGAAACCTGCCGACGGCGCGAACCCCTGCCAGCGGTCCGGGCAGCGTGCTCAAGGATCTGGCTCTGGGCTGGCGACTGTTGCTCGGCAACCGGCCGGTGCTGACGCTGGCCGGCCTGAACTTCACCATCAACCTGGCGTTTGCCGCGGTACTGAGCGCCAACGCGTTTGTCATCAGCGGGGTCTTCAGCGCTGCCGACGGCGTGTTCGGTCTGATGAACGCCGGGGCCGGCGCCCTCGGCCTGCTGAATTTCATTCTGGTGCCGCGCCTGCTAGCCCGGCTGTCGATCTATCGGCTGGGCGCGCTGGGCTTCGCCTTGTTGTGCCTGGGCCTGATCTGCATGGGCGTGGCCAGCGGCGTGGTGCTGTATGCCCTGAGCTTTCTGCTGGCGATGGCCGGGTGTGCGTGGTTCAACGTGTTCAATCGCACGCAGCGGATCAAAGCCATCGACAAAGCCCATCTGGGCAAAGTCATGGGGCCGTTTTACCTGGTCAATCTGCTGTCCTATCCGCTGGGCGGTCTGCTCACCGCCAGCGTCGGCCACGTCTACGGCCCGCAGGTGCTGATTCTGGTGTTGGCGCTGGTGCTGACCGTGCCCGGCACTCTGCTGTTCATCCTGACCACCCGGCGCTTCCAGTTGGCTCTGGGTGCTCCGTCGCTCGCCATGGAGGCGTCCCAATGAAAGTCCTGCCGCACTGCCTGCTCGCTACCGTCGAGTCCGACTCGCACATGTGGAACCTGGTGTACTTGCAATTGTGGCTCGGCGAACACGGCTTGCAGGTGAAAAACCTGGGCAGTTGCACGCCGATCGACGCCGTACTCGGCGCGCTTGAACAGCGTCGCAGCGACCTGCTGGTGATCAGCAGCGTCAATGGCCATGGGTATTCGCAAGGCCTGGAACTGATTCGTCAGGTGCGCCAGCGGTATCCCCATCTGCGCTGTGTGATCGGCGGCAAACTGACCACCTCCGAGGCGCAAACCCTGGCGGTGCGCCGGGCGTTGATCGACGCCGGCTACAACCAGGTGTTCGTCGGCGCCGATGCGATCGAGCAATTCAGCGCGTACCTGAGCACCCTGCCCACGCAACCCGACGCCGAACCTGCACTTGCCCTCTGTGCGCCGTCCTGGGGCTGATCCCCGACCGCCGCCGACTTCGCCCATTCAAGGATCACTACGATGCACATCGTTATCGTCAACCGCTGGCCGCGTTTTCATGATGAGCGCCGCTGGGACAATGAACTGACTCGCTACGAGGCGTTCTTCGATCATCAACAGCACCGCATCAGTTACGTGGTCGATGCGCCCGGCGCCCAGGGCGTGCTCACCCCGGCGCAGCAGATTGCCCATCAGGTGCAGGTCGAGGACGTCAATCAATACGAGCAATTGCTGGGAGCGGTCCAAGAGGTCATCGCGCGTGTCGGGCCGGTCGACCAGTTAATCGCGCTGTCCGAGTTCACCCTGGAAATTGCCGCGCGGGTACGCCAGGCCCTGAATATCCCGGGAGACGGGCCGGATGAAGTGGCGGTGTACCGCGACAAGGCGCGCATGAAGGAAATCCTCCAGGCTCAGGGTTTGCCGGTGCCGGCGTTTGCCCGCTGCCAATCGGTCGAGCAGGCCCTGCACTTTGCCAGCGAGATCGGGTTTCCGCTGATCGTCAAACCGGTCGACGGTGCCGCGAGCATGGGCGTGGAGAAAGTCGAGAACGAAGCTGACCTGCGCCGCCTGCTCGCCACCCTCGACCTCAGCCGTTATGAGATCGAAGCCTTCATGCACGGCCAGACCTACCACATCGACGGCTTTGCCGATGTCGACGGCAGCGTGCCGTTTCAAGTGGTATCGCGCTACATCAACAGTTGTCTGGATTTCGCCAAGGCCCAGCCTTTGGGCTCGGTCATCGTTCAGGCATCGCCCCTGCGCAAACGCATCGAAGCGTTCAGCCAACAGATCCTGCGCGCCTTGAACCTGCGCTGTACCGCGTTTCACCTTGAGATTTTCGTCGAGCCGGACGAGTCGCTGGTGTTCCTCGAAATCGGCGCGCGGGTTGGCGGCAGTGAAGTGCCGCACCTGATCAACAAGGTATTCGGGGTCAATCTTTACGAACACTGGCTGCGCCGCCTCGCAGGCGATCAGGTGCCCGTGCCCGTCATCGACGACGATCCGAGTGGCGGCTGGCTGGTCATTCCCAAACCCGCACAGCTGCCTTGCCGCGTGGTGAAGGCGCAATCACTGCGCGAAGCATTGCCCAACCTGTGGCGCGAGCTGTTGCCCCAACCGGGAGAAATCCTCGAGGCCGGCGGCAGTTACGACGCCCTGCACAGTGGCCGCTTCATTTTTGTCGGCGGCAGCGAAGTCGCGACTGAGCACGATATCCGCCACACCACCCAGACGTACCAATTCCAGGCTGAAGCGCTATGAACGCCATTCAATTGCAAGCCAGTCACGACGAACCGTTGCTGGGCGAACTCAATCGTTATCTGAAGGCCGACGAACGTCGCGCCGTCGCCACGATCGGCGAGCGCCTGATCGCCGCGGCGGGTGGCCTCGACCGACTGACCGACTACAAACTGATGGTCGCCTACGGCGGTGGCAAGGACAGCTCCTACACCGTGGCCATGCTGCGCGCCACGCAGTTGCATCTGTCGGTGTTGCACGGTCGCACCTTTCAGCTGCGCATCGCCAACATGCGCCACGCCGGCGTACCGGATGCGGTGATGGCCAACATTGATCGGGTCTACCGCGCCTTGCACCTGTTCGACGATTCGCGAGTGGAAATGCTAGTGGTCGATCATCAGCAAATCCGCCCATTCGAACGCCATCTGCCGTTCCCTGACAATGTGCAGGCGATGAACCGTTTTGACGTGTTGATGAACGGCCACCGTACCGCTGGCGACGGCCGACCGACCTTCTGCAACAGCTGCAACCTGGCCGTGGCCGATTTTTATGGACGCGCAGCGTGGTGGCAGGGCGGGGTCGACGCGGTCGTCACCGGCGACTCGCGCAAGGAACAGAAACACTACTTCACCTGGATCATGCGTCTGGCGCAGCGCCTGGGCCTGAACGTCGACGAGTGTCGCCGCCAGGGTTTTCGCGGACTGCTGCAAGCGCTCGATGGCGTGGCCCAGAGCTATTTCATCGAGCTGTTCGGCGAAGGCTTCGACCAGCAGCGCGAGGAGCGTCGCGTCGCCTGCGGCGATGAGCATGCCGACCCGGCGTTCGTCAGTATTTACGATCTGGTCAGCTACAAAGTCGAGGATCACTGGGAACTGATCACCGAGTTTCTCGATTTCCGCTTCGAAGAGCTGGCGTTCAGTTTCACCGAATCGGACTGCGCCAACCCAATGCTGATGGCGCACTTTCGCGGGCTTAAAGCCGAGTACGTCCAAGGCCGCCGCTACAACCAGGGGATTGCCGAATATCTCGAACTGGCGCAGGCGCTGATGCGCAAAAAAGAAATGCCCCAGCGCCTGATCGATCTGGCCATGGCCGCCTATGCCGACGAACAGGGCATGCAAGCCCGTCGCACACTTGCCGCGCGCTTTGCCGAGCAGGCCTTCGGACTGGATGAGGCGCAACTGGTCTGCATGCAGTTTGCCCCGTTCGTCGACCGCGGCCGCGAGCTGTCGAGCTTTCTAGGACTTTGCCACCCGCAGCAGTTGGGCAACATCGACCTGCTGCACCAGATCCTCGCCGGCGAACACAACGAACCGGGCCTCAGCCAGTGGCTGAGCCAGGTCAGCGGTCTGCCGTTACCGGCGTTGCGCAGCTTGTATGCGCACCAACGGATCGACTTCGACAGCGATGCCACGCTGATCGCCCGGGTCCGTGCCGGCGATCCGCATAAGGGCCGCGTCAGTCGCTACGACCCGGCCACCGGTGAAACCGTGGTCGAACTGGTCTCGGGGCGCTAGGCATGACCACGTCTTGCGGCGGCTATTTTGAGCAGTTCATCGAGCGTGCCCGTGCCCGCGGCGAACTGGTGGTGCAACCGCGCATGGGCTTTGGCACCCTTCAGCAGATGCGCGCCGGGCTGGCCAGTGTCGCCGACCTGCCCTGCGCGGCCATCGGCACCATCACCCTGGACAGCTACACCCGCGTCGGCGATTACCAGAGCGCCTTGCAGTGTCTCAACAGTGCTGCGCCGATGAACGGTTTTCCGATCATCAGCCACCCTATCGAAGCGGTGCGCAGCATGCTCTCCGGGCTGTACGGTACGCAGTTTCCGATCCAGATCCGCCACGGCACGGCCAAACCGCAAAACGTATTCCAGCGCCTCGCAGCCCTGGGGCTGGACGCCACGGAAGGCGGCCCGGTGTCGTATTGCATGCCTTACAGCCGCTTGCCGCTGGCCGAGGCGGTCAGCGCCTGGGCCGACAGCTGCCGGTTACTGGCCGACGCGACCGAGCATGCGCACATCGAGAGTTTCGGTGGCTGCCTGCTCGGGCAGCTGTGCCCGCCGTCGCTGCTGGTCGCCATGACCTTGCTCGAAGCGCTGTTCTTCCGCCAGCACGGGATTCGCAGTGTTTCGCTCAGCTACGCCCAGGGCACTTCGCTGGAGCAGGACTTCGGCGCGTTGCAGGCATTACGCGAATTGGCCGCCGACTATCTGGACGGTGCCCACTGGCATGTCGTGGTGTATTCCTACATGGGCGTCTTTCCGACCACACAGCACGGCGCCCGCCGTTTGATTGGCGACAGCGCGCGCCTGACTCAGGCCGCCGGTTGCGAACGGCTGATCGTCAAGACCGTCGCCGAATCGCGGCAGATCCCCAGTGTCGACGACAACCTCGATGCCTTGCGCATGGCGGCCGAAGCGGCGGCCGGGGAGCTGCCAACGATGGACGCGGGCGGCGCTGGCTACTACGAGCAAACCCTCTTCGAAGCGCGACGACTGGTGGAAACCGTGCTGGACCTGCACGCCGACATTGGTCTGGCGCTGATCCAGGCATTCGCTCGCGGCTTGCTCGACATCCCTTATTGCCTGCATCCGGACAACCCCGGACGCGCCACCACCCGCATCGACGACCGCGGCGCGCTGCGCTGGGGCAATACCGGCGGCCTGCCGTTGCCGCGTGGCAGCGGCGGGTCGCTGAACGGCCCCGGCGTCAGTTCCAGCGAACTGTTTCAGATGTTGCATTACACGGTAAATCGTTATGACCAACCCTTGCATTGATTCCAGCCTCGCGCCGTTCATTCTGGTCGACGCATATTCCACGGGCGCCCTGTTGGCCCGTGCACTGGCCGGCGAGCGGCGCTTGCTGCATGTACGCTCCCGCGCGCAGATGCCGGCGGCGTTTGCCGCAAGTTGCCCGACGGAGCTGTTCGTCGCCGATTACAGCGTCGCCGACGAAGGCCTGGAAGCGTTGATTGCCAGGCTCGCCGCGCACCAGCCGGCGGCAGTGTTGACTGGCAGTGAATTTGGCGTCGAGCTGGCCGATTTGCTCGCCGCCCGCCTCGGCCTGCCCGGCAATGACCCGGCAACATCGGCGGCCCGCCGTGACAAATCGCTGATGGCCGAGCAGGTCGCTCAGGCCGGACTGCCGGTGGCGGCGCAGTTGCGCACCCGCTCGATGGCCGAGGCGCTCGCCTGGTTCAAGGCGCGTGGCGGCGCCAGCGTCGTCGCCAAGCCGCTGGACAGTGCTGGCTCCGACAACGTGTTCATCTGCCACGACGCGCTGGAGCTGCAGGCCGCGGTCGAAACGATTCTCGGGGCGACCAACCTGATGATGCTCGACAACCAGGCGCTGCTGTTACAGGAATACCTGAGCGGCGATGAGTACGTGATCAACAGCGTCAGTCATGAGGGCGAGCACTGGATTACGGACGTATGGAAAAGCTCGAAAACCTTCGCTGCTGATGGTCGCAAGATCTATGACTGCGAGGACCTGCTGCCAGCCGACGCCTCGCAATTGCCACAGCTGATCGAATACGTGCAGGGCGTACTCGACGCACTGGGCATCGTCCATGGCCCGGCGCACACCGAGTTGATTCTGACCGCCGAAGGCCCGCGTCTGCTGGAAACCGGCGCGCGGCTTTCCGGGCTGGCCTGCCCGCCTGCCCTGCAAGCGGCGACCGGTAACGATCAGGTCGCGCTGACCTGTCTGAGCTATCTGGCGCCTGCGCGTCTGGGCCAATGGCCCAAGCGCTATCAGCTGCTGCAACACGCCAGGTGCCTGAACCTGATCGCCCATCGCCCCGGTCTGTTTGCGCAGGAACAGGCACGCCAGCGCCTGGAAACCCTGGCGAGTTTTCATAACGTCAGATTCCGCCGCGCCGAGGGGGCAGCGATCACGCCCACCATTGACCTGAACAGTTCGCCCGGTGCGGTGTTTCTGTTGCACCCGCTGTCCGCGCGTATCGAGGCCGATCACGCCGCGTGGCGAGGCTGGGAACGCGACTGGTTGTAACCACAGACAACCCCGCCAACGGGGCTTGAAAAGGAAAGAGAGCATGAGCCTGCATACCCGAACCAAACGACTGAGCGTGCCGCAATTGGTCGCCATGAAGGGACAACAGAAAATCGTCTCCCTGACCGCCTACACCAGCCATATAGCGAAGTTGATGGACCCGATCGTCGATTTCATCCTGGTCGGCGATTCCACCGCCATGGTCGGTTACGGCCGCACGTCGACCCTGGACCTGAGCCTGGATGAAATCATTGCGCACACCCGCGCGGTGGTCAGCAGTACGCGCCTGGCGTGTGTGATTGCCGACATGCCCTTCGGCAGTTATCAGGAGTCGCCGCAACAGGCCTACCGTAACTGTGCGCAGGTGCTGGCACGGACCGGCTGCGACGCGATCAAGCTTGAAGGCGGCGCCGTGCTGGCCGAAACCGTGGAGTTTCTGGTCAAGCGCGGCATCCCGGTGATGGCGCATATCGGCCTGATGCCGCAATACGTTCACACCATGGGCGGTTTCAAGGCACAGGGCATGAACGAAACGGCGGCGCAGGCGATTGAAGCCGATGCGCGCGCGCACCTTGCCGCCGGCGCTTTCAGCCTGCTGCTCGAAGGCGTTGCCGAAGGTGTCGCGCGGCGGGTGACCGAGCTGTCGCCAATGCCGACCATTGGCATTGGCGCCTCGCCGTCATGCGACGGCCAGGTGCTGGTGACCGAGGACATGCTGGGCCTGGGCGGGGACCACGTGCCACGTTTCGTCAAACAGTACGCCGATGTCGGCGCGCTGATCACTCAGGCCTGCGACGCCTTTGCCACGCAAGTGCGCGAGGGCACGTTCCCCGAGGCCCGGCACTGCTATGGCGTCGACTGAGCGGCGGACACGGCGCTCTCATCGTGAATCGCCTGAGTCAGCATCTTCAATGCGTGGGCAATGTCCTTGCTCCAGTCGAGGGTGTAGCTCAAGCGCAGGTGATGCTGCCATGCGCCCTGCTGACTGAATATCTCGCCGGGCGCAATCACGATGCGTTTGGCCAGCAGACGCTCGAACACCCGGCGCATGTTCACTGGCCGCGTCGCTTCGACCCAGAATGCGGCGCCGCCCAGCGGGGCGACGATGCGCAACTGACCGTCGGTGTGTTCGTGCAGCATTTCCTGCATGCGCTGCATGCGACCGACCAACAGACTGCGCAACATTTGTGTGTGCTGATCGATCCGGCGCGTGGTGTACAAGCGCGCGATCGCCTTTTGCCGGATCGGCGACAAGCGAAACGCCCGCTCAAGAAACAGCCGATGCAGTTCGGGGCCCTGAAACCGGCTCAGCACATAGCCGTAGGGGGCTTCCGAACCGATGATCTTGTCGAAGGTGGAAAACACCACCAGACGCTCGGGGTCGGCAAAATCACGGTAGCGCGTCGCGCCTGGCGCGAAACAGAACTCGCCGTAGCTGTCGTTTTCAAACAGCCAGATGCGCCGTTCCGCCAGCCAGCGGCAGATCAGTTTCTTGTCCTCGCCCGGCATCAGGCTGCCATGGGGAATATTCACCGTCGACGACAGCACCGCCACGCTGATCGGCTCGCGCTGCAACAACAGCTGCAGTTGCGGCAAGTCAAAGCGCCCATCATCGCCCAACGGCAGTTCAATGACGCGAATCCGCGCGGCCTGCAACTGGCGCAGAATCGCCCAGGAACACGGCGACTCCACCAGCGCCACGGTGCCGGTCAGTTGCAGCGCTTCGAGGGATAACTCCAGCACGCTGCGCAGGTCCGAGCCGATGTACACGTGCTCGGCGCGCCAGTAGCAGCGCGTCGAGCGGGTGTAGCGATCCGCCAGAACGCTGCGCAACTCGGTCTCGCCAAAGGGCTGATACAGCGGCGCGTGGGAACGCGGGTACTGGCGCGTCAATTCGCGCTCGGTCATCAGCAGCGGGTTTTCCAACGACAGCAGCATCGCCGGTGCATCGCTGCTCAGCGCCAGCATGCCGGGCTGCCGGGCACTGGCGAAAACGCTGTCGAGCAGGTTCGGCGAGCCCTCGCTGACCAGCGCCGAAGGCATGGCCCGGGTGTAGTAACCGAGCTTGGGGCGCGCATAGATCCGCCCCTGATCCTCGAGCAGGGAGTAGGCATATTTGGTCGTGGAGACTGACACGTTCAAACGCTGCGCCAATTGCCGCAGCGACGGCAGTTTCTGCTCGCCTTCGGGATGGGCGGCTTCGATCAGTTCGACGAGATAGCGATAAACAGCCTGGTAGGCGAATGTCGAATCTTTACTTGGGTTCATGCTCAATCGCTTCAAATCCTGGTGCGTTAGGTACTGCGCTCGCCCGTCGAGGTCAAAACCTCGAGGCCAGCGCTTGCACTCGGCCATCCATGCCAACGCTCGGGCATCGTACCGATACCGTCGGGCAAAAGCGTCATCAGCAATGGGCGTTTTCAGTCGTCACGCCACGTGCCGGGAGTGATCGGCACGGCGTTCTCCATGAACATGCGTCGCTAGCCTGGCACCCGATATCTTCAGCAGTCCGGGTGACAAATTCCAGCGTTCAGGGTTGAACCGTTGCAAAGGGTAGCGCACATCGCCATCGGCGCGATGCGATGGCGACCGTGGCCGCACCCGGGAAGGCGCCAGGCGCGTGTCGACGCAGCTGGCGAGTGCTCGCGGTCATCGAGCAATGCAATCTCACCGCGTGGGCCACAGGCCGCACGCGGTGTGGTCAGCCGATCAGCGGTGATAACGCCGCACCGCGCTGCTGTTGCGCAGCACATGGCCTTTGATTTTTTCCATCAGCTCGGCGCGGGTCAACCCGGCCGGCAAGGCGTCGGGGGCCAGATCCAGCGCGTAGATCTGAATGATGTAATGGTGCGCGCTGTCGCCCACCGGCGGGCACGGTCCCATGTAATGGGTGTTGCCCTTGCTGTTGGTGCCGCCGACACCTTCGAGGCTCGATTTTGCACCGACACCGGCCGCAATCTGGCGCGTGCCGGCTTTGATGCCGTAGTGAATCCAGTGATCGACGCCCAGGCCTTTCTGGCCGTCCGGGTCGTGCATGACGATCGCGTAGCTCTGGGTGCCGGCAGGGCCTGCGTTCCAACTCAGCGCCGGCGACTGGTTCTTGCCGCCGCAACCGGGCGCATCGCTGGCCGCCGCCGAGGTGAACAGGCGGTTATCGGACACGCCCGGGATGCTGAGGGTGAAACGCTCCTGGGCCTGCGCCGGGAACTGCACGCAAAGGGCGACGGCAACGGCCGCCAGCCAAGGGTTGAGAGAGGTCAATCGGGTCATTTCCGGGAGCACCTTTGTGCAGTGGGGCCGTCGTCGGCCTGCAAACTATAGCGGTACCGTTCGTGCCGTGGCAGTGGCAAATGGCTGAACCTCGCGCAGCCACGCAAACTCACAAGAGAAATTGCCCGCGAGGAAGCCAACGATGTCCCTGCACCGTGTCGCCCGTTTCACCGATGTCCCGCAAGACCGTGGCCTGCAAGTCGAAATCGGCGACTGCAAGATCGTTCTGTTGCGTGCCAACGGCCAGTTGCGTGCGTTTCAGGGCCTCTGTCCCCATGCAGGGGCGCCGCTGGCGGAAGGCGCGCTGTGTCATGGAAGGCTGATCTGCCCTTGGCACAAAGCCGCATTCCGCGCCGAGGACGGCGGCCTGTGCGAGCCGCCGTCGCTCGACAGCCTCAAGCGTTATCCTTTGGAGTTGCGCGGCGATGACGTCTGGGTCGATGACCAGTCCCTGCCCGATCCACACACCCCGCCGGCTGACGATCCGCGCACCTTCGTGGTGGTCGGCGCGGGAGCGGCAGGCACCGCTTGCGCCGCGGCCCTGCGGGAGAAAGGTTTTGGCGGGCGCATCGTGTTGATCGACGGCGAAGCGGATCCCGGCTACGACCGCACGGCACTGAGCAAATTCGTTCTCGCCGGGCAGATGTCGCCGAAAGAAGTCCCGCACCTGCGCGAAGAGGCGTTCTATCAAGCGCAGCGCATCGAACGGGTGCAAGGCGAAGTCAGCGCACTCGACGCGCAAGACAAAGTCCTTAAGCTGAACAACGGCGGCACCCTGCGTTACGACGCCGCCGTGCTCGCCACCGGCGGCGTGCCCAATGCGCTGCAACTGCCCGGCGCCGGGCTGGCCAACGTCTTCGTTCTGCGCTCCAAGGCCCACGCCGAACAGCTCATGAATGCCGCCACGCCTGGCCAACGTGCAGTGATCATCGGCGACAGTTTCATCGCCCTCGAATGTGCTTCGGCCCTGCGCCAGCACGGCCTCGACGTCACGGTGCTGGCGCGGCATGCAACGCCTTTCGCCGCGCAATTTGGCGAAGCGGTGGGTCAAGCGATTCGCGCATTGCACGAAGAGCACGGCGTGAAGTTCATCATCGGCCATGAAACCACGCAAATCCTCGGCGAAGACAAGGTCGAGGCGGTGTTGCTGGACAACGGGCTGCGGCTTGCCGCGGATCTGGTGCTGGCCGGTATCGGCGTTCATCCGGCCACCGAGGCATTCGCGTCGTTGCCCAAAGAAGACGACCAGTCGTTGCGCGTCGACGATGGCATGCGCGTGTGCGAAGGGCTGTGGGCCATCGGCGATATCGCCACGTTCCCGTTGAGCGGTCAGCCAACACGCATCGAGCACTGGCGCCTGGCCCAGCAACACGCGCGCATCGCCGCCGCCAACATGCTCGGCGGCGAGGAACATTATCTGGATGTGCCGTTTTTCTGGACGAACCACTTCGGCAAGAACTACGACTATCTCGGACATGCCGAAGAATGGAACGAAGTCGAGTTCAGCGGCGAGCCGCAGAAACCGCCGTTCATTGGCCTGTTCGTGAACAACGGCCTCGTCGTCGCGGCGGTGGCATGTGACAAGCAACGCGCGATGGCACTGCTGGCCGAGCGGATGAAGCAACCTTTGCGGATGAAAGAGGCCTGGACGCTGATTCAGGCCTGACATTGATTCCTACAGGGCGCCGGCGCCGCTGTCGTATCAATCAGGCCAGCGGATTCAGCGGCTCGCGATTGTCGTCTTTCTCGGCATGCACAAAGATCACCCGCGGATGCTGCAGCGGCGCCAGCGGAGGTGGCAATTGCTCCGGCTGCACCGGCCAGAAATGCGTTTCCACGTGACTGATGTCACCCTCCTGATCGTTGTGAATGGTCATCACCCCGGGGGTGCGCAGCTTCTGGAAACGCTCATCGCACAGCTTGAAACTTTCGCTCAACCCTTGATCGTCGATCACTGGCGATGGCAAACGGCGCTGGGCAAAACTGCGGCTTTTCCGCTGTTGATAACGCGCCCAACCGATCAGAATCACCGCGTTGATCAGCGCCACCCAGAGATAGACCTGCAAGGTCCCCAGCGCTTCGAACGCCGAGTTGTCGATACGCGGTCCGCCGGCGTGGGTTTCGATCAGCGGCCAGAGCCCGCGCACCAGCAAGAACAACAAGCCAATCCATGCCAGCAGGGTGAGGATGACATCGATCACCACCAGAAATGGCCGCTGACGAGTCCGGATAATTTTCATTTGATGACCTCTTCCTGGTCGTCGCCAATCGGTTTGATACCCCGGTCAGGGCTGACCCAGCGCGCACGTTTCTGATGTTGGCCGAACAGAACCTTCGGAAAGCTGACCAAGGTAGTCAGCAGACTGACAAGCCAGAACACCAGCGGATACCAGACCACCCAGAACATGGTCTTGCCCAGGCCCGGTTCATAACGACGGTCGATGACGATGCTAACCGCGAACTGCACCAGGCAGACAAACGCCAGCAGCAAACCGGTAAACGCCGGCGGCATCAGATGATCCACGGCAATGGCGTCCGGCATCACCACGAACTTGCCCACGGCCCAGAAAATCACCGACAGCAAAAAGGTGAACGCCCAACCGGTCGAGAGGCAATATTCGAACAGCAAGGGCCACAGGTAACGGTGCCGGTACTGCCAGATGCCGCGAATGTTCTTGAACAGCACCTCGGCGCCGCCCTGGGCCCAGCGCAGACGCTGCTTCCACAGCCCGCCCAGTGTCTCGGGCATCAGAATCCAGCACAGCGCGCGCGGTTCGTAGAAGATGCTCCAGTGATCCAGTTGCAGCTTCCAGCTGATGTCGATGTCTTCGGTGATCATGTCCGGGCTCCAGTAGCCCACGCGGTTCAGCGCGGTACGCCGAAACGCGACGATCACTCCCGACACGGTGAAGATCCGCCCGAACACCCGTTGCGTGCGCTTGATCAGGCCGATGATCGATGAGAACTCGCCGACCTGCACTCGCCCGACAAGCGTCGAGCGTGTGCGGATTCGCGGGTTGCCGGTCACCGCGCCAAGACGGGCGTTATCCAGCATCGGCGCGACCAGATAAGCCGCAGTATTGGGCGCCAGCAATGCGTCGCCATCGATGCACACCAGATACTCACTGCGCGCGGCGATGGCGCCCATGCGCAGGGCCACAGCCTTGCCCTGGTTTTCCGCCAGGTGCAGCACTCGCAGACGCGGGTCCTCCTTGGCCAGGGCGTCGAGCACTTCGGCCGTATTGTCCCTGGAGCCGTCATTGATCGCGATAACTTCGATGTTCGGGTAATGCTGGGCCAGCGCCGCATGAATGGTGTCGGCGGCGTTGTCGCCTTCGTTGTAGCAAGGGATCAGGATCGAGATCAGCGGCTCGCCTTCCAGTGGCGGCGGCAAGGTGTCGTCCTTCCAGGGCCAGTGACGCTCCCAGTGCAGCCAGAAATACAGGCCACCGGCAATCCATAACCCGGACATGAACAACGGATAGAAGAACACGAAGTCCATCAGGAACTGCCCGGTGAGCAGAAAGATCAGCCCCAGTGGCACACCGAGGACAATCGCCAGAACAAGCAGGGCCAGCAGTCTATCCAGCATGTTATGGATTCCATTTATTGGAGAGCGCAGGCCTGACGGTTTTCAGGTCCGGCAGGTTGTCGAGGAAGTTGTCCGGGTAGTAACCGAAACTGGTCGCGCCCTGACGTTTCAGACGCCCCATCCAGTCCGCCAACTGCGCGCCATCGATGTCGGCCTGATCCTTCTGCGTCCAGTCCCGTGCCTGCAATTCGAACACCGTGCGGTTGAGCGCACCCGGACGTTGCTTGACGGTTTCCACCAGTTTTTCCAGCCATGGGCCGGACTGTTCCCGGGTCTGTTTTTCCATCAGCGGCATGGCCATCGGCGCCGTCCAGTCGTAGGTGGTGAGGAAGTCATCGAGGTTCTGCGCGAACCACGCCTCGCTGTCGGGATTGAGCATCGGCTCGGCAAACAGGTTGCGCGCGGTCAGCACTTGCGGGCCGCGAATCGCGCGAACCCTGGCGGTGAGTTCGTTGGTGAAGTCGATCAGGTAACGACTCTTGAAGCGCGTCCAGCGTTGCATCGCCGCCGGATCGTCACGCAGCGCAGCAATCGAGCCCGGCAATCCCTGAGCAGCGTAGGCCCTCAGGGCGTCAGGGCTGGCGTCTTCGAAATCCGAGAGCAGCGCATCGTCGTGGTAGAGGATGCCGTCGACCGAGGCCAGGCGCGCCACGTCCTCGTAGATTTCACCGACGATTCGCCGTACCTCGGGATTGAACGGCGACAGGCGTTTGTACTGGCTCGGATCCACTGACGTGACGCCGGTTTGCGGATCCCAGCGGGTCACGCGTGGCAGCTTCGAATCCAGCTCGAAACTGAGCACCGGCATCCACGCATAAACCTTCACATGCGCACGGGTGCGCAGTTGCCAGGCGACGCGGTCGAACAGATCCGCACGCACCGGCAAGTGGCGGTTGGGGAAGTACAACGAGTGCACCAGGCCGTCGCCCTTGGGATCGGCGAAGGCTTGCAGAAATACCGTGTTGGCGCCCATGTCAGCCATTCGCTGCACCAGTTTGCCGAGGTTGATGTCCTGCTGCGCCGGGTCTGGGTCATACACATTGTCGAGGTCGACATGCACCACGCGCATAGCCGATTCGGCCTGCACCGAGACGATGCTGTTGGCGAAATGCTCGCCGTCGGGGTCAGAGGCAACGAGGAAGCGCGGAGCGCTCATCAGGTTGTCGAGGGCATCGAGACCATCATCCAGAGTCAGGGCCATTTCATAGCCCTGTTCGCCCACCACGGCCAACGACGTGCCGTCTGCCGCACCGTATGGCCAGACCCAGACTCGCGGTCGTTTCCCGGTGGCCTTGCGGATTTTCTCCGAGATGTTGTTGACGTCGGTGCGAATCCGCGCCTGGAAGTCGGCTTCGGATTCATAGCGTTTGCTGACCGGATCGTAGCGTCGGGTCGCAGCGGCGGGCTGCAGGTTGCCCTGCGGGTTGGCGAGAATGCCTTTGTGGTTGGCATCGGTGTGCGCGGCGATTTCCACCAGCCCGGATTGGGAAATCTCGCGCACCTGCTCCCAGGTCAGAAAGTCGGAACGCGCACGCGGTGTGCCGGCGAAATCCACCGGCTGGTTGAGCGGCGTGTCGACCCAACTGCCGACCGGCGCCAGCAGCGCATGCCAGTTATAGGCACGTAGCACCGGCAATACGCGGGTGTAGAAGCTTGCATAACCGTCGTCGAAACTGAGCAGAACCGCTTTCGCCGGCAGCTGTGGGCCGCCCTTGCGCGCCGCCATGATCTGATCGACCGTGACCGGCTGGTAGCCATTCTCGCGCAGCCAGGCGAGCTGCTCGATCAGGCGCTCGGTGCGCACCGCCACCACCGCCTGATCGGGGTCGCGGTCTTCGACATCGTGATAGGCAATGCCCAGCACATGGTTTTTCGGCCACGGTTTTTCACTGGCCGGCACGGTCCGCTCGGCGGGCGGCACGAAGGCCGGGGCTTGCTGGGCGCAGGCGCTGATCAGCAGCGCTCCCAGCAAAAGGATGAAACGCGAAATCAGAGGCATCTTCAAACTCTTCTAGAAGCGCAAAGTCAGGTCGACGAGCAGACGCAGATCGGTTTCCCGATCACCGTCATAAGGGCGGTTGATCACGCTGAACAGGCCGCCCACCTCGAACACATCGTTCCAGGCATACCGTTGCCCATAGCCGAGCAGCGCCATGCCACCGGTACCGTGCTCACGCTGGCTGTACGTGCCCGCGCCGGCCTGGAATTGCTGGCTCCAGGCGGTTTCGTAGCGGTGATAGAGCACGTGATTGACGTTGACCAGCGGCATCACGCTGAAGTCGGATTTCGGGTTGAAGTACGGCACGTCGTCGGATTTGGAGTTGTGGCTGGTGCCGACTTCCAGACCGGCGTCGACCTGCAGGTTCGGCGCGCTGTAGACACCCTCGCGGCCGGTGAGCAAAGCTTCGACGCGGTTGTTGCCGTCACTGAAGTGCGACGGGCTCACCGACAGGCGCCATTCGCGACGCTCGTTGGCGCGCCAGCGCAGAAACGCACTGCCGCCATTGGCCTTGATGTCACTGTTGAGCGCGCGCAATGGCGTCTCGGCGGACAAGTATTCGAGGCTGCCGCCGTACTGCCAGTGGTCGTTGATGTCGCGGGCAATCGCCAGGCGTGCGCCCTGTTTGTCGCCAAAGCCGTAATCGTGATTCGACACTTCGGCTTCGAGGGTCATGTTGCGGCTGCGCCGCTCCAGGCCGACCCGCTGGAAGCGGTGGTGGCCGGTGCCTTCGGCGAAATCCCCGGTGGCATAACCGGCGCCGGCAAACACGCGCCAGTCTTCGTTGATCGGCGGGCTGTACAAGGTGCTCTGGATACCGAAATCACGGCTGCCGCTGACGGCACCGGCATCGCCACTGCCACCGCCATTGGCCTTGCCGCCGTAGGCTTCGACGCGCAACTCGGCCATGTCGTGGACTTCCCGCTCGCGGGCCAGACGCTGGACCTGACGGTTGTCCGGATAACGTGCGACCACGTCGTCGACCAGCGCATCGTTCTGCCGCCATTCCTGCAGTTCCATCGCCGTGCGCGCCTGAGCGACTTCCAGACCCGCATCGCGGGGGGCCAGGCTCTCGGTTTCCTTGAGCTGGTTTTCCGCGCGGCGCGGCCATTGCCGGGCCAGGTACAGGTCTGCCTGGGCCAGACGCAACCCGAGGTTGCCCGGGGCCTGATTGACCAGGGTCTGCAAGCGCTCCTCGCCGTGGGGCAGGTCGGCACTGTAGGTGCCGGCCTGCGCCGCCAGTTGCTGGGCGTCCATCCATTCATCGTTGGGGTTGCCGATCGGCAAACCTTTGAGCTCGACGCGCGGGCGCTGGGCTTTCGCCGCGTCTTCAGCGACCTTGCGCGCCTCGTCGGCGCGGTCGCTTTCGAGCAACGCGTAATACAGTGCCGTGGTATCGACGAGCCGATCGCCTGCATCCGCGTCCGGGGCCGACAGCACCTGACGGTAGAGATCGGTGGCGGTGTCCGGCTGGCGCTGATCGAGGTAGGACGCCGCCACCCAACGCAAGGCATAGGTCGGAATCGCCACGCCTTCGGCTTGCAATTTCTGGTACTCGGCGATGACATCGGCGGTCCGCGCCCGAGCCTTGAGCGCGCCCATGCGGTCGATGCGCCAGCGGGTCACGTCGTCATGGGCCGCGGCATCGGGTGCCCAGGTCGCGAGCAATTTGTCGTAATCGGCCAGCGCGCGGTCGGCGATTACGTAGCGTTCTTTTTCGCTGCGCGTGGCCAGCTCGGCGAGGCGCACGCGCTCGGCCGCCAGATCGCCTTCGAGACGGCGCAGGGTCACCGCATCGATCAGCCCCGGCCGCTGTCGGGCCAGACGCAGCGCTGGTTCTGGCAGACGGGCCTTTTGCAGGGCAACCACGTATTCGCGGGCCACTTCCGGTTTGTTGCCGGCGCGGATAAACGCCTGATCGAATTCGAACAGCGCGTCGTACTGTTTGCCGGCGCGACCGAGGGCATAGCCCAGGGCGAGGCGGCGGGAAGGGTCATCAGGTTTCGCCGCCACCAGCGCCTTGGCCCGCGTGACGGCTTCGTCGGGTTTGCCGGCGTCGGCCTGAGTCAGCGCCAGACCCAGTTGCAGGTCGGCGTTGTCCGGTTCCCGTGCCAGGGCCTTGTTGTAAACCTCAGTGGCTTGATCCCAACGCTTGAGATTGCGATAGGCGCGGGCGGTGGCGGTCAGTGCCTGCACCGGCAAGACGCGGTCGCGGCCCTGGGTTTCATAAACCTTGATGACTTCGGCGTCGAACCCCGCCCAACTGGCGATTTGCAGGTGATCGCTGATCTGACCGTCACTCGCCTGCCCCGGCGGCACCTGGCGCAATACCGTCAGCGCCGGCGTGTAATGCCCGGCACGGGCATCGCGGACCATTTCGTCGTAGGGCGTGTCGGCCAGCGCCAGCAGCGGCCAGAGCAACTGGCTGCACAGGGCGACTCGGAACAGAGGGCGCAAACCACGATGTAATACAGGCACATCAATACGCGGCATTCGTCAGCATCCTTACATGGCCAGCCGGGTCACAATGCCCTCCTTGCCCATTCGTAACGGCGGCCGCGATGTGCAATCCACGGCCAGGCTTTAAAGCCGGGCAATCTTGCACGCAAGCGTAGTCGAAAATTCACAACACAATAATTGTTCAGAATCCTGCAGGCGGTTCAGCGAGGTCAGCGAAAACCGCGGTGGCGGACAGCAAAACGCCCGGCGCCTGTCAAACAGGGCCGGGCGTCTCGATGACACGCGGTGGGGTTACTGCACTTGGGTGACGCCAGCGAACTTGCTCATCAGGAAGCTGACAAACTGCTCCACGGTCATCTTCTGGCCGTTGAATTCAACCTGATTCGCCGCGTAATGCAGCTTGGTCACGACGTTGGTGCCGTCGGCGACTGCCAATTGCGAACCGACCGCCATGCCAGCGAACATATCAGCCGCTTCCTTGGACTGGTCGACGATGGCTTTGGCGTCAGTCTGGCCATCGAGTTGTGCCTGCACACTGAGCAGATCGACCAGCATCGGCTTCGACACCTGGACGTTGAGGTCAAGCAGCGCGATCAGTTGCTTGCCTAGCTGATCCGGCGGCAGATCCATCGATTGCGGCTTGGTCAGGTCAATCACCAGATTGGCGCGGCTCTCGCCGTTGGCGGTGTTGAACGACAGGTTCTCCAGCGCAAACTGCGGCCCGGCGGCCAGCAGCTTCTGCAAATCGGCTTTGACTTGGGCGTTCTCAGCTTCGGTCAGATTCAGCTCCGGCGCCGGCAGGCCAGCTGCTTCGGCCTCGGCTGCGGCTTTTTCGTAGGGCTGCAGTTTGGTCTGGTAGATCTGCATCAGCGACATCGTCGAGGCGATGTCGAGGTTTTTCAGGCTCATGGCCATGGCGGCCGAACCGATCTTCTTGTCGTTGAGCGTCACTTCGCCGATTTTGTAGTCGGCGCGGCCGGCAGCGTTGCTGCCGCTTTCTTCGGTGCGGTTCTTCATTTCGAAGTTCTTCACCCCAAGCACCGATTGCTTGGCGCCGAACGTGGTTTTACTGCTGGTCACTTCCAGGGTGTTTTCGCCGGTGTAGTAGCCGAAGCTGCTCTTGGCCAGGTTGCTCGCCAGGGTCAGGCCATTGAGTTCGAGCTGGACCGGCGTCAGGTCTTCGGCCACGGTCACCAGCTTCAGGTTGTCCATGTAACCGTCAGCCTTGACCTTTTGCGCCTGAGCGCTGGCGGCGATGTCCATGGTCAGGCCAGAAAATTTCAGGCTCGACTGCTCATCCAGTGCGGTTTCGAACGGCAGCAGGTTGAGGGTGCTGGTGGTCGATTCGTCGTAGCCGATGTTGGTCACACCTTTGAGCGGCGCGGCGCCCTTGGTCGCGGCGAACCATTTTTCGGTGGTCGGGCTCTTTTCCAGTTCGTAGTTGCTGGTGGCCATGACCGGTAGCCATTTCAGCGAGATCAGGCGCGAGAAGGGCAGCGGGCCGTGCTCGATGCGGTCGGTAAACAGCAGCTCGACCGGCGCGTCGCCGAACATCTCGCCTTCGCCCTTCAGGCGATAGTGCGCGGTGCTGGTGAACGTGTGGCGGTCCAGCGACAGCAGTTCCAGCGATGCACTGCCGTTGGAGCCGGCCATGGCGCTCTGCAGTTCCTTGTTGGCGTTGCCGACGGCGTTGTTCAGCACCCCTTCGATCTTGGTCCCGGTGTACCAGGCCCCGCCTGCGCTGATCGCGCCGATGGCAACAACAATTCCGAGAAGCACGCCTGCTGATTTATTCATGAATGACCTGATCGATTTCCGTGGCTGTGAATGGGGTCGTCTTCCTTGAACCCGGGATCGGGTCGCGGCTCGACTGTGCGCAATTGAGCGGTGGAGATTAGCACCGGGCGCGGGAGACGGCCCAATGATTAAAGGTTAAAGAGTGTCTATGGGAGGAATTGACAGCTGACAGGGTTTAAGAGTTTCAGTGTTTGGAAAGGCGCTATCGCGAGCAGGCTCACTCCTACAATTTGGAATGCATTCCCCTGTAGGAGTGAGCCTGCTCGCGATAGCGCCGGTGAATTCACAACACATCAGGAATATTGAACCTCGATTTCATCGAGCTGATGATCAAAGCTCTTGAGCCGCGCCGTCCAGGTGTACACCAGCACTTCAAAATCGCGGTCGATCACCGCCCCGCCCGCCCCGTCAGCCCGCACATCGCAAAAATCCAGCTGATAGCGCTCGCGGGCCATGGCCGTGGCGACATCGGACAGCTCACGGGCATTGTTCAGCCAGTGCCAACCCTCGTCGGCAATCTGCTTGTCGAGTTCCAGGCATTGTTTTTTCAGCGCTTCGAGGCTTTTTTCCAGGGGCGTTCCGGTCAGTTCGCCCATGACTTCGGCGAAGGTGCGCCCCGGTTGCCAGTAGCTGCCCCAGAAATACCGGTCGAACACCGTTTCGACCCGGCGCAGGGCGACCTTGGTGTCCCAGATCAGCACCAGCATTTTGCCCTGCTCCAACTGGCGCTTCTTGACCCGCTGAACCTGGACCGATGCCCATGCCACCACCACGATTGCCATGACCGCGATCAGCGCCACGGCGCTGTCGAGAAAAATCATCGCCTTGTCGATCTGGTGGGCCAGCATGATGCCGTAGAAATAAGTGGCCGACAGCAGCACGAGCGCCGTCAGGACACACCAGAAGCCGAGCGCGTAAGGGTTCTTCATCGTTGGTTTCCCCTAGACCAGCACGAGCAATGAGCATGCAGGGAGCGCTTTGCACGGGGCGCCCCGTCAATACCTCAAAGCATAGCAACGGCCTCAGGGATTGCTGGCGTCAGAAGCGTGCGTTCGTCCGCTTTCCCAGCCACCGCCCAGGGCGAGGAACAAATCGATCTGGCTCATCGCGACCTGGGTGTTGGCCGTGGCCAGCTGCGCGGTGACATCGGTGTAGGTGCGCGTGGCTTGCAGGTCGGCAAGAAACGACTCCCGGCCGGCCTGGAAGAAGCGGTGGGTCTGCTCGGCGGCGAGCTTCGCCGACTGCTCAGCCTCGGCCAGCGCATCGCGACGTTGCAGCAGTGCGCTGTACTGGGCCAGACCGGTCTGGGTCTCGCGGATGGCGTTGAGCACCACGCCGTCAAAATGTGCCAGTGCGCCTTGAGTGTTGGCTTCGGCTTCACGAATACGCGCGCGGGCGCCGTTGGTCGGGACCTTCCAGCTCAGTGAAGGGCCAAAGCCCCAGCGGTTGGTCGACGGATCGCCAAGATCATCAATGATGCCGACCGTGCCGATCGTCGCGCCAATGCTGATGTCCGGGTACAGCTCGCCGGTGGCGATACCGATGCCGGCGGTCGCCGCCGCAAGACGCCGTTCGGCCTGACGGATATCCGGGCGACGCTTGAGCAGCGCAGCGCCGTCACCGACGGGCACGAGCTGAGCGATTTTCGGCAGTTCGGCGCAGGTGGCCGTGCCCGCCGGCAATTGCTCGACCGGCTTGGCCAGCAACATCGACAGGCGGAACAGCCCGGCCTGACGCGCCGCTTCATAGCGTGGCAGATCGGCGCGCAGGGATTTGAATTGGGTTTGCGAACGGGTGACCTGGGTTTCATCGCCACGCCCGGCGTCGCGCAGACGCTGGATCAACGTGGTGCTCTGCGATTGCAGATCGAGGGAATGCTCGGCGATTTCCCGCTCTTCGTTGGCGGCGCAGACCTGGGTGTAAGCACGAACCACGTCCGCCACCAGCGTGATGCGCGCGGTATCGGCGGCGGCCTGGGTCGCATCGGCATTGGCTTTTGCCGCTTCGATGCCGCGCTGCAAAGTCCCCCACAGGTCGAATTGATACGAAGCGCTGATGCCGATATCGGCAATGTTGGCCACCGGGACTTTTTCCGGCAACAGGAACGCCTGACCGGATTCCTGCAAGCGCTGGGCGCCCATCTTCACCCCGCCGCTCCAGCCGCCAGCGGCCTCGGCTTCATCCACCTGAGCGCGTGCCCGCGACAGGTTGGCCGCGGCCACACGCAGGTCGGTGTTGGACGCCATGGCCTGCTGCACCAACTGATCAAGGCGCGGATCTTTATACAGCCGCCACCAGTCCGCCGGCACTGGCGCCGAGACCACCGGTTTGCCGGCGACCGCCAGTTCACCCTGAATATCCTTGCGCTGCACCACCGCGTCGGCGGGCACCTGATAATCCGGACCGACCATCTGACACGCCGAGAGCATCACGCCAAAACCGGCGACCAAAAGCGCCCTGCTCATGGCCGGGGCTCCTGCGGTTGGTCATCGATTATCGACACGGTGGCGGTGCGTCCGGCAATCATGCGGAAATCTGCCGGCACATCATCGAACGCAATGCGCACCGGAATCCGCTGCGCCAGGCGCACCCAGCTGAACGCCGGGTTGACGTTGGGCAGCAGGTTGCTGCCGCTGGTGCGGTCGCGGTCCTCGATGCCGGCGACGATGCTCTCGACATGCCCGCGCAGTTTTGCCCGGTCGCCGATCACGCGGATATCCACCGATTGCCCGACGTGAATACCGTCGAGTTTGGTCTCTTCGAAATAGCCGTCGATGTGGAATGAATTGCTGTCGACCACCGATAACACCGGACGTCCGGCGGTGACGAATTCCTGCGGACGCGGCGCGCGGTCGTTGACGTAACCGTCGACCGGGCTGCGGATCACCGAGCGATCGAGGTTGAGCTGCGCACTGTCCACCGCCACCAGCGCTTCGGCCAGCGCCGATTGCGCACGGGCCACGCGCGACTGGCTTTCTTCCAGTTGCTCCGCTGGCACCAGGTTGCCCAGCCCGCGGTTACGCTTGGCTTCACGCTGCGCCTGGGCGAGGGTTTCTTCGCGGTCGGCAACGGCGGCCCTGGCTTGACGCAACGCCAGTTTGAAGCGGTCCTGGTCGATGCTGAACAACACCTGACCACGCTTGATCAACTGGTTGTCTTTCACCTCGACCTGCTGGATCAACCCGGACACGTCCGGCGCAATCTGGATGACGTCGGCGCGAATATGGCCGTCGCGGGTCCACGGCGCGAACATGTAATACATCACCATGCGCCAGACAAGGACAACGGCAAACGTCACGATCAGCAAGGTCAGAACCACGCGACCGATGGTCAAAAACGGTTTTTTCATGTCATCAGGTATCGACTGAGTGAGTCCACGCCGTACAGCAGCACGGCATAGAGCGCCACGTTGAACAATGCCCGGTGCCAGACCAGACGGTAAAAGTGCAGACGTGTGAGCACGCCATGCACCAGCAGAAACAACACATAGGTGATGCCCATCAGCACCAGCAGGGTCGGCAGGAAGATGCCGCTGATATCCAGATCACCGATCATAGGGGCGCTCCATCGGGCAGCGGTTCTTCGGGCTCGGCGCTGGAGACGAATTCGACGCCGGGCAGCAAGGCCAGACGCAAACCGCTCAAGGCGTGCAACAGGTGCAGACGGGTTTCGTCATCGCCCTGGCCATTCAGCGCACGGCGGGTACGGTCCAGAGTCATCAGCAGACCGCTCGGCGCCGGCAGGCGTTCGCCGGATTTGAGGCAGGCGCGGAAATACTCGCCGACCTCGGCCACCACTTGCTGTAGTAGTGCCTTCGGCACGCCAGTGACGCGCGGGGTGTAGGCGAGCAGGTCGAGCATATTCAGGCCGACGCGCACTTCGCGCATTGCAATGCCGGTGTCCTGACCGGTCAGGGCCAGACGCGGCAGGTGCTGCATCAACCGATCGAGCAATTGCACACCCAGTTGCCGATGTTCGGCGAGATTGGCCGGCTCGGTCATGCTGACAATGTCTTTCCAACTGAAACGGGTCAGGCGCTTGGCCGCCAGTTCAGCCCCGAACGGCCGCGCCACCAGCGTCCAGATAAAGGCGAACAACAGCCCCAGCGGCCCGGCGAGGTTGGAATTGGCGAAGGCAAAAAAGTCCGCGTCGTACGCCCCCTGAATGCTGATGAACGACGAGGTGTTAACCAGCGTCAGCAGCATGCCGAGGTAGAAACGCGGCTGCACCGTCAGCGTGCCGATGCAAATGAACGGCACGGAAAACGCCAGCACCAGCATCGGGAAATCGTGCAGGTTGGGCAGAATCAAAAACAGATAAAGGCTGGCGAACAGCACCGACATGCCGGTCCAGAAAAAGAACCGGTAAATCTGCGGTGCCGGGTCGTCCATCGAGGCGAAGAAACTGCACGCCACCGCCGCCAGAATCACCGCGCTGCCGCCATCCGGCCAGCCGAGCAGGATCCACAAAACCGAAGCGGCGATGATTGCCAGAATGGTCGAGGTTGCCGAGTACAGCATCAGCCCGCGATCGATGAACGACGTCAAACGACCGAGGCGCCAGTGCCGATACACCGCGCGCCAGCTGTCCTGGCGCTCGCACAAAATCGCATCCTGCAAGCTGCGGCAGTCCTGCCACAAGTCGATGAACTCACCGAGGCGGTAAATGGCGTTGGAGAACAACAGTTGCTTGCGATCCTCCAGCGCTGCGGCGCTCGGTTGCAGCGCCTCGAGTTGCCCCCTCAGCGCTTGCCAGCGTTCCAGATTGGCATCGGCATGGCTCAGCCATTCCTGGGTCGCGGCGAGCAACGGCTGGAATTTTTCCACCAGTTCCGGCGTACGACGTTCAAGGGCGTACAGCGAATCCTCGAGCGCATCGATCACCGGTAACAGGTGAATCATCCGCCCGCGCAGCTCCTTGGTGTTGCGCACGGTTTGCGGCCGCGCGCCTTCGTGGGGTAACTGGCCGATCATCAGTTCGAGGCTGTTGAAATTGGCGACCATGGCCATGCGCAGCGCGGTAACTTCTTCCGGCTGCACGTCGCGGCTGAGAAACTTCAGGCTGTAGCTCGTCGCATCGGCGAACCACTTGCTCACCGCATCGTTGAACACCGGCGCCAGGCGCCGCGGCCAGAACATCGCGCCGACCACGGCGGCAACAGCGATGCCAAGGAAAATCTCTTCGGTGCGCGCCTCGGCTACGTCCCACACTGCCAGCGGATTATCGACCACCGGCAGGGCAATCAGCGGCAACGTGTAACCGGCCAGCATCAGCGCGTAGCTGTTGGCGGTGCGCAGGTGCAGGGACATGAACAACAAGATGCCGGTCCACAAGGCGATGACCACCACCAGCACATACGGGCTCTGCACAAACATCGGCACGAACAGCACCGCTGCCGCAGCACCCAGAAAAGTACCCGCCGCGCGGTAGAGTGCTTTGGAGCTGGTCGGGCCGAGAAACGGGCTGGAGACGATGTACACCGTGGCCATCGCCCAATACGGACGCGGCATTTGCATGAGCAGGGCGATGTACAGCGCAATCATCGACGCTGCAAAAGTACGGACCCCGTAAAACCAGTCACGGGCCGGCGGCATGCCAGTGAAAAAACCGTTCACGAATTGACCACCACAGGCGAACTCGCCGCCTCAAAAGCCCTGAGTACCCGAAGCGTAGCCTCCAGATCACTGCGCTCGATGCCTTCCAGCACTTCATGGCGCAAGCGCACCAGTTCGGCCTCCACCGCCTGCACCAGCTCGCGGCCGGTATCGGTCAGGCTCAGGCACTTGGCGCGACGATCCTGGGCATCTTCAGTGCGACGGACGTAACCGGCCTGGCACAGCTGATCAAGCAGACGCACCAGCGACGGACTCTCCATCCCAGCCGCTTGCGCCACCTGCACCTGACGCACGCCCTCGCCCAAGCGCCCGATCATCAACAATGGAACGGCGCAGGCTTCGGAAATTCCGTAATTGACCAGCGTGGTCTGGCAGATCTTCCGCCAATGCCGGGCGGCCACCACCATGGCGCTGCTGATGTTCATCTGGAGACTGTCGAGGGGATCGGGCACGGGATAACGGACACTGTTAGTTTGCTAACTATCAATATCGCACTGGAGGGGAATTTCAGTCAAGTTTTGAAACAAATTGCCGCGCTTGGCCGAATGAGGGACACGCTGTGGGAAGGTATTTGGATCGACAGACAGGACATCCCAATGCATATGGGAGAAATACGTCAACCAGAGAGCGTCACGGAGGGAGGCGTACCCACGAGTCGGATTCGTAATTTTCCGTAGAAAAAATCTACTGCGAGGGATAAAACGAAGTTTTTTTTACAGTAAGCAGGTTTTTTTTACATCTGAGCCTTTTCCCGCAATTTTTTTTACACGCTGCACCTCATGCCAAACGATAGATCCCGTTTGTGCGCAGACGGCAGAAACTCAAGCTTATAAGTCATCCAGGCTTACCGAAATGGGCGTTTCGTGAAGGCGCGAACGAACAATGTCAGCCAGCTCAAGATCATCAAGCCGCTCCATCATTGCTTCGTAAACTTCGGCCGGCACCATATAGCCCATGACGCGATTGTGGTTGAGAACAGCGACGGCACCACCGTGCGCACCGTTGAACACAGCAGTAGGATTTTTCTTCAGTTCAGAAACACTGACAGCCATATCGGCGAGAACGCTTTGCATAATAAAGACCTTAAATTGGGGCGTGATTTTTGGTCTATTTATGCCACTTGGACAACCTTGGCGTCAGACGTGACTGCAAATTCGCAATGATCACCCCGCCCGCCCCTTACGCAACATTACATCCAACCGATCCACCACATCCGCCCAATCCGCGTCTTCCAAAATTTCGTCGCGCAAAAGCTGCGCCTGACTTTCCGACCAGAAAAACGCGTCAGCCAGATGCAATTCCGGCTTGAGCGGGGAATGGCTGGCGATGAACTGGTCGATGCCGGTCGGGTCGTCAGCGAGGCCGAGCTGTTTGAACAGGGCCGGGAGGCTGTGCTGCGGATTTTCCATGATCAACTCCTCTGGAATCGGGCCCGGCGTTACGCCGTTTGTTGCAGAGGAGTTGATCATAGCTGTCGCTGCGGGTTCAGGGTTTGGCGACGTCCGGCGAGCCTGCGGCCAGTTGCGCTGCTGGATAGACCGACTGCCATCCGCCGCCCAGCGCTTTGTACAACCCGACCATCGCCAGGGAAACGCCGGTTGAGCTTTCCACCCATTGTTCCTGCGTGGCGAGCAAGGCGCTCTGTACGGTGAGGACGTTGACGAAATCGACCACGCCTTCGACGTATTGCTGTTGCGCGGTGCGCAGGGCGATCTGGTTCTGGCGCACGGCTTCGGCGAGGCTGTCGCGACGGCGCTGACTGGCGTTGTAGGCGGTCAACTGGTCGTCGATTTCATGCCAGGCGCGCAGCACGGTTTGCAGGTAGGCGATGGCCGCTTCCTGTTGCTGGGCTTCACGCAGTTGCAGCATGCCGCGCAGGCGTCCGCCGTCGAACAACGGCAGGCTGAACTGCGGACCGATGCCAAAGGCGCGCGAGCCCCAGGAACCGAAGTCGCTGAGCTGCATCGCCTGCGAACCGAGGTTGCCGGACAGGGTGATGCGCGGATAAAAATCGCCCTTGGCTACGCCGATGTTGGCGGTGGCGGCGTGCAGGCGTGCTTCGGCTTGGCGGATATCCGGGCGGCGCTCGGCCAGTTGCGAAGGCAGGCCGATGGCGACTTGCAGCGGCGACTGCGGCACCGCCGCGTCTGTGGATAACTCCTTCGCCAAGGCCTGCGGTGGTTCGCCCATCAACAGACTGATCGCGTTGATCAGTTGCGCCTGACGCTGCTCAAGTGCCGGCAGGCGTGCCTCGATGGCAGCGACTTGCGCGGCAGCTTCGGCGACGTCGAGATCGGTTGCCACGCCATCGGCCAGACGCAACTGCGAGAGTTTCAGGCTGTGCCGGGCAACGTCGAGGTTCTGCTCGGTGACGGCGCGAGTGTTCTGTACGCCGCGCAACTGGATGTAGTTTTGCGCGGTGTCGGCGAGCACCGTTAGCAACACGCCGCGACGATCGTTTTCCGCCACTTCGAGATTGGCATCAGCGGCTTCGGTTTCGCGGCGCACACGGCCCCAGAAGTCCAGTTCCCACGAGGCCGAAAAGCCAGCGTCCCACAGGTTGAAAGCGGAATTGCCGTCATGCCCCGATGGATCGTTCAGGCCCTCGCCGCTGTTGCGCTTGCGCGCGTAGCTACCGGTAGCGGCGCTGTTTGGGTAACGCTCGGCGGTGATCACTTGGCGTGCAGCGCGGCTTTGTTGCAGGCGGCTGCTGGCCAATTGCAGGTCGAGGTTGTTGCTCAGTGCGCGTTGGGTGAGCGCGGAAAGCTGCGGATCGTGGAACGTTTCCCACCAGTGCTCATTCAGGGGTTCGCTGACGGCCTGGCTGGGGGCCGACCGGGCCGGTTTAGCCCAGTCGGCAGGTTGCGTGGCCTCGGGTTTCTGGAAGTCGGGGCCAACGGTGCAGGCGCTGAGGCCGAAAAAGCTCAGCACAACAAGAGACTGGAACAGGCCTGTGTGGCGAGGGAGCTTGCTCCCGCTCGAGTGCGCAGCACTCGCGATTTTTGCGGCTACTTCGCAGCCCAGCGGGAGCAAGCTCCCTCGCCACAGGTTTTTGCGCAGGTTCATCGCTGCGTCACCTCGCGCCCGGACGCCGTTGAACTCGCAGTATCAATGCTCGCCTCCACCGACATGCCTACCCGCAACCGCTCGGCCAGTGGCTGCCCCGGTTCCAGCACGATTTTCACCGGGATGCGCTGCACCACCTTGGTGAAGTTACCGGTGGCGTTGTCCGGTTTCACCGCTGCGAAAGTCACCCCCGTTGCCGGCGCGACGCTCTCGACGCGGCCACTCAAGGCTTCGCCGCCGAGGCTGTCGACACGCACTTGCACGTCCTGCCCCGGCTGCACATCGGTCAATTGCGTTTCCTGAAAATTGGCAACCACATAGGCCTGCTGCAACGGCACCACCGCCAGCAGTTTGCTGCCCGGCGTCACATAGGCACCGACACGCACCGCGCGCTCGCCGACCATGCCGTCTTGCGGTGCGGTAATGCGCGTATAGGACAGGTTGAAACTGGCGATTTCCAGCGCCGCCTGCGCGTGTTTCAAATTGCCTTCGGCGGCGTTGCGTTGGGCGCTGAGTATCTCGACCTGCTTGCGTTCGGCCGCCAGTTTCGCCGTCGCCGTGTCGAGGCGTGCCGAGGCCTGATCAATTCGCGTGCGTGCCTGCTGTGCGTTCTGCACCGTACCGGCGCCAACACCGGCGAGGTGGTTGTAGCGGTTCAGCTCCTGCTGAGCGAACGCCATTTCTGCCTTGGCCGAGACCACCGAAGCCTGCGCCTGGGCGATCAGCGATGCCTGCCGTTCCAGGGTCGCGTTGGCGTTCTGCAACTGCGCCCGCGCCACCAGGGTTTGCGCATCCGCCGCTTCGGCTGCCGCACGCAAGTCACGGTCATCGATCAGCGCCAGCAACTGCCCGGCCTTCACTTGCTGGTTATCTTCGACCAGCACCTGCTTGATGAACCCGGCCACGCGCGGCACGACCAGCGTGTAGTCGGCCGAGACAAAAGCGTCATTGGTGGTTTGCTCGGTGCGTTTGCCGAACAGCCCGGGCATCGCCAGGTATACCAGCACGCCGACCGCCAGCGCGGCAGCCACGGCCACCGCGAGTTTTTGTTTGGATTGAGTCGTCATAAAAACCTTCTGTTTCAGTGCAGCAATCAGGTCGGCGCGCGCGGCGGATAAATCCGCGTCGGCAGCCAGAAAATCAGCAGGATCAGCGTCACCGCGACGCCGGCCATGCACACGTAGAGATCGGAAGAAGTCAGCACCACGGCCTGTTCGTGCAGGCGATGGGCAAGGCCCGGATCGCTGTGGTCGGCCAGCGGCGAGTTGCCGAGGCTGTCGACCAGCATCGTCGAATGGAAATGCAGGCGCGCGGTGGTCAGCGCTTCGATCACCCCAGTGGCGACCACCGCAGCGAGGCCTTTCACAGTGTTGAACCACGCCGACGCGAAGGGGCCATCCAGCGGCGTGATGCTGCCGGTCGACAGCATCAGCAGCGGTAACACCGCCATCGGCTGACCGAAAACCTGCAGCCACTGCAGAACGTAAAAATCGTCACGGATCCACGCCGACGTCAGGTGCGAACCGCCCAGACAGGACAGCGCCAGCATGCTCAACCCGATCCCGAGCACCCAGCGGCAATCGACCCAGCGCAAGTTACACAGCGCCGCCACCAGCGGCAGCGCAAGCAATTGCGGCAACGCAGCGATGAGCATGATCGGCGCGGTTTGCGCCGGGCGATAACCTTGCACCTGAGCCAGATAACTCGACGGAATCAGCACCACCGCCAGCAGCACGACAAGCACCCCGGCCAAGGTGATCAGCGCGAACGACAGATTGCGAATGCCGAGCATCTGCAATTTGAAAAACGGAATCGGCTGCGACCATTCATTGATCATGAAAGCCACCAGCAGCAGCGCACCGGCGCCGAGCAGTCCGCAGATCAGGTTCGACTCGAACCAGTCCAGCCGATTGCCCTGCAACAGGCCAATCACCAGCATGCAGATCGCTGGAAAGCCCAGCAGCAGGCCTTTCCAGTTGAACGACTTCAGCCGCTCCAGCCGCAGCGGATCCTGCGGCAAGCCGTAGGCGACGGCGGCCATAGCGATCAGGCACGGCACGATGATCTGCCAGAAGGTCCATTGCCAGCCGACGTATTCGGTCCACAGACCGGCCAGCGGCGTGCCGAGGCCGGGGCCGAACGTTGCGGTCAGTGCGTAGCCGGCCAGTCCGTACAGTTTGATGTTTGCCGGCAAAAAGCGCAGCGCGACGGTCATCAGCATCGGCGGCAGCGCGCCGCCGGCCAGACCTTGGAGGATGCGCATCAACAGCAGACTTTCGTAATTCGGGGCGAACGGACACAGGACGCCGAGCGCGGTAAACAGGCCGATTGCGCAGAGGGTGAAGCGGCGCAGCGAAAAGGTCACCGAGCACCACGGCGCAAAGGCCATGGCCGCGACCGATGTGGCGGTGTAGCTCGCGACCAGCCAGGTGCCTTCGTCGTAGCCGATGTGTAGCGCGCCACGGATATCGGCCAGCGCGACTTTGGTGACCATCTCGTTGAGGCCCGAGACCAGCACGGCCAACAGCACGCCGACCAGACCGATGATGATCCGCGCCCCGAACACCGGGGGCGTGGTCGCCGTCGCCGGGCTGGCCGCGGCGAGGGGTGCCGTGACCGTCAGGGATGTCATGAATGAAAACTCCGGGGGGTGAAATACCGGAGCATTTTAGTGGGGCTTAGTGCTGACGAAAATTGACTTATTGGTAGGTTATAAGTGCATCAGACACAACAGTTATCCCTGTAGGAGTGAGCCTGCTCGCGATAGCGGTGTGTCAGTTTGAAAATCCGTCGGCTGGTGTACCGCTATCGCGAGCAGGCTCACTCCTACAGGGGATTTGTGTGAAATTCGGGATCAGGGTTGTGCCGCCAGCCACGTCTCATCGCAACAGGCCTTGAGCGTTTCGCGCAGCCAGCGGTGGGCGGGGTCCTTGTCGAAACGCGGGTGCCAGGCCTGGGTCAGCATCAGCATCGGCAGCGGGATCGGCAGGTCGAATGAGCGCAGTTTCAGGCCCAGCCGTCGCACGCTGAGCAGCGCTTCCTTGGGCACTGGCAGGATCAGGTCGGAGTCCGGCAAGGCGAACATCGCCGCATGAAAACTCGGCGCAATCACTGCCACCCGCCGTTCCAGCCCCAAGGCATTCAATGCCGTATCAATAGGCCCGCGGGCGATACCCCGGCGCGACATGCTGATATGCGAGAAACCGGCGTAGCGCTCAGCGGTGATCTCGCCGTCGAGCAACGGGTGATCTTCGCGCACAAGCCCGACGAAGTGAGTGGAGAACAGATTCTGGATTTTCACTTCCGGCGTGACGGGCCGGGTATTGCTCACGCTCAGGTCGATCCGTCCTTCGCGCAATGCCTCGTCGTCGCCATCGCCTTCGGGGACGAAGCGCAGCTCGCAGTGCGGTGCCAGTTGATCAAGGGTGTCGAACAACTTGCCGCCGTAGACACCGATGAAAAAGTCGTTGGCGCGAATGCTGAAACGCCGCCGCAAAGTGCCCAACTCCACGCTGTCGGCCGAACGGAACAGCAGCGCCGCCTGCTCGACCACGTCGCGCACTTGTTCGCGCAATTCCAAAGCTTTGGGAGTCGGCACCAGACCGCGTCCGGCACGTACCAGGATCGGATCGCCGATGGCTTCGCGGATGCGCGTCAGCGTGCGGCTCATCGCCGCCGGGCTGAGGTTCATTCGCCGCGCCGCACCGACCACACTGCCCTCGTCGAGCAGGGCATCGAGGGCGACCAGCAGGTTCATGTCCGGGAGTTGCATGCTGAGCACTCATGGCTGATCTGGATTGATCCGGGTGCAATGCTAGCAAACATCCTTTGGGATCGGCGGCGTCTTTGAAAAAGCTATCGCGAGCAGGCTCACTCCTACAGGGGGAACGCATTTCAAATGTAGGCCTTCGCCTGCTCGCGATGAGGCCAGTCGCTGCACCACAGCTATCGTTGCATACCCCACCGCTTGACGGTCACTCGCTCCAACGTATCAAACACCAGATTCTCCACCAGCAAACCAATCAGAATCACCACCGCCAACCCGGCAAACACCTTGTCGGTGTACAGCTCATTGCGATTCTGGAAGATGTACCAGCCCAACCCGCCCTTGCCGCTGGTCGCACCAAACACCAATTCGGCAGCGATCAACGTGCGCCAGGCAAACGCCCAGCCAATCTTCAGCCCCGCGAGAATCGATGGCAGCGCCGCCGGGATCAGGACGAACAACACCAGCCGCAGCCCCTTGAGTCCGTAGTTGCGCCCGGCCATGCGCAGGGTTTCGGAGACGCCGAGAAAACCGGCATAAGTATTGAGCGCCAGCGCCCACAACACCGAATGCACCAGCACGAAAATCAGGCTGTTCTGCCCCAGACCAAACCACAGCAGGGCCAGCGGCAACAGGGCAATCGCCGGCAACGGATTGAACATCGAGGTCATCGTGCTCAACAGATCGCGTCCCAACTGCGTCGACACTGCCAGGGTGGTCAAGGCAAACGCCAGAACAATGCCGATCAAGTACCCCTTGATCAGCACCACCAGGGATATCCACACCTTGGCCAACAGCTCGCCACTGAGCAGGCCGTCGAACAAGGCGTGGGCGGTTTGCAGAAAGCTCGGCAGCATCAGATCGTTGTTCTGAATCCGCGCGACCACTTCCCAGACGATCGCCAATACGATCAGGATCAGGCTTTTGCGCAGCCAGCCCTGTTGCCACAATCGCGTGCCGAGCGGTAATTCGCGCTCGACCGGCACGGCAGTCAGCGGCTCGAGCACGGTTTCGAATTCTTCACGCACGGAGGGTGAATGGCTCATCGGGTAATCCTCTCGGCCGCTCAATAGGCGATGCGAATATCGTTGAAGTCATGGTCACGCTCGGTCTCCGGCGACTGACCTTCATCGAAGAGCAGACGATGAATGCGCCGCGCCGACTCCTGAAACGCCACGCCGCCGAGGCTGTGCAGATCGTATTGATGGCTGTGCACTTCGGCGCGCACCCGGCCCGGATGCGGCGACAGCAGAAGAATGCGATTGCCCACCACCAGCGCTTCTTCAATCGAATGGGTGACGAACAGCAACGTGAAGCGCACTTCCTCCCAGAGCAGCAGCAACTCCTCCTGCATCTTGCGTCGCGTCAGCGCGTCGAGGGCGGCGAAGGGTTCGTCCATCAACAGAATTTTCGGCTGCATCGCCAGCGCCCGAGCGATCGCCACCCGCGCTTTCATGCCGCCGGACAAGGTGTGCGGGTAGGCGTCGGCGAACGCAGCCAGGCCGACCTTTTCCAGATAGTGCAGCGCACGGTATTCCGCGTCTTTTTTGTTCAAGGTGCGCGAGGCGAGCAACGGAAACATCACGTTCTGCTTCACGGTTTTCCACGGCGGCAATTGGTCGAATTCCTGGAACACCACAATCCGGTCCGGCCCCGGCGCATCGACACGCTGGCCTTGCAGGCGGATTTCGCCTTCGCAGGGCTGGATGAACCCGGCGACCGCTTTGAGCAATGTGGATTTCCCGCAACCGGACGGGCCGAGCAACACATAGCGGTCGGCCGGATCGATTTCAAAACTGACCTGGTGGGTGGCGCGCACCACGCGTTGCGGCGTGCGGTATTCGAGGCTGACGCGATCGACCGCCAGCAACGCGTCGCTGCGGGCAATCGGGTTGCTGGCCGCGTGGCCTGGCAAGGGAGCGTTCATGGTTCAACAATCTCCGGCAAATCAGAAAGGCGCATCGCCCTGGATGGTCGTGCGATACAGCTTTCGGCGCAGGTGCGCCGGGCAGCCGGCGGCCAGGTGGATCAGCGAACGGTTGTCCCAGAACACCAGATCATGCGGCTGCCACTGATGGCGGTAGATGTTTTGCGGCAGCACGCTGTGGGCGTACAGCTCGGCCAGCAATTGACGGCTCTCGTCGTCCGGCAGGCCGACGATGCGCGTGGTGAAGCCTTCGCTGATGAACAAGGCCTTGCGGCCGTTTTCCGGATGGGTGCGCACCACCGGGTGCACGACTTCGGCGACTTGCGCCAGTTGCTCTGGGGTCAGGGTCGGCCGCCAGTTACCTTCGAATTTGGTTTCGCTGTAGCGCGCGGTATAGGAATGCGCGGCGAAGCGTCCCTCAACCGCATTGCGCAAGGCTGATGGCAGGTCGTCCCAGGCTTTGTGCATGTCGGCAAACAGCGTGTCGCCGCCCTCGACGGGCAGCTCCTGCGCGTGCAGCATCGAGCCAAGGCTCGGCAGTTCTTTGTAAGAAAGATCGGAATGCCAGAACTTGCCGGCGTCACCGAGACCGATGTTCTGGCCGTTTTCGATGATATTGGAAACGATGAGGATTTCCGGGTGATCCGCCAGCAGGAATTGCTTGAGCACATGGATCTGCAACACGCCGAAGCGGCGGCTGAAGTCGATTTGCTGTTGTGGGGTGATCTGCTGATCGCGGAAAACCACGACATGGTGATCCAGGTGCGCGCGGTGAATGCGCGCAAAATCCTGATCGTTGACTGGCCGACTCAGCTCCAGACCAACAATTTCGGCGCCAACGGCACCGCTGAATGGACGAATTTCAAAGCTTTGTGGCGCGGCGGTCGCGGCGCTCGGGGTGGCAGTAGCTGCGGACATCAATCATCTCCCACGCACGGCGCGCTCACGGGCGCGCACGTCGATCAGACACTCACGCTCGATTGCGTGTCGGTTCAGGTCGTGCGGCGCGCCGATTGGTCGGCAGGTACGCAGGTGGGTGACTTTATCGCTATAAGAATGGGAAATTAAATACCGTTAATGAATAACGATATGGCGAATGGTGAGGAATGGAATTGGGAGTCGAGTGACGTTTTGTGTCACTAATTGGCCGGAGGTGGCGATTTCACCGACGCCTTCGCGAGCAAGCTCGCTCCCACATTGGATCTTTACCGAACACAAAATTTTCGGTCACAGGAGATCAACTGTGGGAGCGAGCTTGCTCGCGAAGAGGCCGTCAGGAGCACCGAGGATCTAGCGCTCGTGCAACGCCTCTGCCCGAGCCCGAATGATCGGCTTGAGCAGATAACTCAACACCGACTTCTTGCCCGTGATGATATCCACCGAAGCGACCATCCCCGGAATGATCAGCAAGGGCTTCTCATCCGTGCCCAAATGGCTGCGCTCAGTGCGCACCTTGATCACGTAGTAAGTAGTTTTCTTGTCTTCGTCAGTGATGGTGTCGGCGCCGATCTGCTCCAGCTGCGCCTTCAGCCCGCCATAAATGGTGTAGTCATACGCGGTGAATTTGACGATCGCTTCCTGCCCCGGATGCAGGAAGGCGATGTCCTGCGGGCGGATCTTGGCTTCGACCAGCAGGGTGTCGTCCAGCGGCACGATTTCGACCATGTCACTGCCCGGCTGGATCACGCCGCCAATGGTGTTGACCAACAATTTATTGACGATGCCGCGCACCGGCGAGGTGACCAGCGTACGGCTGACGCGGTCTTCCAGGGCTTTGCCGGTGGCTTGAGCCTTATTCAGATCGGTGCGCGCTTCGTTGAGCTGGGTCAGCGCTTCGCTACGGAATTTGCCCCGGGTCTCGTCGATTTTGCGCTGCACTTCCTTGATCGCCGATTCGGCGCGCGGAATCGCCAGGGTTGTGGCATCGAGCTGACCCCGGGTTTCCACTTCGGCACGCTTGAGGCGCAACACTTCCACCGGAGACACCGCGCCCTGCGCCACCAGCGGCTCGGACATGTTGATTTCCTGGCGCTGCAAGCCGAGCTGCTGACGGTACTGCGCCTGCTTGGAGCTGAACTCACGCAGCTCTTGCTGACGCTGGATCAACTGCTCCTGCAGGCCGCCGATCTCGTCATGCAATTGCTGGCGACGGCTGATGTACAGGGACTCTTCGCTTTTCGCTTGACCCGGCACGGCCTTGAGCACGTCTTCGGGGAAGTTCAGTGGGCGGTCGTCGACTTCGGCGCTCAGACGCTCGACCCGCAGCAGCATCGACAGGCGATCGGCCTCGGTTTCGCCGACGTTGGAGGCAAACCGCGTGTCGTCGAGACGAATCAACGGCGCGCCGGCCTCGACGATCTGGCCTTCCTTGACGAACAGTTCGGAGACAATCCCGCCCTCAAGGTTCTGGATTTTCTGAATCTTCGACGACGGAATCGCCTTGCCGTCGCCCTTGGTCACTTCATCGATCACGGCGAAGTTGGCCCAAAGCATGAGGAACACAAAGAAGCCGATGATCGCCCAGATGGTCAGGCGCACAACGCGCGGGGCGTCTTCGATCAGCGCCTTGTTGACCTCCGGCAGCGGCTGACCCTGCAGCGAGGCAGAGCCTTTGAAGTAACGACGGATCGACTCCTTGACACCGGACTTAAGCAACACTGATCTGCCCCTTCTTCAACGCTTCCATCACCGCGGCTTTCGGGCCGTCGGCGAGAATCTGCCCGCGGTCGATCACCAGCAGACGATCGACCAGCGACAACAGCGAAGCCCGATGCGTGACCAGCACCACGGTCTTGTTTTCAATCACCGCCGCGAGGCGTTGCTTGAGGCGTTCTTCGCCGGTGTTGTCCATCGCACTGGTCGGCTCGTCCATCAGCAGAATCGGCGGATTGAGCAGCAGCGCCCGGGCCAGCGCAACGTTCTGCCGTTGGCCGCCGGAGAGGTTCTGCCCACGCTCGCCGACTTGCAGCTCGTAGCCTTGCGGGTGAAGGCGGGCGAATTCGTGGACGCCGGCCAGCTCGGCAGCTTGCAGGACTAATTCGTCTTCTACATAACGTGCGCCGGAAACCAGGTTGTCACGCAACGTGCCGGACAGCAGTTGAATGTCCTGTGGCACGTAGCCGATGTTGTAGCGCAGTTCGCTGACGTCGATCTGGCGGATGTCCACGCCATCGACCAGCAACGCGCCGTCGTCCGGCTGATACAGGCCGACCAGCAGTTTGGCCAGAGAGCTTTTGCCCGAGCCGCTGCGGCCGATGATGCCGATTTTCTCGCCGGGACGGATCACCAGGTTGATGTTTTTCAGCGCCGGGTTCTGCTGGTCCGGATAGGTGAAATTGAGCTGGCGGCACTCGATCGCGCCTTGCAGCACCTTGCGGCTCAACGGGCGCTCCTCGAAATTGCGCTCCTGTGGCAGCTCCATCATCTGGTCGACCGAGGTCATGGTCACCCGTGCCTGTTGATAGCGAGTGAGCAGACCGGACAGCGAGGCCAGCGGGCTCAGGGCGCGGCCACTGAGCATGTAGCAGGCGATCAGCCCGCCCATGCTCAGGTTGCCGGCGATGATCTGGTACACGCCGAAGACAATCATGATTACCCCGACCAGTTGCTGGATCAGCAGGGTGATGTTCATCGCCAGGCCGGAAAGCATTTTCACCCGCAGCTCGAGACGGCTGAGGGTGCCGATGGTCTGCTCCCACTGATACTGGCGCTCGCTTTCGGCGTTGTTGACCTTGACCGCGTCGAGGCCGGCGAGGGTTTCGATCAGGCTTGACTGGCGCTCGGCACCGAGGGCCATGGTGCGTTCCATGGTTGCCACCAGCGGCTTCTGCAAGGCGTAGCCGATCAGCAGCGCAATCGGGAACGCCAGCACCGGAATCCACACCAGATGCCCGCCGAGAATTGCGATGACGATGAAAATCAGAAGGGTGAACGGCAGGTCGATCAGGCTGGTCAGGGTCAGCGAGGCGAGGAAGTCGCGCAGGCTCTGAAACTCATGAATGTTCTGCGCAAAACTGCCGACCCGCGCCGGGCGGTACTTCATCGCCATGCCGACGATGCGCTCGAACAGCGTGGCGGAGATGATCAGGTCGGTTTTCTTGCCCGCCAGATCCAGACACAAGCTGCGCAGGCTCTTGAGGATCAGGTCGAAGATGTAGGCGCCAGTGATGCCCAGCGCCAATACCCACAGGGTCGCCTCAGCCTGGTTCGGCACCACGCGGTCATAGACGTTCATCACGAACAGCGGCGCGGCCATGGCGATGATGTTGATCAGGAAACTGGCGGCGATCGCATCGGCGTACAGCCAGCGCGAACGCTTGAGGGTGTCGCGAAACCACGAACGTGCACGCGGAATCAGCGTGCCGTGGTTGACGTCGAATTTATGCTGCGGCTGGGCGAAGAACACTTTGCCGATGTAATCGTCAGTCAGCAGTTCGCGGCTGACCACCGATTCGCCGCCATCGCTTTCACTGAGCAGCACCCGCGCTTCGTTTTCGCCCTGCCAGCCGAGCAGGACGGCGCTACGACCATCCTTGAGCAGCAACAGCGCGGGCATGGCAATCGCCGGAATTTCTTCGAGCTTGCGCTGCAACACCCGACCTTGCAGGCCGGCGCGAGCCGCCGCACGCGGCAGCAACTCGACGCTCAGGCGCTGTTTGGGCAGCGGCAGGCCGGTGGTCAGCATCGCCGCGCTGGCGGGTTTCTGGTGGAGCATGCAAAGGGCGAGCAGACCGTCCAGTAACGGATCGTCGTGCAACGCGCGCGGATCATGACTGAGATGAACTCGACTGACTTCTGATTCCACGCTCGACACTCTTTGACAGTTGAAAGGGATAACTCAATTCATCCCAGGCAGCTGGACCTTGGGCTTCACGTCGTTCTGCACAACGGATGCCAACGGCGCGACCACTCCCTGGCTTCTGAGCAACTCGCCCATGGTCGCCTTGATTCGGTACTGAGTAAATAACTGAATGTTCTTGATTTCCGCCAGGCGCCGCGAGGCGGTGAACAGCTCGTTTTCGCTGTCGAGCAAGTCGAGCAGGGTTCGCTCACCGAGGCTGAATTGACGCTGGTACGCGGTGCGCACCGAGGTGCTGTGATCGACGTATTGCTGGGCGATCGGCACTTGCGCGTTGGCGTTGTTCAAGGCGTTCCAGGCCAGGCCCAGCTCTTCGTTCAACTGCCGCAGGGCGTTGTTGCGGATGTCCAGCGCCTGGTTGGCCAGGTACGACTTGGATTCCAGGTCGGCCTTGTTGCTGCCGCCCGAATAGAGGTTGAAGCGCATGCGCAGCATGGCCTGCCATTCGTTATTGTGGCCGTTCTGGCCGTCGAGATCGTTGTCGGCGGTGCGCCCCAGTTCGGCATCGAAACGTGGGTAGAAGGTCGACTTGGCGGTGGCGTACTGCTTTTCGGCCGCGGCGATATCCGACTCTGCCGAACGCAGGATCGGGCTGTTTTCCAGCATCTGCGCGCGGGCTTCGTTGAGGTTGGCCGGCATCATCGCCATGAACGGCACCGGTCGTTCCAGCTGATCAGGCATCTGGCCGACGGCGCTGAGGAAGTTGGTTTCGGCGTCGGCGAGGTTGGTCTGCTCGGTGATCAGGTTGTTGCGGGCCTGAGCCATCCGCGCTTCAGCCTGGTCAAGGTCGGCACCGCTGCCGACGCCGCGCTGGGTGCGCAACTGGATCTGATCGTAGATGCGCTGGTGACTTTTGAGGTTTTCCTCGGCCAGTCGTACGAATTCGCGGCGGGTCAGCACGTCCAGATACACCTGGGCGACGGTCAGTGCGGTGCGCTCGGAGGTGCCGAGCAAGGAATAGGCACGGGAGCTGACGTTGGCTTGTTGACGCGCAACCTCGTTGGACGTCGCAAAACCGTCAAAAACCATTTGCGAGAGACGTAAACTTGACTCGCTGCGGTTCAACGTCTCCCAGTGATTGCCGCCACCGTTGGCCCGAGTGGTCACGCTGTCGGTGCCCTCACGGCCATAACCGCCCAGCAGATCGACCTTGGGCAGGTATCCCCCCTTCGCCGCCTTTAACTGATAATCCGCCGCCAATCGACTGTTGACCCCCGCCTGAACCTCCGGATGGACATCCAAAGCCTGTTGCATGGCTTCTGGTAAGGATTGTGCTTGTACAAAAGAGGCGGCGAGAGCGAAGGGAGCGGCGAGGAGCAAAAGCGAACGCATGGTTGGAATTTCCCGGAACTTCTTGTCTTGAATCACAGCAGAACGTGGCGCTGCGTCGGATGATGGCAACCCGGAATGACCGTATGTCGGAAAGTTCAAAACAGGAACTGGATCACACGCTGAAGGACAGGTCGCCGCGGAAATATCAATGTGACATTACTGGGACGATTGTTTAGGATGGCTCCCAGAAGGTCAATAGTTTGGCATAAAGTAAATCGCGAAAAACTATAGCCAAAATATTGACGAAACAAAGCGTCAACTTGTTATCGAATTTTTTAAAAGTACGTCCAGACTGAAGTGGCGCGATGGCCCGTCAGGTCCATGGAAGTCAACTGAATGTGGCACCCCGGAGAGTCTTCAATGAGCAGTGTTGTTGCCGTCGTCAAAAGCATTGTCGGTCAGGTTTTCGTGGTGTCCCCAGAGGGCGTGCGTCGGGTACTCGTTGAAGGCGATCGCCTGTATGTCGGCGACCAGATCGATACCGGTCTGTCCGGCGCCGTGTCGCTGGAACTGGCCGATGGCCGCACTCTGGATCTGGGTCGAGACACCCAGTGGAGCGCCAACGCACCCGACTCCAGCACCGACCTGGCCGAAGCCACCGCGCAGGCAGCGCCGTCGGTAGCAGAACTGCAGCAAGCCATCGCCGCCGGTGTCGACCCGACCACCGCCCTTGAGTCCACCGCCGCCGGCCCGAGCGCCGCCGGCACAGGTGGCGCGGCGGGCGGCGGTCACAGCTTCGTGATGCTCGACGCCACCGCTGGCCGTGTCGATCCGACCATTGGCTTCCCGACAGCGGGGATCAACGCTGCCGGGCAGGTCGCGCAGAACACCACGGGCGGCCAGACCACCGACACCACCGCCAATGCACTGCGTGACTCGACCCTGAGCCTCAGCGCCACGCCGACCATCACCGAAGCCGGCGGCGTGCTGGTGTACACCGCAACCCTGACCCAGGCGCCACTCACCGACCTGACCATCACTTTGTCCAACGGCGCAGTGATCGTCATCCCGGCTGGCTCGACCACCGGCACCGTCAACGTGCCGCTGGCGCCGAACGACACGGTGTACAACGACCCGACCCAGATCGACGTGACCGTCACCGGCACCTCCGGCGGCAACGGCATCACGGTGACCCCGCCGACCACTCCGGCGACGACGCAAGTCACCGACACCGTCGACACCACCACCGTCACCCTGACGACAGCCCCGAGCGTCACGGAAGGTGGGCAGATCACCTACACCGCGACCCTGACCGATCCGGCGCAGACACCGGTAACCGTCACTCTATCGAACGGCTCGACCATCACCATCGCTGCGGGCCAGACGACTGGCACCGTCAATGTGCCGACCGCCGCCAATGACGTGTACAACAATGGCAGCACCGTCAGCACCACCATCACTGGCGCTACCGGCGGTAACTTTGAGAACCTGGTGCCGAATCCGACGCCTGCGGTCACTACGATTACCGATTCGGTGGATAACACCGGCCTGACTTTGACGGCGACCAACAACATCGTTGAAGGCGGTCAGATCACCTACACCGCGACCCTGACCAACCCGGCGCAAACTCCGGTAACCGTCACTCTGTCGAATGGCTCGACCATCACCATTGCCGCTGGCGAAACCACTGGCACCCTCAACGTGCCAACTGCCGCCAACGACGTGTACAACAATGGCAGCACCGTCAGCACCACCATCACTGGTGCCACCGGCGGCAATTTCGAAAACCTGGTGCCAAGCAACACGCCTGCGGTCACCACGATTACCGATTCGGTCGATAACACCGGCCTGACTTTGACGGCGACCAACAACATCGTTGAAGGCGGCCAGATCACCTACACCGCGACCCTGACCAACCCGGCGCAAACTCCGGTTACCGTCACCCTGTCCAACGGCTCGACCATCACCATCGCTGCTGGCGAAACCACTGGCACCGTCAATGTGCCGACCGCCGCCAATGACGTGTACAACAATGGCAGCACCGTCAGCACCACCATCACTGGTGCCACCGGTGGCAATTTCGAAAACCTGGTGCCGAATCCGACGCCTGCGGTCACCACGATTACCGACTCGGTCGATAACACCGGCCTGAGCCTTAGCGCCACTGGTTCGGTGGCCGAGGGTGGTTCGATCGTTTACACCGCGACCCTGACCAATCCGGCGGGCACGCCTGTCACCGTGACATTGAGCAACGGCTCGGTGATTACCATCGACGCGGGCAAGACCACCGGCACCGTGACCGTTCCGGCCCCGGCTGATGACGTCTATAAAGATGCCGGCCAGATCGAAGTCACGATCAAGGACGCGAGCGGCGGCAACTTCGAGAACCTGGTGCCGAGCACCAACCCTGCGGTGACGGAAATCACCGATACCGTCGACACCTCGACGGTGAAACTGAGCGCTGACACCTCGGTCGCCGAAGGCGGCACCGTCACCTACACCGCCACGGTCGGCGCGCCAGTCACCGGTTCGCCTGTCGTTGTGACCCTGGCTAACGGTCAGAGCATCACCATCGGCGTCGGCCAAACCAGCGGCAGCGTGACCACCACCGCACCAAACGATGCGCTGGCCGGCAATGCCGCACTGACCAATTCGATCACCAACGTCAGCGGCGGTAACTACGAAAATCTGGTCGCCGATAAAACGCCTGTATCCACCGCAGTGACCGACGTTACCGACACCACCAGCTTGTCGCTGTCCGCGACCGGCACCGTGGCCGAAGGTGGCCAGATCACCTACACGGCGACCTTGAGCAACCCGGCCGGTACCCCGGTCACCGTGAATCTGAGCAATGGCTCGGTGATCACTATCGAGGCCGGCAAGACCACCGGTACCGTGACCGTCGACGCACCGAAGGACGACGTCTATAAGGACGCCGGAAAAGTCGAAGTCAGCATCAAGGATGCCACGGGCGGCAACTTCGAAAACCTCGTCCCGAACGCCACGCCAGCGGTGACCGATGTCACCGATACCGTCGACACCTCGACGGTGAAATTGACGGCTGACATTTCGGTTGCCGAAGGCGGGACCGTCACTTACACCGCTACCGTAGGTGCGCCAGTGACCGGCTCGCCAGTCGTCGTGACATTGGCCAACGGTCAGAACATCACCATCGCTGTCGGCCAGACTACCGGCACCGTGACCTTCACCGCACCGAACGATGCGCTGACCGGTCAGGCTTCGCTGAGCAACTCGATCACCAACGTCACTGGCGGTAACTTCGAAAACCTTGTGGCGGATAAAACCCCAGTCAGCACCACCGTGACCGACACCGTCGACACCACCAACCTGTCGCTGAGCGCGACCGGCACCGTGGCCGAAGGTGGCCAGATCACCTACACGGCGACCTTGAGCAACCCGGCCGGTACCCCGGTCACCGTGAATCTGAGCAATGGCTCGGTGATCACTATCGAGGCCGGCAAGACCACCGGTACCGTGACCGTTGACGCACCGAAGGACGACGTCTATAAGGACGCCGGAAAAGTCGAAGTCAGCATCAAGGACGCCACGGGCGGCAACTTCGAAAACCTCGTCCCGAACGCCACGCCAGCGGTGACCGATGTCACCGATACCGTCGATACCTCGACCGTGAAACTGAGCGCTGACACTTCCGTGGCTGAAGGCGGGACCGTCACCTACACCGCTACCGTTGGCGCGCCAGTGACCGGCTCGCCAGTCGTCGTGACATTGGCCAACGGTCAGAACATCACCATCGCTGTCGACCAGACTACCGGCACCGTGACCTTCACCGCACCGAACGATGCGCTGACCGGTCAGGCTTCGCTGAGCAACTCGATCACCAACGTCACTGGCGGTAACTTCGAAAACCTTGTGGCGGATAAAACCCCAGTCAGCACCACCGTGACCGACACCGTCGACACCACCAACCTGTCGCTGAGCGCGACCGGCACCGTGGCCGAAGGTGGCCAGATCACCTACACGGCGACCTTGAGCAACCCGGCCGGTACCCCGGTCACCGTGAATCTGAGCAATGGCTCGGTGATCACTATCGAGGCCGGCAAGACCACCGGTACCGTGACCGTCGACGCACCGAAGGACGACGTCTATAAGGACGCCGGAAAAGTCGAAGTCAGCATCAAGGATGCCACGGGCGGCAACTTCGAAAACCTCGTCCCGAACGCCACGCCAGCGGTGACCGATGTCACCGATACCGTCGACACCTCCAGCGTGAAACTGAGCGCTGACACTTCCGTGGCTGAAGGCGGCACCGTCACTTACACCGCTACGGTCGGCGCGCCAGTGACCGGCTCGCCCGTGGTAGTGGCCCTGGCTAATGGTCAGCAGATCACCATCGAAGTCGGCAAAACCACCGGCAGCGTGACCTTCACCGCACCGAATGACGCGTTAACCGGTCAGGCGTCGCTGAGCAACTCGATCACCAACGTGACCGGCGGTAACTTCGAAAACCTCGTTGCCGACAAAACCCCGGTCAGTACCACTGTGACCGATACCGTCGACACCACCAACCTGTCGCTGTCCGCGACCGGTTCCGTGGCCGAGGGCGGTCAGATTACGTACACCGCAACCCTGACCAATGCCGCTGGCTCGCCAGTGACCGTGACCCTCTCGAACGGCGCGGTAATCACTATCAAAGCTGGCGAAACCAGCGGTAATGTCACCGTTCCCGCACCAACCGATGACGTCTACAAAGACGCCGGTTCGGTTCAGGCCACGATCAGCACCGCCACCGGTGGCAACTTCGAAAACCTGGTGCCTAGCACTGCGCCGGCCGTGACAACAGTCACCGACACCATCGATACTTCGACGGTCAAACTGACAGCCGATACCTCGGTGACTGAAGGCGGCACCGTCACCTACACCGCGACTGTGGGCGCTCCGGTCACTGGCTCCCCTGTCGTTGTGACATTGGCCAACGGTCAGAACATCACCATTGCTGTTGGCCAAACTACAGGCACCGCAACCTTCACCGCACCGAACGATGCGCTGACCGGTCAGGCGTCGCTGAGTAATTCGATCACCAACGTCACTGGCGGTAATTTCGAAAATCTGGTTGCGGACAAAACCCCAGTCTCAACTTCCGTCACAGACATTGCGGACCCTACAAATCTATCGCTGAGTGCGACCGGTTCTGTGGCTGAAGGTGGTCAGATCACTTACACCGCGACACTGACCAACGCCGCAGGCTCGCCAGTGACCGTGACGTTGAGCAACGGCGCGGTGATCACCATCAAAGCTGGCGAAACCAGCGGCAATGCAACCGTTCCGGCGCCAACCGATGACGTCTACAAAGACGCCGGTTCGGTTCAGGCAACGATCAGCAGCGCCACCGGTGGCAACTTCGAAAATCTCGTGCCAAGCACTGCGCCAGCCGTGACAACTGTCACTGACACCATCGATACCTCGACGGTGAAATTGACGGCTGACACCAGCGTTGCTGAAGGCGGCACCGTCACTTACACCGCTACTGTCGGGGCGCCGGTCACCGGTTCGCCTGTCGTCGTGACCCTGGCGAACGGTCAGAACATCACCATCGAAGTCGGCAAGACCACCGGCAGCGTGACCTTCACCGCCCCGAACGATGCGCTGACTGGTCAGGCGTCGCTGAGCAATTCGATCACCAACGTCACTGGGGGTAACTTCGAAAACCTTGTGGCGGATAAAACCCCAGTCAGCACCACCGTGACCGACACCGTCGACACCACCAACCTGTCGCTGTCCGCGACCGGTTCCGTGGCCGAGGGTGGGCAGATCACTTACACCGCAATCCTGACCAACGCCGCTGGCTCGCCAGTGACCGTAACGTTGAGCAACGGCGCGGTGATCACTATCAAAGCTGGCGAAACCAGCGGTAATGTCACCGTTCCAGCACCAACCGATGACGTCTACAAAGACGCCGGTTCGGTTCAGGCAACGATCAGCAGCGCCACCGGCGGTAACTTCGAAAACCTGGTGCCAAGCACTACGCCAGCCGTGACGACCGTCACCGACACCATCGATACCTCGACGGTGAAACTGACGGCTGATACCAGCGTTGCTGAAGGCGGTACCGTCACTTACACCGCCACCGTTGGCGCGCCAGTGACCGGTTCGCCCGTGGTGGTGGCCCTGGCTAATGGTCAGCAGATCACCATCGAAGTCGGCAAAACCACCGGCACCGTAACCTTCACCGCGCCGAATGACGCGTTGACTGGTCAGGCGTCGCTAAGCAACTCGATCACCAACGTGACCGGCGGTAACTTCGAAAACCTCGTCGCCGACAAGACCCCGGTCAACACAACCGTGACTGATACCGTCGACACGACCAACCTGTCGCTGAGCGCGACCGGTTCCGTGGCAGAAGGTGGTCAGATTACGTACACCGCGACACTGACCAACGCCGCTGGCTCGCCAGTCACCGTGACCCTGTCGAACGGTGCGGTAATCACCATCAAAGCTGGCGAAACCAGCGGTAATGTCACCGTTCCAGCACCGACCGATGACGTCTACAAAGACGCCGGCTCCGTGCAGGCAACCATCAGCAGCGCCACCGGTGGAAATTTCGAGAACCTTGTTCCGAGCACCACACCAGCAATCACTCAAGTAACCGACACCATCGATACCTCGACGGTCAAATTGACCGCTGATACCTCGGTGGCTGAAGGCGGCACCGTCACCTACACCGCCACCGTTGGCGCGCCTGTGACCGGTTCGCCCGTGGTGGTGGCCCTGGCTAATGGTCAGCAGATCACTATCGAAGTCGGCAAGACTACCGGCAGCGTGACCTTCATCGCGCCGAACGATGCGCTGACTGGTCAGGCGTCGCTGAGCAACTCGATCACCAACGTGACCGGCGGTAACTTCGAAAACCTCGTCGCCGACAAAACCCCGGTCAGCACCACCGTGACCGACACCGTCGACACCACCAACCTGTCGCTGAGCGCGACCGGGTCCGTGGCCGAGGGCGGTCAGATCACTTACACCGCAACCCTGACCAACGCCGCTGGCTCGCCAGTGACCGTAACGTTGAGCAACGGCGCGGTGATCACTATCAAAGCTGGCGAAACCAGCGGTAATGTCACCGTTCCAGCACCAACCGATGACGTCTACAAAGACGCCGGTTCGGTTCAGGCAACGATCAGCAGCGCCACCGGCGGTAACTTCGAAAACCTGGTGCCAAGCACTACGCCAGCCGTGACGACCGTCACCGACACCATCGATACCTCGACGGTGAAACTGACGGCTGATACCAGCGTTGTTGAAGGCGGTACCGTCACTTACACCGCCACCGTTGGCGCGCCAGTGACCGGTTCGCCAGTCGTCGTGACGTTGGCGAACGGTCAGAACATCACCATCGAAGTTGGCAAAACCACCGGCAGCGTGACCTTCACCGCACCGAATGACGCGTTTACTGGTCAGGCGTCGCTGAGCAATTCGATCACCAACGTGACCGGTGGCAATTTCGAAAACCTTGTTGCTGATAAAACCCCAGTCAGCACTGCTGTGACCGACACCGTCGACACCACCAACCTGTCGCTGTCCGCGACCGGTTCCGTGGCTGAGGGCGGTCAGATTACGTACACCGCAACCCTGACCAACGCCGCAGGCTCGCCAGTGACCGTGACGCTGAGCAACGGCGCCGTGATCACCATCAAGGCTGGCGAAACCAGCGGCACTGCAACCGTTCCAGCGCCAACCGATGACGTCTACAAAGACGCCGGTTCGGTGCAGGCAACCATCAGCAGCACCACCGGCGGCAACTTCGAAAACCTGGTGCCAAGCACTACGCCAGCCGTGACAACCGTCACCGACACCATCGATACCTCGACGGTCAAATTGACCGCCGATACTTCGGTGACTGAAGGCGGCACCGTCACCTACACCGCGACTGTCGGCGCGCCTGTGACCGGTTCGCCCGTGGTGGTGGCCCTGGCTAATGGTCAGCAGATCACTATCGAAGTCGGCAAGACTACCGGCAGCGTGACCTCCACCGCGCCGAACGATGCGCTGACTGGTCAGGCTTCGCTGAGTAACTCGATCACCAACGTCACTGGCGGTAATTTCGAAAACCTCGTCGCTGACAAAACTCCGGTCAGCACTGCTGTGACCGACACCGTCGACACCACCAACCTGTCGCTGTCCGCGACTGGCACAGTGGCCGAGGGCGGTTCGATCGTTTACACCGCCACGCTGAGCAACCCGGCCGGTACGCCGGTCACGGTCACCCTGTCCAACGGCGCGGTAATCACCATCAAAGCTGGCGAAACCAGCGGTAATGCCACCGTTCCCGCACCAACCGATGACGTCTACAAAGACGCAGGTTCCGTGCAGGCAACCATCAGCAGCGCCACCGGCGGTAACTTCGAAAATCTCGTGCCGAGCAATGTTCCGGCTGTGACGACTGTCACCGACACCATCGATACCTCGACCGTCAAGCTGAGCGCTGACACCTCGGTTGCTGAAGGCGGCACGGTTACTTACACCGCTACCGTCGGCGCGCCAGTCACCGGCTCCCCTGTCGTCGTGACCCTGGCTAACGGTCAGAACATCACCATCGAAGTTGGCAAAACCACCGGCACCGTGACCTTCACCGCACCGAACGATGCATTGACCGGTCAGGCGTCGCTGAGCAACTCGATCACCAACGTGACCGGTGGCAATTTCGAAAACCTCGTCGCCGACAAAACCCCGGTCAGCACCACCGTGACCGACACCGTCGACACCACCAACCTGTCGCTGTCCGCGACCGGTTCCGTGGCCGAGGGTGGTCAGATTACGTACACCGCAACCCTGACCAACGCCGCAGGCTCGCCAGTGACCGTGACGCTGAGCAACGGCGCCGTGATCACCATCAAGGCTGGCGAAACCAGCGGCACTGCAACCGTTCCAGCGCCAACCGATGACGTCTACAAAGACGCCGGTTCGGTGCAGGCAACGATCAGCAGCGCCACCGGTGGCAACTTCGAGAACCTCGTTCCGAGTACGACGCCTGCGATCACTCAAGTCACCGACACCATCGATACCTCAACGGTCAAACTGACCGCTGATACTTCGGTGACTGAAGGCGGCACCGTGACCTACACCGCCACGGTTGGCGCTCCAGTTACCGGCTCGCCGGTTGTCGTGACGTTGGCCAACGGTCAGAACATCACCATTGCTGTTGGCCAAACTACAGGCACCGCGACCTTCACCGCGCCAAACGATGCGCTGACTGGTCAGGCGTCGCTGAGCAACTCGATCACCAACGTGACCGGTGGCAATTTCGAAAACCTCGTCGCCGACAAGACTCCGGTCAGCACTGCTGTGACCGACACCGTCGACACCACCAACCTGTCGCTGTCCGCGACCGGTTCCGTGGCTGAGGGTGGTCAGATTACATACACCGCAACCCTGACCAACGCCGCTGGCTCGCCAGTGACCGTGACGCTGAGCAACGGCGCCGTGATCACCATCAAGGCTGGCGAAACCAGCGGCACTGCAACCGTTCCCGCGCCAACCGATGACGTCTACAAAGACGCCGGTTCGGTTCAGGCAACGATCAGCAACGCCACCGGCGGCAACTTCGAGAAACTGGTCACCAGCAGCACACCAGCCGTCACCAGCGTCACCGATACGATCGACACCACCACCGTAAAACTGACCGCGACCGCTACGGCGGCCGAAGGCGGCAATGTCGTCTACACCGCTACAGTCGGAGCCCCTGTCACCGGCTCGCCAGTGGTCGTAACCCTGGCTAATGGTCAGCAGATCACGATCGACATCGGCAAGACCACTGGCACCGCGACCGCCGTCGTGCCGAACGATGTACTGACCGGCCACGCGCCGCTGGTTAACTCGATCACCAACGCGACCGGTGGCAATTTCGAAAACCTCGTCGCCGACAAAACCCCGGTCAGCACAAACGTGACCGACACCGTCGACACCACCAATCTGTCGCTGAGCGCGACCGGTTCCGTGGCCGAGGGCGGTCAGATCACTTACACCGCGACACTGACCAACGCCGCCGGCTCGCCCGTCACCGTGACCTTGTCCAACGGCGCCACGATTACCATTGAAGCCGGGAAAACCAGCGGCACCGTGACCGTTTCGGCGCCAACCGACGACGTCTACAAAGACGCCGGTTCCGTGCAGGCAACGATCAGCAGCGCCACTGGCGGCAACTTCGAGAACCTGGTGCCGAGCACAACGCCAGCCGTGACAACCGTCACCGACACCGTCGACACCACCACCGTCAGCATCAGCGGCAGCACTTCGGTAACTGAAGGCCAGACCGCCAGCTACACCGTCAGCCTGAATCACCCGGCGCAAACCGAAGTGACCCTGAAAATCGTCTACAGCGGCACTGCCGCCGACGGTTCGGACTTCACCGGTGTGTACACCGTGAAGATCCCGGCGGGCGCCAGCAGTGCGCAGTTCAACGTCGCTACTCTCGATGACAAGATCACCGAAGGCACCGAGAACTTCGTGGTCAAGATCGATTCGGCCACCGGCGGCAACTTTGAAAACCTCGCCGTCAGCGCCACCAATGGCAGCGTCAGCACCTCGATCATCGACAACGACGCACCACCCGTGCTCGACCTGGACGCCAACAATTCCAGCGGCGCCACCGGTGCCGACTACAAGGTGACGTTCACCGAGAACACCCCGGGCGCTGGCGTGTCGATTGCCGACACCGACCTCAGCATCACTGACCCGGACAGCACCCTGCTGACCGGCGCCACCGTGGTACTGACCAACCGTCAGGACGGCGATGCGCTGAACCTGGGCAACAGCGTCAATGGCATCACCATCAACGCCAACAGCACCAACGGCACGGTGACCCTGACGCTGTCCGGCAACGCGACGCTGGCCGACTACATGCAGGTCATCAAGAACATCAGCTTCACCAACGGCAGTGAAAACCCGAGCACCGTGCCGCGCATCATCACCGTGACGGTGACCGATGGCAGCAATTACTCCAACACTGCGACCACCACGGTTAACGTGGTGGCGGTCAACGATGCACCGGTCGCCGCGCCGGGCAACGTCACCGGCACCGAAGACACGCCGCTGGTGCTTGGCTGGTCGACCTTCGGTGTGAGCGATGTCGATAGCCCGGCCAGCAGCCTCGGGGTGAAAATCACCCAGCTGCCAGGCGAAGGCAAACTGCAGTATCTGGACGGTTCGACCTGGAAAGACGTCGCCACCAACCAGACCTTCAGCAAGGCCGATATCGACGCCGGCAAACTGCGCTTCCTGCCCGATGCCAATGAATCGGGGACCAACGGTTACGGCGGCAGCGGTGTGGGCAACAACCAGGCGGACTACGCGCAGATCAAGTTCCAGCCCGCCGACGGCCAGGCGCTGGGCAATACCGGCACAATCAAGATCGACATCACCCCCGTGGCGGACGCACCGACCGTGGGCGTGGCCGATAACAGCGTGAAGTCCACCGGACTGATCAAGGAAGTCTGGACCGGCCTGTCGGGCCTGGGCACCAGCGGTAACGGCGCCGACTCGACCACGTTGAAAAACGTCATCGACGGTGCCGGTAAACCGAACACCAGCGGCAGCGTCACCAATGTGCAGTCGGACGGCAGCGTCGCCGCCGGCACGGCATCGAAGACCTCGGGCCTGATCTATCTGGAAGCCGGCAAGACTTACACCTTCAGCGGCATCGCCGACGACAGCCTGTTGATCACCATCGGCGGCAAAAGCGTGGCTTCGGGGACTTGGGGCGCGGGTGGTGCGATCAACGGTTCGTTCACCCCGACCACCAGCGGCTACTACACGCTGGACATCTACCACCACAACCAGAGCGGCCCGGGCAGCTACGACGTCAACCTGTCAGTCAATGGCAGCGCGCCGATCGACCTGAGCAGCGCAGGTGTGCCGATCTACACCGGCGTGCAGGACCTGATCAATGCCGGCGTGACCGTTTCCGATCTGCACGGCAGCAACGGCGAAGGCTATTACGACGGCTACAAACTCAACACGGGCGCCGAAGGCACCACGGTGAAACTGTCGGCCATCACCACAGCGCTGACCGACACCGACGGCTCGGAAACCCTGAGCCTGAAAATCAGTGGCGCCCCGGTTGGTTCGGTCCTCAGCGATGGCGCCGGCCATAGCTTCACCGTCACTGCGAGCAATGGCGAAGCCAATATCACTGGCTGGAACCTCGGCTCCCTGACGGTGACCCCGCCAACCTATTACAACGGCCAGTTCAACCTGACCGTCACATCGACGTCCACCGAACAGGTCGGCGGCTCGGCCAGCAGCACCGCGACCATCCCGGTGACCGTGGTGCCTGCGGTCTACAACGCCACGGTTGCTACGGCGGGCGACGACACCTTCAACGGCACGGACGGCAACGACATCATGGTCGCCGACATCGGCGGTCTGACGGTGGTGCCGGGCACCAATTACAACATCGCGTTCATGGTCGACAGTTCCGGCAGCATGAGCAGCACCTCGCTCAACGCCGCCAAGGACTCGCTGACATCGGTGTTCAACAGCCTCAAGCAAAGTCTGGGCGGCAGTAACTCGGGCACCGTGAACATCTTCCTCGTCGACTTCGATACCCAGGTCAACAAGTCGGTGTCGGTGAACCTCAATGATCCGAACGCACTGGCGCAGCTCAAGGCAGTGCTGGACTCGATGGGTTCCGGCGGCGGCACCAACTACGAGGACGTGTTCAAGACCACGGCCAACTGGTTCCAGAGCGCTGACGCGGTAGCCAACACCGGGGCGAAGAATCTCACCTACTTCATCACCGACGGCCAGCCGACCTACTACCAGAACGGCGAGCAGACCAACCCGACGCTGTACGGCAACGTGAAGCTCGATGACGTGGTGAAAACCAGCAACTACAAGCCGGGCGACACCTTCAGCACCTACATCGACAACACTCACGCGTTGACGATCAACAGCGCTGGCACCGTGACCCTGCAAACCTACAACTCGTGGTGGGGCTGGAGCAGCAGTAACCTGGGGACCATTCATGCGCAAGGCGACGGCACTTACGAACTGTCGAACCTGGCCGGTACCGGCAACAGCACCAACACGTCGACGACCAGTAACTCGGCCAGCGGCTTTGCCTTGCTCAGCGGATTATCGAGCGTCGAAGCAATCGGCTTGAACAACGACGTCAGCCTCAGCGACCTCAAGCCGTACGATTCGGACAAGACGCCACAGACCAACATCGATCCGAAGGACCTCGCCAACTCGATCATCGGCCACACCGAAGCAACGCTGCCGGGCAGCGACACCGTCAACGGTGGTGAGGGCAATGACATCCTGTTCGGCGATCTGGTGAGTTTCAACGGCATCGCCGGCGAGGGTTATCAGGCGATGCAGGCCTTCGTGGCCAAGGAAACCGGGGTCGAGGTCAGCAAAGTCAGCACCAGCAACGTGCACCAGTACATCACCGAACACTATCAGGCGTTCGATGTGTCCGGCGCGCATGACGGTAACGACACGCTGCTGGGCGGCGCGGGCAATGACATCCTGTTCGGCTCCGGCGGCAACGATCTGCTCGACGGCGGCAAAGGCAATGACATCCTGCTCGGCGGTACGGGTAACGACACGCTGATTGGCGGTCGGGGCAACGACATCCTCATCGGCGGTTCCGGTGGCGACACCTTCGTCTGGAAGTCAGGCGACACCGGTAATGATGTGATCAAGGACTTCAAAGCCAGCGAAGGCGACCGCATCGACCTGCGCGACCTGTTGCAGGGCGAGACCGGCAGCACCATCGACAACTTCCTGAAGATCTCCACGGTCGATGGCGTGTCGTCGTTGCAAGTCAGCTCGGGCGGCAAGTTCAATTCGGCTGACGCCGCCGCGGCCACGCCGGACGTGACGATCAAACTCGAAGGTAACAACTGGTCAAGTGCCAGCCTGCACAACCTGATCGCCGGCAGCGACCCGACCATCAAGGTCGACCACAACAACAGCTGATGCCTGGACGAAGCGGCCGCCCCGAGGCGGCCGCTGCATCTGTGCCGATCACCCCCGGTGACGATTTCGCCGTCGCACCGCATACTGACGCGCAGTTGGCTATGCTGCTGACAGCATGACGCTGGTTCACTTCCGAGGGATGCTCAATGTTTTACGTGCAACGCGATGCGCAAGGTCAGTTGATTCGCGTGGAAGCCGCGGCCTATGCCGAGGCCACGGAAACGCTGCCCGCCGATAACCATGAAATCCAGGCGTGGTACGCCAACGAGGCGGTGGAAAACAGCCTCAGGCAGCTCAAGCAGAGCGACTTTGAAATGATTCGGGTTCTCGATGACCTGATTCAGGTGCTGACCCAGAAAGGCGTGATCCGCGTCACCGACCTGCCACCGGCGGCCCAGGCCAAATTGATGGACCGCACGCAGGCGCGTGAGGCGCTGGGCGGGTTGAGCCAGTTGATCGACGAAGAGGAAGGCGGCTTGATCTGACGCTTTGCCGTCGGAAAACCTCGCGCCCGCTCTCTGCGGCGAGAGAGCGGGCGCGGGCATCATTTATTCCGCCGTCGACGGTTTTTCCCAAAGATTGATCCCGCCCTCCTGGGCAAACCGGTCAATCTCCGCCAGCTCCTCAGCGCTGAAGCTCAGGTTGCTCAAGGCTCCGACGTTCTCGATGATCTGCTGCGGCCGGCTTGCGCCGATCAACGCCGAGGTCACCCGCGAATCACGCAGTGTCCATGCCAGCGCCAGTTGCGCCAGACTCTGACCACGACGGCGGGCGATTTCATTCAGCGCCCGGACATGGGCAATATTGGCCTCGGACAAATGCGAGGCCTGCAACGAACCGCCGCCCGGACGATTGACTCGCGCATCCGCCGGCACGCCGTTGAGGTATTTGTCGGTCAGCAGACCCTGCGCCAACGGTGTGAACGCAATCACGCCGGTGCCGAGTTCATCGGTGGTGTCCAGCAAGTCCTTTTCCACCCAGCGATTGAGCAGGTTGTACGCGGGTTGATGAATCAACAACGGCACTTTCCACTCTTTCAGCAGTGCAGCCATTTCACGGGTTTTCACCCCTGAGTAAGACGAGATACCGATATAGAGCGCCTTGCCCTGTTGCACGGCAGTGGCGAGGGCGCTGGCGGTTTCTTCCAGCGGCGTGTCCGGGTCAAAGCGGTGCGAATAAAAGATATCCACATAGTCCAGACCGAGGCGTTGCAGGCTCTGGTCGAGGCTGGCCAGCACGTACTTGCGCGAACCACCGCCCTGGCCGTAAGGGCCGGGCCACATGTCCCAGCCGGCCTTGCTGGAAATGATCAGTTCGTCGCGGTAGGGCTTGAAGTCTTCGCGCAGCAGGCGACCGAAATTGGTTTCGGCGCTGCCATAGGGCGGACCGTAGTTGTTGGCGAGATCGAAGTGGTTGATCCCCAGGTCGAACGCGGTGCGCAACAAGGCGCGCTGGGTGTCGATCGGCGTGCTGTCGCCAAAGTTGTGCCACAGGCCCAGCGACAGCGCCGGCAACACCAGACCGCTGCGGCCGACGCGGCGGTAAGGAATGGAGTCGTAGCGGTTTTCGGCAGCGGTGTAAGTCATCGAATCCTCTCTTGTTTGATTAACAGCAGATTGAAGGCTGAAATCAAACCTATGTGGCGAGGGGATTTATCCCCGTTGGGTGGCGAAGCCGCCCCAAAACCTGGAACTTCGGCGAGTCAGGTGTACCGAGTGCGCTGGTTTTACGACTGCTTCGCAGCCGAACGGGGATGAATCCCCTCGCCACAAAAGCCCCATCAATCATGCAAAGCGATTTGCAGGTCGAACCAGACCCAGATTCTGGCGCAACGTCCGACCCTCATATTCAGTTCTGAACAACCCGCGCCGCTGCAGTTCCGGCACCACGCCATTGGCGAAATCTTCCAGTCCGCCCGGCAGGTGCGGCACCAGAACATTGAAGCCATCCGCCGCGCCCTGTTCAAACCACTCCTGCAGGCGATCGGCGATCTGCTCAGGCGTACCGACGAGACTGTAATGCCCACGCCCGCCGGCGATTTTTCGACCGAGTTCAGCGAGGGTCAGTTGTTCCCGGCCCGCCAGTTCGGTCAGCAGTTTCTGCCGGCTCTGCTGACCGCTATCAGTCAATGGCAACGGCGGCAGCGGCCCGTCCAGCGGATACTTCGCCAAGTCGAAGTTGCCCAGCATACGCCCAAGCAGCGCGACGCCCACCTCGGGTTCGACTAATGGCTGAAACGTTTCAGACTTTTCCTGCGCCTGAGCCTCGGTGGCACCCACCACGACATATACGCCTGGCATGATTTTCAGCGCGTCGTGACCGCGCCCGAACTTGCTCAAGCGCCCTTTTATGTCGGCATAAAACACCTGAGCAGCGGTTAGCGAAGTCTGCGCGGTGAACACCACTTCTGCCGTTTGCGCCGCCAGTTCGCGCCCGGTTTCGGAAGAGCCGGCCTGGATGATCACCGGTTGGCCCTGTGGCGAGCGGGCTACATTCAGCGGTCCTTTGACCCGGAAATGTTCGCCGACATGATCGAGCACGTGGAGCTTTGCGGGATCGTAATAAGCGCCGCTGACCTTGTTGCGCACAAACGCATCGTCCTCCCAACTGTCCCAAAGCCCGGTGACCACCTGGTGAAATTCGCGCGCACGGCTGTAGCGTTCGGCATGGCCGATATGTTCATCACGCCCGAAATTCAGCGCTTCGGCCGCATTGTCCGAGGTCACCAGATTCCAACCGGCGCGCCCGCCGCTCAGGTGATCGAGCGAAGCGAACTTGCGTGCGACGTGATACGGCTCGTTGTAACTGGTGGTCGCTGTAGCGATCAGACCGATGCGCTCGGTGACCGCGCTCAATGCCGAGAGCAGCGTCAACGGCTCGAAGTGATCGGAACGGGCCATGCGGCTGGCGATGTCCTGGGTCGGTGCGGCAACGCTATCGGCGACAAACAGCGCATCGAACTTTGCTCCTTCGGCGATCTGCGCCAGGCGTTTGTAATGGGCAAAGTCCAGCCCCGCATCTGCCGGCACATCCGGATGCCGCCACGCCGCCACGTGATGCCCGGTCGCCATGAGAAACGCACCGAGTTTCATCTGTCTGCTCATCTCAGAAGTCCTTGCGCAGTTGCACGCCGAAGTAGCGCTCGTCATCCCGTGGCACGGCGCGATAGATGTAGCTGTCGCCACTGGCCAGCAACGACGAATACGACTTGTCGGCGAGGTTCTTGCCGAGCAAGGCGACGCGCCAGCCATTGCTGTAATCGGCCAATGCGACACTGGCGTTCCATAGCCCATACGCGCCCTGTTTGGTGTCCCGATTCTGGCTGATGTCGTACTGCACTTCGCTCTGCCAGCTGTAGTCGGTGCCCAGTTCGATATCCAGGCCGTTGTCCAGCGGGATGCTGTAGTCGGCGCGCACGTAGCTTTTCCAGTCAGGGCTGAATGGCAGCGGCTTGCCGTTGACGTTGCACGATGCCGCCGCGCCGGCCGGGCAGGCGAATTCGTCGATGCGTGCGCGGGTGTAGGCCAGTGCACCTGAGAACTTCAATTGCTGGGTGGCTTGCAAGGCGTAATCCAGCTCGACACCTTCGCTGATGACGCTGCCGGCGTTGATCAGCCGCGTCACCACTTGACCGGCGACAGTGTCGAAAAAGTTCGCCTGATAGTTGTCGTACTCGCTGTGGAACACCGCCAGGTTGGTGGTCAGGCGATTGTTCCAGGAGGTGGCTTTGATTCCCGCCTCCCAAGTGTTCGAGGTCTCCGGCTTCAGTGCTTCGGTGTCACGCGGCTGCATGTTGAAGAACACGTTGTAGGCCGGGCCTTTGTAGCCGCGCGAGTAGGTCAGGTAGGTGGTCACCGTGTCGCTCAGGTCGTACTGCACACCGAGGCGACCGGACCAACCGTCTTCGTCCACCGAGCCTGAGCTGCTGGTCGCCGGTTGAATGCCGCTGACGGTGGCTGCCGAAGTCGAGACGCGGCGATGATCGTATTCCAGATCATCGTGGGTGTAGCGCAGCCCAGCGATGCCGCGGAAATCCGAGGTGAAATTCAGCGTGCTCTCGCCGAACACCGCGTAGCTATCGCTGGCGGTGCTGTAATCGGCGACGCCGCGATCGGTGCGCGTGGTAGTGGTCAACGTGCGCTGATAAGTCTCGTCGTCCTTGCCGTGCATGTAGAACAAGCCGGCGACGTATTCGAGGAATTCGCCTTTCGGCGAGGCCAGACGCAGCTCCTGCGAGTATTGGTCAAAAGCCAGATCGCCCTTGTCCGCCGTACCCGGGAACGCGGCTGTTACAGTGCCGAGACGGTCGCCGTCCTGATACTGGGTGTTGTCCCAGCCGCGCCACGCAGTGATCGATGTCAGTTTGAAATCGCCCAGTTGCCAGTCGAGCTGACCGGACAGGCCTTTGTTAACGTCCTCGACGTGAGAGCGGGTGTCGGTGTTGATGTCGCGATTGTGTGCGGTGGCATTGACGGGGCTCAGCGCATTGGCGAAGGCCGGGGTCAACGACTGGCTGACGACGCCGTTAGGGCCGTCATCATGGGACTGCATGTAGTCGGCAATCAGGGTGAACGTGACGTCATCGTTCGGCGTGAATTCGAGCTTGCCGCGTGCGCCGCGATGGTTATAACCGTTCACCTCCTGGCCGTTGTGCTGCTTGTCGACGTTACCGTCGTAGGTGCCGAACAACGTGCTGATCGAGCCCTTCAACGTGTCCGGAATCAGGCTGCCGCCAATGCCGAACCGAGTGCGGCTTTCGTTGCCGCTGTAGTACGCCTGATCGATGTAGCCATGGGTCTCGGCGGTCGGTGCCTTGCTGGTGATATTGAGCACTCCGGCCGAGGCATTCTTGCCGAACAGCGTGCCCTGCGGCCCGCGCAATACCTCGACACGCTGCAGGTCGAGAAGGTCCAGCGTCGCCTGCCCCGGACGCGCATACACCACGCCATCGATCACCGTGGCCACGGTCGGCTCGACGCCGGGCGAGGTGGAAATCGTGCCGACGCCGCGAACAAACAACGAGGTGTCCTTGTTCGATGCGCCGGTACGAAAATTCAGCGACGGCACTTGCTGGACAATGCTCGCCACACCGTTGCGGTTGTCGCGCTCCAGTTGCTCGCCGTCGATCACCGAGACCGCCACCGGTACTTTTTGCAGCGACTCTTCGCGGCGGGTGGCGGTGACCGTCACCGATTTCAGGGTCGGTTCCTGATCGCTGCTGTCAGCGGCAAATGCGCTGGGCAACGGCAGCGCCGCCAACCCGGTAAAGATCCAGCCCGCAGCGCGAATCGCCTGCGCCAGTGAGTGTCCCGCCCCAGGAAAGTTATTCATGTGTATCCGCTCGAAAATGGCCCTGAACCGCTGCCGTTCTGCAACGACAGCGCCTGAAATCTGTCTTCGGCATTCGCTCGAGCGAGTAGCAGACAACGCGCTTTGTTAGCGCTAACATCGTCAGTATTGGCAAGCCGCGCATAGAGCGTCCAATACTGAAAAATTACTTTTATATGCGATTTTGTTTTTATAAAGGACTGAGCCTTGAGCGAACAAAAGCCCCGCAAACGACGAGGCGCCGGCCGTGTGACGTTAAGTGCCGTGGCGCGCAAGGCTGGTGTTTCGGCGATCACCGTGTCGCGTTATTTCAACCAGCCCGAACTGGTCTCGCCCGAGCGCCGAGAACGGATTGCAGCCGTCGTGGCCGAATTGGGTTACGTGCCCAATCTCGTCGCCGGCGGTCTGGCTTCGGCGCGAGGGAAAATCGTCGGCATGGTGATCCCGAATATCTCCGGGCCAATCTTCGCCAATACGATTCAAGGCTTCAGCGACACCCTCAGCCGTCACGGTTATCAGCTGTTGTTGGCGTCGAGTTACTTCGATATCGAGCAGGAAGAAAACGCCGTGCGCGCATTCCTCGGCTGGTCGCCGGCGGCGCTGGTGCTGACCAGCCATTTCCACAGCGCGGGCACGGAGAAGATGATTGCCGAGGCAGATGTTCCCGTCATCGAGACCTGGGATTACCAACCCGAACGTGGACCGATGCAGATTGGTTTCTCGCATGTTGAAGTGGGCGTAGCGGCAGCGAGACATCTGCTGGAAAAAGGCTACCAACGCATCGCGTTTGTACAAAACAGCGCGCCCGGCGACTTCAGTGCACTGGAGCGCCGCGACGGTTATGCCGCGACGTTGCGCGCCGCAGGGCTTGAGCCATGGGTGTTCGCCCCAGACGCCGACCGCGCACCGTTCGAGGCCGGCAAGCAAGCGATGGACGTCTTGATGAACGCCTCACCGCGCCCCGACGCAATCATCTTCGCCAATGACAATCTCGCCGCCGGCGGCTTGCTCGCCGGGCAACGCGCCGGTATCAAAATCCCGGAAGACTGCGCCGTGCTGGGCTTCGGCGATTACCCGTTTGCCGAGATGCTGCTGCCGAGTCTGAGCACGGTCAAGCCGCCGGCGCTGGAGATTGGAGTGCTGGCGGCAATGCGGGTGCTGGAAAGCCTTGGGGTGCTGCCGTGCGATGAGGTGCAGCGGCTGAATTTGTTGCAATGCACAGTCATCGAACGCGAGAGCATCCTGCGCAATTGCGCACGCCAGTAAGAGCGGGCTTGCTCGCGAAAGCGCAGTGTCAGCTACTTCAATTGTCGACTGACAATATGCCTCGCGGGCAAAGCCCGCTCCCACAGGATTTCGCGTCGTTCACAAACTCTGTATCAACCCAAAAAACTGTGGGAGCGGGCTTGCCCGCGAAGGCTGCGGATCACATACCGCAGACTTTGCAGGCATAGTCGCGCAACCGCCATCAAGCTTTTTTCGGCCTGAAGCTGCTGAGCGCCGAGTCGTCGATCAACGCACCAGGTGCAGGAACTGCATGTGCCGTTCGTACTGGTCGAGGATGTCGTTGATGATCTGTTCTTTGGTATAGCCGACCAGATCGTAGTCCTGACTGCCCTCGCTCAGATGCACTTCGGCGCGGTAGTAGCGGCGGTTGTTGAGCTGCTTGGAACCCATGCCGCCACGGGCGAAGGACGGTGTGAAGTAGCCGCGCATCTGCACCTGATAGATGAACGGATGCTGCTCGCCATGGCCGATTTCCAGGCTGACGTTGTCATGCGCCGGATCTGGCTGAGTCACCACGTTCAGGCCTTTTTCGACAAACACCGCGGTCACTTCTTCGATCGCCGGGCGCACCGTGGTGTCCATGAAACGGTACACCTCATCGCGCGACGGGAAATGCACCGCCTGACTCAGGCGCTGTCGCCAGCCGCCGGTGCCACGCCGCGAACCGGAGACCGGCGCCAGCGAATGCAGTTGCGCAATCTGCTTCTGCGACTCCAGATAGAACGCCTTGTGCAGGCCCCACATCATCAGCAGCAGGATCAACGAGAACGGCAAGGAGGTCAGCACCACGGCAGACTTCAGTGCATCGATGCTGCCGGAAAAGAGCAAGGCACTGGTGATCAGCGCAGTCATCGCGCCCCAGAACACCCGCAGCCATTTCGGCCCGTCTTCATCCGGGTTGCCGCCCTTGGCCGACAACGTCGAGAGCACAACGGTGCCGGAGTCGGCAGAGGTGACGAAGAACACGAAGCTGATGAACACCGTCACGGCGATAACGGTTTTGCTCCACGGATAGGTTTCCAGCAGCAGATAAATGCTCATTGAGGGATTATCGAGGGCCGACATGCCCAGCGCGCTCATGCCGTGGTTGAGCACTTGATCAAGGGCGCTGTTGCCGAAAATCGACATCCACGCGAGGGTGAAACCAAGCGGAATCAGCAGCACACCGAAGACGAATTCGCGAATGGTCCGGCCGCGAGAAATCCGCGCGATGAACAGGCCCACGAACGGTGACCAGGCGATCCACCAGGCCCAGTAGAACACCGTCCAGCCACCGAGCCAGTCGCTCGGCTTGTCATAGGCGTAGAGGTCGAAACTCTTCATCGGCAAGGCGCCGAGGTAGTCGCCGACGTTCTGGATCAACGTGTTAAGCAAGTGCTGAGTCGGCCCGGCGAACAGCACGAACAGCAACAGCCCGCAGGCCAGCAGCATGTTGATATCGGACATCACCCGCACGCCTTTATCGACGCCAGAGACCGCAACGATGATTGCCGCGCCCATCATCAGCGTGATCAGGCCGACCTGAATCCACTGGGTGTGGGCGATGCCGAACAGATAGTCCAGGCCCGAATTCAGGTGCAACACGCCAAAGCCCATGTCGGCACCGAGACCGAACACCGTGGCGATGATACCGAAACCGTCCACCGCATAGCCGATGGGGCCGTTGATGCGCTTGCCGATCAGCGGATAAAGCGCCGAACGCAGGGCCAGCGGCAGGTTGTGACGATAGGCGAAGTAGGCCAGCGCCATGCCGACAAAGGCGAACACGCCCCAGCCATGCAGGCCCCAATGCAAAAACAGAATCTGCATCGCTTGTCGCGCCGCATCCGCCGTACCGGCCTCGCCCTGCGGCGGTTGCAGCATGTGGGTCAGGGGTTCGGAAACACAGAAGAAAAACAGCGTGATGCTGATCCCGGCCGCAAACAGCATGCCGGCCCAGGACAGGTAACTGAATTCGGGCTCGTCGTGGTCGGCACCGAGTTTTATCTTGCCGTAGCCGGATAACGCGGTGACCACCACGAAGACCAGATACAGGGTCATCGCGAGCATGTAGTACCAGCCGACCGTATTGGCCGCCCAGTTCTGCGCTTCCAGCAACCAGGCGCCGGCCTGTTCGGGCATGGCAATGACGACAAGGCCAAACAGCAGAATCACCGTCGCGGCGAAGTAGAACACCGGCGGATTCATGCGCACCAGACCGCTGGCGGGGGTGGACGATGCACTCATGAAACGTGCACCTCGAAGCAATGAAACATGGCTGAAATGATCGGACTCAGCAAAGGCAAGCCTCCTGTTGTGAGCGGGCAGCGAACCACCGGTTTAACTTGAATGAACGTTCAAGTTAAACATGGATAGGGTGGTAAGGACTAATCGCAGGGCTGGGCGGTAGATTTCCTACAGTAGCCCAGGGAGGCGTATGACGTGGGTTTTGGGGCATTCGTTCACTGCTGAATTGGCTGAAGGCCACTACCTCGATCCGGCCTGAAAGTCTTTCGCGAGCAAGCCCGCACCCACAGGGGATTTGTGCCGGTTACAGATCCAATGTGGGAGCGGGCTTGCTCGCGAAGAGGTCAGCAGCCGCGAAGCACATTCAGAAGCTTACTTCTGCGTCCCATCATCATGCTGCAGATTCGCCTGGGTCAGATTGCACCCCGCCGGCACGCTGCGCGTCAGCCACACGTTGCCACCGATGGTCGAACCCTTGCCAATGGTAATCCGCCCAAGAATGGTCGCCCCGGCGTAAATCACCACATCGTCTTCGACGATCGGATGGCGCGGATGGCCCTTTTGCAACTGGCCGTCTTCATCCGCCGGGAAGCGCTTGGCCCCCAGGGTGACTGCCTGATAAATCCGCACGCGCTCACCGATAATCGCGGTCTCGCCGATCACCACGCCGGTGCCGTGGTCGATAAAGAAACTGCGGCCAATCTGCGCCCCGGGGTGAATATCGATGCCCGTGGCCGAATGGGCGATTTCCGCGCTGATCCGCGCCAGCAGCGGCAGCCCGGCGCGGTACAAATGGTGCGCCAGACGATGATGGATGACGGCGAGAATGCCCGGATAGCACAACAGCACCTCATCGACACTGCGTGCCGCCGGATCACCGTGATAGGCCGCCAGCACGTCGGTATCGAGCAACGTGCGCAGACCCGGCAATGCCAAGGCGAAATCCTGCACGATCTGGATGGCGCGGGCTTCGACTTCGCTATCATGCTGCGCGCTGTGCCGGGCGGCATAGCGCAGTTCCAGCCGCGTCTGCGCCAGCAACGCGTTCAGCGCGACATCTAACGTGTGGCCGACGTAGAAATCTTCACTTTCCTCGCGCAGGTCCACCGGACCCAGACGCATCGGAAACAAGGCGCCGCACAGCGCTTCGAGAATCTCCGCCATCGCCGCTCGCGACGGTAACTCGCGTCCGCCCTGCTCGCCGGAGGCCCGGCCGTTCTGGGCGCGCCACTGATCCCGCGCACTGCGTAGCTGGCCGACGATGGTGTGTAGTTGCCAATGGCTGGAACGCTCGCTCACGGTAAAGACTCCTCACGGGCGGCCGGACTGTCTGGCCGCGTCACCGCAACTACTTTAAGGGATGCCTGCCAAGGCGAATTAAGAACTGATAGTGCTGTGCTCAGTTCGTTTGGCTATAAGCGATTGGCGGTTGCCCCTGCAAAAGGGCGTGCCTATAGTCCGTTTATCTCTCTGCGCCAGTACGGAACCATGTTTAAACAACCGCTCAAACAGCAACTGGAACGCTTTAAACGCCTCGACCTGCTCAGCCACCCCACCCCGCTGGAAAGACTTGCGCGCCTGTCCGCGTGGCTCGGCCGCGAGGTGTACATCAAGCGCGATGACCTGACGCCGCTGGCCATGGGTGGCAACAAATTGCGCAAACTCGAATACCTCGCCGCCGATGCGCTGGCCCAAGGCGCCGACACGCTGATCACCGCCGGTGCCTTGCAATCGAACCACGTCCGCCAGACCGCCGCACTCGCCGCCAGGCTCGGCCTCGGCTGCGTGGCCCTGCTGGAAAATCCGCTGGGCACCGATGACAGCAATTACACCGGCAACGGCAACCGCTTGCTGCTTGATCTGTTCGACACCAAAGTCGAATTGGTCGACAACCTCGACAACGCCGACGAACAACTGGCCGCCCTCGCCGTGCGCCTGCGCAGCAATGGCAAGAAACCCTATCTGGTGCCGATTGGCGGGTCCAACGCACTCGGTGCCTTGGGTTACGTGCGCGCAGGTCTGGAGCTGGCTGAGCAGATCAAGGACAGCGGCCTCGATTTCGCCGCGGTGGTGCTGGCCTCGGGCAGCGCCGGGACACACAGCGGTCTGGCGCTGGCCCTGCAGGAAGCGCTGCCACAATTGCCGGTGATTGGTGTGACCGTTTCGCGCAGTGAAGAAGATCAGCGGCCGAAGGTGCAGGGTCTGGCCGAACGCACGGCAGAGCTGCTCGGTGTCGAGCTGCCGGCCAGCTTCAAGGTTGAGTTGTGGGATGAATATTTCGCCCCGCGTTATGGCGAACCGAATGCCGGCACACTGGCCGCGGTGAAACTGTTGGCGGGCCAGGAAGGTCTGCTGCTTGACCCGGTCTACACCGGCAAGGCCATGGCCGGCCTGCTCGACGGCATTGGCCGGCAGCGCTTCGAGGACGGCCCGATCATCTTCCTGCACACCGGTGGCGCGCCGGCGTTGTTTGCGTACAAGGATTTTCTGAACACCTGATCCTCCTGGCTGCAGATAATCCTGTGGCAAGGGAGCTTGCTCCCGGGGTGCGAAACGCCCCGAAACTCAGCCATCACTGAGTTCAATTGGATTGTGGTGGCAGATTTTGCGTCTGCTACGCAGCCGAGCGGGAGCAAGCTCCCTCGCCACCGATATATTCCAGAAAAGACTAACGGATCAGAGAATTATTATTTTCAAGTCTAACGACGTCGTCATATAGTCTCGCCGCAGGCGAATTTCGGGCGAGACGCATAAGCTGCTTTAAGGCAGGATAGCGCTGTCGTTCAACATCACGAATTTGCCTACTTCCTTAAGCGTCTTCCATAAGAAAACACAGGGGCTTGTCATGAATTTTTCCGCACTACGTCGCACTCTGCTGGTCGGTTCGCTGGGCCTGGCGCTGAGCACCGGCCTGATCACCCAGGCAGTGGCCGGTGAGCAGTTGCAGCAGATCAAGGACAAAGGCGTTCTCAACGTCGGCCTGGAAGGCACTTACCCACCGTTCAGTTTCGTCGATGAAAACGGCAAGTTGTCCGGTTTCGAAGTCGAGCTCTCCGAAGCCCTGGCACAAAAACTCGGCGTCAAAGCCAAGATTCAGCCGACCAAATGGGACGGCATTCTCGCTGCGCTGGAATCCAAGCGTCTGGACCTCGTGGTCAACCAGGTCACCATCTCCGATGAGCGCAAGAAGAAGTACGACTTCTCCGAACCGTATACCGTCTCCGGCATTCAAGCCCTGGTGCTGAAAAGCAAAGAAGCGGCATTGAACATCAAGACCGCTGCTGACCTGTCCGGCAAAAAAGTCGGTGTAGGTCTGGGGACCAACTACGAACAGTGGGTCCGCGCCAACGTGCCGGGCGCCGATGTGCGCACCTACGACGATGATCCGACCAAGTTTGCCGACCTCAACAACGGTCGCACCGACGCCATCCTGATCGACCGTCTGGCCGCGCTCGAATACGCCAAGAAAGCCCCGAAAACCGTGGCCGCCGGTGAAGCCTTCTCCCGTCAGGAATCCGGTATCGCCCTGCGTAAAGGCGAACCTGAACTGCTGGCTGCGGTGAACAAGGCTCTCGGCGAACTGCGTGCTGACGGCACTCTTGAGAAGCTGTCGAAGAAGTACTTCAACGCAGACGTTACTAAATAATGGAAGAAGCTTTCCAACTCGCGCTGGATTCCGCGCCCTTTCTGTTGAAGGGCGCGTACTACACGGTAGTCCTCAGCCTCGGCGGGATGTTCTTCGGCCTGCTGCTGGGCTTCGGCCTGGCGCTGATGCGCCTGTCGCGCTTCAAGTCGGTCAGTTGGCTGGCACGCATCTATGTGTCATTTTTTCGTGGCACGCCGTTGCTGGTGCAGCTGTTCGTAATTTATTACGGCCTGCCACAAATGGGCCTGGAACTCGATCCGCTGCCAGCAGCGCTGATCGGCTTCTCACTGAATATGGCCGCCTACGCCTGTGAAATCCTGCGCGCTGCGATCGGTTCGATCGAACGGGGCCAGTGGGAAGCCGCTGCGAGCATCGGCATGACCCGTGCGCAGACCTTGCGCCGGGCCATCCTGCCGCAAGCCATGCGCACGGCATTGCCGCCGCTGGGCAACAGCTTCATTTCACTGGTCAAGGACACCGCGCTGGCTGCCACCATTCAGGTACCGGAACTGTTCCGCCAGGCGCAGTTGATTACCGCCCGGACTTTCGAAGTCTTCACCATGTATCTTGCCGCCGCGCTGATCTACTGGATTCTGGCCACAGTGCTTTCGCACTTCCAGAACAAGTTGGAAGCGCGGGTCAACCGGCACGACCAGGAGTCTTGACCCCATGATCGTCGTGGAAAAACTGACCAAGCAATTCAAGGGTCAAGTGGTGCTCAACGGCATCGATCTGCAGGTGCAGGAAGGCGAGGTGGTGGCAATCATTGGCCCCAGCGGCTCGGGTAAAACGACGTTCCTGCGCTGCCTGAATTTCCTTGAGGAGCCCAGCAGCGGCCGGATCAAGGTCGGCAATATCGAAATCGATACCCGTCGCCCGTTGAACCAGCAGCAGAGCCTGGTGCGTAACTTGCGCCAGCACGTCGGCTTCGTGTTCCAGAACTTCAACCTGTTTCCCCACCGCACAGCGTTGGAGAACGTCATTGAAGGCCCGATCGTGGTCAAGAAGATGCCACGCGACGAAGCCACTGCCCTGGGCAAAAGGCTGCTGGCCAAGGTTGGCCTCGCCGGCAAAGAGGATGCCTACCCGCGCCGCCTCTCTGGCGGTCAGCAACAGCGCGTGGCGATTGCCCGGGCGCTGGCGATGGAGCCGGAAGTGATCCTGTTCGACGAGCCGACCTCGGCCCTCGACCCGGAACTGGTCGGTGAAGTGCTGTCGACCATCCGCAGTCTGGCTGAAGAGAAGCGCACCATGGTGATCGTCACCCACGAGATGGGTTTTGCCCGCGACGTGGCCAACCGGGTAGTGTTTTTCGATAAAGGCGTGATTGTTGAACAAGGTGAAGCCAAAGCACTGTTTGCCAATCCGAAAGAGCCACGCACCCAACAGTTTCTCAGCAAGTTTCTCAACCACGCCTGAGAACTTTCACTGCGCTACCGACAACTTCCACGGATGGAAGTTACCCCCGCCTCATTGAAATACTGCCGCACACTTCCCTCCTGATAAAAACTATCAGATGCGTGAACTATTCATGTTCCGCAACAGATAATCCTTGTCTGGCAACACCCCAAACCGCTGTGAATGCCTGCAGATTAACCTGCGCTAAAAAACATAGAAACGCCTTGGTTACGTGGCTTGTTTCGCCTTCAGGCCTAGGCATTCTGCGGCGCCGCCGTAGGAACTTTCTGATTAACCCGTAATTCACGAGTTAACTAAAACCGTCTATTGACACCGCGACCAACGCCCTCTTATCTAGTCGACAACTGGCCTCTATTAGTTCAACCACCCCGTATTCAACTTGAATAAAAGTTCCAGGTTTTATTGCCAGTTTATTCACGCCCTTTTGTTCTTTCAGAAACGGACTTCGCTGCAAGGCTTCAAGGAGAGAAATCGATGACCCGCACTTCGCATACCCCCGAACTGGCAGCGCCGACTCTGGCGCCAGCGCAAAAAACCGCTATCAACCTGGCCGCCGCGGCACACCTGTTTGTCGAGGTTCCGCCCTACCCCGAGATGGACTGCGGGGACCTCATCGAACTGTTCTGGAACAAGTGCTATGTCGCCTCCCGCGTGCTGACAACCGAAGACGTCGGCACCACAGTCAGCCTGCGCGTGCCGGAGAGTTTCATCGCCAGCGGCGCCGCGCGCATCCACTATCGGGTCATGCAGGTCGGCCATGGCCCTGCGCTGTCGGCGGCGACTCGGGTGCAGGTCAAACTCGATTGTCCCGGTGGCCAGCCATCGACACTCTGCGGCGATGAAAACCAGCAATTGGCGCCCGTTACCCTCCCCGACGCCATTCGCCGCCAGGGCGTCAATCCGAACCAGATCAAACGCGGCGTGCCGCTGACTATCGAACCCTATGTGAACATGGCCGAAGGCGACGAAATCACCTTGCGCTGGGGCGATGTACGCATGGACCTGACACCGGTCACGGCGGCGGATCTCGACCTGCCGATTCAGGTCTGGGTGCCGCCGGCGGTCATCGTCGAAGCCGGTGAGGATCTACGTCTGGACGTGACCTACTGCGTCATCGACCGGGTCGGCAACAACTCGAACTGGGCGCCACCACGGACGCTGAAAATCGGTTGTGTAAACCCGTACCTCAAGGTGCCGCTGAAACCAGCACTCAAAGCCGCCGACCCCATAAAGAAATGACTGTGGCCAGCGGGCCTCGTGGCGAGGGGATTTATCCCCGTTGGACTGCGTAGCAGTCCCTTTCATGGGCTCGCTTCGCAACCCGGCCTGGAAAAATCCCCGCCCCACAAGGATTCCTCGATAAATGGTTAACCAGACAGCCAACACACCCTTCTATACATATTCCTAAAAGTTAGTTTATTTAATTTTTATACACGCTTAGGGTATATGCACCGGACCACCGGACATTCTTTCAATCGTCGCACTTCGCGGCGTTTTTCATGAAATGTGAGGTAGGTAGCATGGTCCGGAACACAATCACCCCAGTGCAGATCGCCAGGGCATTGCGTGCAGCCAGGGAGCGGCGCTGATGTCCAGTCTGGCCGATGCAAACGTCCAGTCGGATCTGGACATCGCCCCACTGTTGTTGCCCGCACAAGTCTTGCGCAACGACGCCCAAGCCATCCAGGCCGCCCGGGAGCTGGCGCAGGTCGCCCGCGTACAGGCGGCCAAACGCGATCGCCAGCGCAAGCTGCCGTGGTCGGAAATCGAACAGTTCACCCGCAGCGGCCTGGGCAGTATTGCCATCCCGCGCGCTTACGGCGGCCCGCAGGTTTCGTTCGTGACGCTGGCCGAGGTGTTCGCAATCATTTCCGCCGCCGATCCGGCGCTGGGGCAGATTCCGCAGAACCAGTTCGGCATCCTCAATCTGGTGCTCGGCAGCGCCACCGAAGCGCAGAAGAAACAGCTGTTCCAGAGCGTTCTGGAAGGTTGGCGCATCGGTAATGCCGGCCCGGAGCGCGGCACTAAAAATACCCTGGAACTGAAAGCGCGAATCACCGCCGACGGCGACGATTACCTGATCAACGGCCAGAAGTTCTACTCCACCGGCGCTCTGTTTGCCCATTGGGTCGCGGTGAAAGCGCTCAACGATGACGGCAAGCAAGTGCTGGCCTTCGTCCGTCGTGGCACACCGGGTTTGCGCATCGTTGACGATTGGTCGGGCTTCGGCCAGCGCACCACCGCCAGCGGCACGATCTTACTCAACAACGTGCGCGTCGACGCGGCGTTGGTGGTCGACAACTGGAAGATCAACGAAAGCCCGAACACCCAGGGCGCCGTGTCGCAGTTGATCCAGGCAGCAATCGATGCCGGCATCGCCCGTGGCGCCATCGACGACGCCATCGACTTTGTGAAAACCCGCGCGCGGCCCTGGATCGATGCCAAGGTCGAGCGCGCCAGCGATGACCTCTACGTGATCGCCGACATCGGCAAACTGAAAATCGAACTGCACGCCGCCGAAGCGCTGCTGCGCAAGGCCGGGCAAGTGCTCGATCAGGTGCACGCCGCGCCGCTCACCGCCGAATCCGCCGCACGTGCCTCGATTGCGGTGGCCGAGGCGAAAGTGCTGACCACCGAAATCTCGCTGCAGGCCAGCGAAAAGCTTTTCGAACTGGCCGGCAGCCGCGCGACTCTCGCCGAATTCAATCTTGACCGCCACTGGCGCAACGCCCGCGTGCACACCCTGCACGACCCGGTGCGCTGGAAATACCACGCGGTCGGCGCCTATCGCCTGAACGGCACGTTGCCTGCTCGTCACTCCTGGATCTAACGACCAGACATCTGGAGAAGCACATGACTTTTTCTCACCCCGTCGCAGTCATCACCAGCGATGAGCAGGCGCTGATCGTCGCCAGCGACCTGGCCGAAGACTTCAAACGCGACAGTGCCCTGCGCGACCGCGAACGCCGCCTGCCCTTGGCGGAACTCGAAGTATTTTCCCGCTCCGGCCTGTGGGGCATCAGCGTGCCGAAGGCATATGGCGGCGCTGGCGTATCCAACGTCACCCTGGCCAGAGTCATCGCGCTGATCGCTCAGGCCGACGGCTCGCTGGGACAGATTCCGCAGAACCATTTCTACGCACTCGAAGTGCTGCGCGTGAATGGCAGCGACGAGCAGAAACGGCGGCTATACGCCGAAGTCCTCGCCGGCCAACGCTTCGGTAATGCGCTGGCGGAACTGGGCACCAAAACCGCCCACGACCGTGTCACCAGCCTCAAGCGTGACGGTGCTGGCTACCGCATCAATGGTCGCAAGTTCTACGCAACCGGCGCGATCTATGCGCAGCGCATTCCGACGTCCGTGGTCGATGAGCACGGCGTGCAGCAATTGGCTTTCGTCCCGCGCGACAGCAAAGGCCTGACCGTGATCGATGACTGGAGCGGCTTCGGCCAGCGCACCACCGGCAGCGGTTCGGTGCTGTTCGAGGATGTGTATGTAGCGGCTGACGATGTGCTGCCGTTCCAGAGCGCTTTCGAACGCCCGACCACCGTCGGTCCGCTCGCGCAGATTCTTCATGCCGCCATCGACACCGGTATTGCCCGCGCTGCTTACGAGGATGCGCTGCATTTTGTGCGCAGCAAGACGCGGCCATGGATCGATTCGGGGAACGACAACGCCAGCCAAGATCCGCTGACGCTGAAGAGCTTCGGCCACTTGAGCATTCGCCTGCACGCCACCGAAGCCCTGCTGGAACGCGCCGGCGAATTTCTCGATGCCGCGCAAGCCGACACCAATGCCGAGACCGTCGCCGCTGCCTCGATTGCCGTTGCCGAAGCACGGGCGATCAGCACAGAGATTTCTCTCGCCGCCGGCAGCACACTGTTCGAATTGGCTGGCAGCCAGGCCACCCTCAGCGAGCACGGCCTCGACCGTCACTGGCGCAACGCCCGGGTGCACACCCTGCACGACCCGGTGCGCTGGAAGTATCACGCGGTGGGCAACTACTACCTCAACGATGAAAAGCCGCCGCTGCGGGGGACAATCTGATGCCCGCTGCGAAAAAGAAGATCCTGCTCAATGCGTTCAACATGAACTGCATCGGTCATATCAACCACGGCTTGTGGACGCATCCGCGCGATACCTCGACCCGTTACAACACCATTGAATACTGGACCGAACTGGCGCAGTTGCTTGAGCGCGGGCTGTTCGACGGCTTGTTTATCGCCGACATCGTCGGCGTGTATGACGTCTACCAGAACTCGGTTGACGTGACGCTGAAAGAGTCGATCCAGTTACCGGTCAATGATCCGCTGCTGCTGGTTTCGGCAATGGCGGCCGTCACCAAAAATCTCGGTTTCGGCCTGACCGCCAACCTCACTTACGAGCCGCCGTATCTGTTCGCCCGACGCCTGTCGACGCTTGATCATTTGAGCCGTGGACGGGTCGGCTGGAATATCGTCACCGGTTATCTGGACAGCGCCGCCAAAGCCATGGGCTTGCGCGAACAGGTCGAACATGACCGCCGCTACGACCAGGCCGACGAGTACCTTGAGGTGCTTTACAAACTTTGGGAAGGCAGCTGGGAAAACGGCGCGGTGCTCAACGACCGCGAGCAGCGCATCTATGCGCAGCCCGACAAAGTGCACAAGGTCGAGCACACCGGCGAGTTCTATCAGGTCGAGGGTTATCACCTCTGCGAGCCCTCGCCGCAGCGCACACCGGTGCTGTTTCAGGCCGGCAGCTCCGATCGCGGTTTGCTCTTCGCCGGGCGTCATGCCGAGTGCGTGTTTATCAGCGGCCAGAACAAGCCATCGACCAAAGTACAGGTCGACAAGGTCCGCGCAAGCGCCGTCGAAGCCGGGCGCAACCCCGAAGACGTCAAGGTGTTCATGGGCCTCAACGTGATCGTCGGCGCCACCGAAGAAGCGGCGTGGGCCAAGCACGCCGAGTACCTGAGCTACGCCAGTGCCGAGGCAGGCGTGGCGCATTTTTCCGCATCGACCGGCATCGACTTTTCCCAATACCAGATCGACGAACCGATCCAGTACGTGAAGAGCAACGCCATTCAATCGGCGACGAAAAACCTGCAGAACAACGACTGGACCCGACGCAAGTTGCTCGACCAGCACGCGCTCGGTGGTCGCTACATCACCGTGGTCGGCTCGCCCGGGCAAGTCGCCGATGAGCTGGAAGCGTGGATCGCCGAAACCGGTCTCGACGGCTTCAACCTGACCCGCATTGTGACCCCGGAGAGCTACGTCGACTTTATCGAGCTGGTGATTCCGGAGCTGCAGCGGCGCGGGTCGTACAAGACCGCGTATGACAGTGGCACCTTGCGCGAGAAGTTGTTTCACGCGGGGGCGCAGTTACCTGAGCAACACACCGGATCTTCGTACAGACATTAAAAGCTTCGCGAGCAGGCTCACTCCTACAAGGGGAACGCATTCCAAATGTAGGAGCGAGCCTGCTCGCGAAGAGGCCCGCCCAGACACCACAAATTCATGCACTGACTGGAAAAACCATCATGACCCAGAAACTCCTGTCCCACCCAGTCAAAGCACTGGCCCTGGCCTTCGGCCTGTTCAGTTCGGCGGTATTCGCCGCCGATGCACCGCTGAAAATCGGCACCACCGCCGCGTTTGCCATCCCTCTGGAAGCCGCCGTCGAGGAGGCCTCCAAACAAGGTCTGAAAGTCGAACTGGTGGAATTCACCGACTGGATCGCGCCCAACGTCAGCCTCGCCGCCGGCGACATCGACGTGAATTATTTCCAGCACATCCCGTTTCTGGAAAACGCCAAAGCCGCGTCAGGTTTTGACCTGGTGCCGTTCGCACCGGGAATCATCAACAACGTCGGCCTGTACTCAAAGAAATACAAAAGCTTCGATGAACTGCCCGAAGGCGCCAGCGTCGCCATCGCCAACGACCCGATCAACAGCGGTCGCGGCCTGCAACTGCTGGCCAAGGCCGGGTTGATCACGCTGAAACCGGGGGTGGGCTACAAAGCCACCGAGGATGACATCGTCGCCAACCCGAAAAAGATCAAGATTCTGCAAGTCGAAGCCGTGCAACTGGTGCGCGCCTATGACGATGCCGATCTGGTCCAGGGTTATCCGGCCTACATTCGTTTGGCGAAGACCTTCGATGCTGGCTCGGCACTGCTGTTCGACGGTCTCGACCACAAGGAATACGTGATTCAGTTCGTCATCCAGCCGAAAAGCAAAACCGACCCGCGCCTGATCAAGTTCGTCGACATCTACCAGCATTCACCGGTGGTGCGCGCGGCGCTGGATAAGGCCCACGGCAAGCTGTATCAAGCCGGCTGGGAAAGCTGAGCATGACGGCCGCGATCCAACGGCGACTGGCCATTCCAGAGCCACACAACGCTGAAAAGACCGAGCTTCATCCTGAACTCAATCGCGCCCATGTGCGCTTCATCGGCCTGGGCAAAACCTATAACGGTGGGCAAGGCCCGGTCGCGGCATTGCAGGGCATCGATCTGGCGATTCAGCGCGGTGAGGTGTTCGGCATCATCGGCCGCAGCGGCGCTGGCAAATCGTCGCTGATCCGCACGATCAATCGTCTCGAACAACCGACCTCGGGCCGGGTGTTGATCGATCAGGTGGACATCGGCAAATTCGATGAAGACCGACTCGTCGCATTGCGCCGGCGTATCGGGATGATCTTCCAGCATTTCAATCTGATGTCGGCCAAGACCGTTTGGCAAAACGTCGAATTGCCGCTGAAAGTGGCGGGGGTGCCGAAAGAGCAACGCGAGAAAAAGGTCCGCGAATTGCTCGAGCTGGTTGGCCTGCAAAGCAAGCACAAGGCCTATCCGGCGCAACTGTCGGGCGGGCAGAAGCAGCGGGTCGGCATCGCCCGCGCGCTGGTGCATGACCCGGACATTTTGCTGTGCGACGAAGCCACTTCAGCGCTGGATCCGGAAACCACGCAATCGATCCTCGGCCTGCTGCGCGAGATCAACAAACGCCTGGGTCTGACCATCGTCTTGATCACCCATGAAATGGCGGTGATCCGTGAAATCTGCGACCGCGTGGTCGTGCTTGAGCACGGCCGTATCGTCGAGCAAGGCCCGGTCTGGGAAGTGTTTGGCAATCCGCAGCACGAGGTCAGCCAGACCTTGCTCGCACCGCTGCAACACGCGTTGCCGGAGGAGTTGCAGAGCCGTTTGCTGACGCAGCCAACCTCTTGCGAAGCGGCTGTGGTGTTGCGCTTGCAGTTCACTGGCAGTGCCGCTGATGAACCGGATCTGGCCGCATTATTTGCGGCGCTCGGTGGCCGGGTGAAGTTGCTTCAGGGCGGCGTTGAACGAATTCAGGGCCATGCGCTCGGGCAACTGTTGTTGGCCGTCAGCGGCTCATCGCTCGACGCCGGACAATTACGTGAAAGCGCCGGGCAGTGGGCGCAACGGGTGGAGGTACTGGGCTATGTGGTTTGATCGCTTGCTGCAGGGCTTTATCGATACGTTTTTGATGGTCGGCGTGTCTTCACTGATCGCGCTGCTGGTGGGGATTCCCATGGCAGTGATTCTGGTCACCAGCGACAAGGGCGGCATCTACGAGGCGCCGCTGTTGAACCGTGCGCTGGGCGCCTTCGTCAATCTGTTCCGCTCAATCCCGTTCCTGATTCTGATGGTTGCGCTGATTCCGTTCACCCGGTTGATCGTCGGCACCACTTACGGTGTGTGGGCGGCGGTGGTGCCGCTGACCATTGCCGCGACGCCATTTTTTGCACGGATTGCCGAAGTCAGTCTGCGCGAGGTAGACCATGGTCTGATCGAGGCCGCGCAAGCGATGGGCTGCCGGCGCTGGCACATCGTCTGGCATGTGTTGCTGCCTGAGGCGTTGCCGGGGATTGTCGGTGGTTTCACCATCACCCTGGTGACGATGATCAACTCCTCGGCCATGGCCGGTGCGATTGGTGCGGGCGGTTTGGGTGATATCGCTTATCGCTACGGCTATCAACGTTTTGACAGCCAGATCATGTTGACGGTGATCGTGTTGCTGGTGGCGTTAGTGGCGGTGATCCAGTTGGGTGGGGATCGGTTGGCGCGGGGGTTGAACAAGCGTTGAGTCCATACTTAATCAGCGCAAGGGAATGCTGCCCTCTTGCGCTGATAGCATTCACCGCAGCAAAGGTTAGCGAGAAAACAAACGCTGGAAAAAGGAGGATTTGCTGGTTTTGGGTTGGGTGGATGGCTCTGGATTGCTTACGGTCAGTGAGGACGACATGGGCGCCGATACAGGTTCGGTCGCCAGCACGGAACGTTTCATATAGATTTCCTGAGCGCTCAGCCCTGTCGCGTCCATCTCGAAGATGAGGCCAAGCGCTTTACTGTTTTCCCAAAGCGCCTTGGCAGCCTCCCATACACCATGCTCCTTCAAGTATCCGATAAGGCCTCGATAATCGTGTTTGAATCGATTGACAAGAATTGAATACTGCTCGGGGGAATCAATCGAATCCATTCGCAGTGCCGAACCAAAACCCAGGCTTTCAGGAATCGTGGCAAATCTGACCGACTGGGCCGGTGCGATTTCACCAACCAGCGCTTCATGGCCAACAGAAGGTTCCGGCTTGTAATGGCCAGAACTATTGTCGATGGAAAATCCTGCGGGGTTCAGCGGATCGATTTTCAATATGCCCGCAAACTCTGGCAACCCCATACCCGGCTGTATGCCCATATGTTGTTGATACATATTGGCAAAGAGACGAAGCCTCCCGGTTTGATCGCGGAACAGGGCTACTGCATCACCGAATGCAGTCGGTCTCCAGACTGAGGACTCTCCCTCGTAAACTTGCATACCCCGCCCATAAACCACGCCGGTGCTCGCGAACGATTGTGCTTCGTCGTTCCAGATTAGTTCTTCAAACCATCCCGTCCCAATGCTCTTGGCCATAGGGTTGACGATATCGCCGATGAAAATATCTGCCGGAATTTTTACCGTGCCTTGCCAGTCGTAAAAGCCGACAGGGTTATTTCCCACCATCGTATAGCGATTCAGCCCATCAGCCTTTCCTGCCGGGTCGGGACATATCCAGCGCTGCAGCCATGGCGCGTAGTATCGATATCCATAGTAATAAAGTCCGGTAGCGTCGAATTCCCGGCCCGAATAACGGGTTGTCTTGTGCTTTACCGTCAGTGCATCTCTGCCTGCCCAGCACGCCGTACCGCCATACGGGTAAAAGTGCTCCTGACTGAGAAGCCCGGCAGACTCATCCAATTCCAAAGTGCTGGAGCCGAGATGATCGCCAAGGCTATAACGCTGCTGATCAATTTCATCGCCATCAGGCCAATAGTGCAGGCGCACCTGATTAAGCCCTGTCTCGACACTGATCACATGCCATTCTCGACCATCCGCCCCGCGGTGGACCTCAAGGTTCGGGAGATAGCGCACTTCCGCTCGACGCATCTTCCCGGATGCTTGAATGACATGGGTCTTGCGCAGCCGATGACCCGGTTCACTGCAGCGATAACATTCGTAGTCATCGGTCTTATTCCCGCGGTTGACCAGCGCAACCCGAGTTAGCTCATTACGGACATTCCACGTCATGGCCTGACCACGTTGCAACTCCAACTGACTACCCGCCGCATCAAACCCCAGCGCTATCTCCGCTTCCCCGGGCAAAGAACCATCGTCGCGCTGCGCCAGGCTCCGATTGCTGTGATGGGAGGTGTACATCGAAAACCCCGTCGCACCGCTGTGGTGGCGGGTGATCAGATTACCCGCTGCGTCGTAATCGAATTTCTGCGTGTAGTTGCGCCGTTGATTGGGGTCCAGCGGCGTTGGCAGCAGATCCGGCAATGCCGGGCCATGGCTCGGCTTGCTGACCTCCCAGCCGCTGGCCTCGACCAGCTGATAAAGGCTGTCGTAGCGATACCGACTGACCGGAGCGATTCGCTGATTGTTGAACCAGGACACGACTTGAGTCTTGTCTTCCAGGCTGATGATGTTGCCAACCGGATCGTAGACATAATTCAGATCCTGCAACGCAGGTCGCGCGCCGATACTGGCGAGCAGTCTGAGCAACCGGCCGTCATCGCGGCTGTATTCGGCACGGGCGATGACGCCGTTGCCGGCCGTCTCACTTTCGATCTGACCCTGCGCGTTGTAGCGAATGGCACTGACCAGACACGTCGGCTGCCTGCCGTCGCCGGCCTGCAACAGCCAGGTTGCGCAAGATTGCCCGGCCACGTTGTAGTGCTGCGTGCTGATGTTGCCCATCGCGTCGGTGTGATGCTGCAAGTCGCCTGTCGGATTGAAAGTCTGCCGGGTGACGTAGGTTGTTTTCTCGAGGTAGTCATCCCGCCGATCGGGTTCGATTGGCCAGTCAGGCGTCTCCAGCTCAATCAAAAAACGTCGCGACTCCACCAGCACTGCGCCGCCGAGGCCGTAGTCATTGAAATGCCGATTGCCGGCAGGGTCATCGTGGCGGATCGGACGGCCGCATTGATTGTGCTGGGCGCAATCATCCGTGGCGCTGCCATAAGTCCAGCGCTCGACCACGCAGGACTGCCCCTCATGCGCTTGCTCAGTCAGCGCCAGCGGACGCTGCAGATCATCGTATTGGCGAAGACTCTGGCTGCCGCGCGCATCCCAGCCAGAACACATCGAACCCGCTTCATTCAACAGCCGCACCTGCCAGCCAGCGTCAACGCTGTCTGTGAACAATGCCTGGCCACTCAATGCGTAGCTTGTGGTCAGATTCGGCTTCGGCGCAACGCCCCACAACCGCGGATCCCACGACGCCACCTGACGCCCCGCGTTATCAAACACCTGGCGGGTGATGCGCGCGTCGATGTCGGGTTTGTCCGGATGCCGACAATAGGCAACGCTACGAATTGCCAATGCGCGCGGGTCAATGACCGACAAGGTCGGCGTGGTGGTGTCGCGGCGAGTGTTCACGGCTACGCGAGTCCTCGGGTCAGTGTCCCCATACTGAGCCGGTTTTCCTTGGTTCGATACTGTAAGAACTAACAGGTGCTAAGCTGCGTGCACCGCGATGGCTCATGGCCACTGAACTCGTCTGATGACGTCGCTGTTACGAATAAAAGGCAAGATCCTTGGTGAAAACCAGAGATTTCCCACAGGTAATTTTCCGTTTCACCGGGCATGACCACCGCCCTTTGCAGGACGATTCCTAGATTATTTTCGACGCTTGTACCCGAAATATCCCGTAGCTAATCTCCGACCGTCACTGCTCGGCAGTGACCGGGTGTAGTCGCTCGGATTCGCTGGGCGTGCAGTCAGACCTGACATCAGCAGAGAGTTTTCATCTGATGGATGGCAGCTGTGCGCGGGGCACTTTCAAGTGCGCCGGTGCTTGTGATCAGCGACTGACCCGCGTGCAGCCGCCGCCTGCTCGTTTAGTCGCGAAATGGTTGGCTCCCACTTGAAGTCAGGAGTTTACCTATGGAAAAACATCTTCCCGATCCTCCGTTCAACCTTGCCTCTCACCAGAACTTTACTGCGGATCTGCTCAAGGATCGCTCCGCCCTTTGCCGAGCAGTGGACACCCATCTGGCCGGCAACCCCATGAACCTGCCAGGGCAAAAACGCGTGTACAGCATCAGCAATGATGTATCGCTGGAGGACGCCCAGTTGTATGTCGCCGACCTGCTGCGCTGCGCCTCGGTGACTGTGCACCAGTGTGGCGATCATCTCGGAGGCGAAGATCGGGCCATGGTGTTCTCGGTCTGGCATTTGCTGGAGATGGCCAAGGCGATGGTCGATCGCTCGATCGACTGTCTGGAGATGAAGCGCAACTGAAACCGGCCCTGAGGATCGCAGACCCGGGCAGCGCCAGCAGAGCTTGCAAGGGCCCCGTTGGCGCTGCCCAAGTCGGCGATCTTTCAAGCGCGAAAACGCTTATAGTCAGGCCTGACTTCGCCGACACAGCCCCGATCATGAAACAGACGCCTACCGACCTCGAACAGATTACCGCCACGACCCTGAGCCACTACAACTCAGTGGCCGAAGACTTCCGTGAAGGCACCCGCGACCACGACGTCAGCCAGAACATCGATGCGTTGCTGCGCCACATCAGGGCGCAGGCGCCGTTCACGATCCTCGATTTCGGCTGCGGCCCGGGGCGCGACTTGCAGACGTTCACGCGAATGGGGCATGTCGCCGTCGGTCTCGACGGTTCGCTGGAATTCGCGCGGATGGCCCGTGAGGACAGCGGTTGCGAGGTCTGGCAGCAGGACTTTCTCAAGCTGGACTTGCCGACCGCGCGCTTCGACGGCGTCTTCGCCAACGCCACGCTGTTTCATGTGCCGTCGCAGGCGTTGCCGCAGGTGCTCAAGCAATTGCACGGCACGCTGAAAGCCGATGGCGTGTTGTTCAGTTCCAATCCGCGCGGGGACAATCGTGAGGGCTGGAACGGCCCGCGATACGGCGCCTACCACGACCTTGAAGCCTGGCGTCGATTGCTGACGGATGCCGGGTTCGTCGAACTGGAGCACTATTACCGTCCCGCCGGGCTGCCCCGCGAGCAGCAGCCGTGGCTGGCCAGCGTCTGGCGCAAGGTCTGATTCACGGCGCGGCGAGCGCTTCGTAACGGCTGACCGAACCTTGCGGTGTCAGCGCCGTCACGCTATGCCCGGGCAGCGTCTGCCCCTCCAGTTCACGCGGGACGGCGTCAAAGTTGGCGATCAGTCGCGTGCCGTCCTCGAACGTCGTCTGCTGCACTTTTCTGTCCTCGCTCAGCCATTCGAAAGCACTGAGCGCCTGGGTCGCCAGTCGCTCGTGCAGCGGACGGAAAAACCGCTCCTGACGCGCAATCAACGGCAACCGCTGCGCAAGCGTCGTTGCACTCAGGTGATACAGCGGTGGCACGTTGTAGAGCAGCTGCGCGAGTTCGTTTTCGATGCGCACGTTGCTCAATTTCAGGCTGTCGAACAGCCAGTGATGGCTAGTAATGATCGATCCGTGAAACACCGTTTGGTACAGCGGTAACCGGTTCTCGGGTTCAAAGTGAATGCGCCGATACGACGCCTTCACCGGCACCGGCTTGAAGAACACTGCCGGTTGTTCCGGTGGATACCACTGACCGACGAAGAACGGCGAGCCGGGTTCTTGCATCTCGCCATCGCCCCAACCGATCACCGGCGTCTGCATGCCATGGGCAAACAGCAGGCCACGGGCGGTGGTCGCGTTGCCGCCCTCGGAACCGCTCGGCACTCGCAGGGTTTCGTTGAGCCAGCGGGAGGCCGCGACATTGCCTTCGGCGTTCTGCGCCTGGGTCAGGGGCGCGTCGGAACGATAGCTGTCGAACACCATGCCCGCGGCGTAAGCATCAAGAAACCAGCTGTTGAACCCGGCAGCCTGCTGAATGGCGCGCACGCGTTGCTCCAGTAGCGGTCGCACGCACCGCGGATCGGTGTAGTGGCCCGCCTGTTGAAAACCGCGTTTCAGCGCACCGCCCTCCAACACAATTGCGCAATCGCGGTTTGCCCGGTCGCCCAGGTGCGCAGTGGTCCAGTCCGGGTTTTCGTCACCGCGCAACGCTGTCTCGTAAGAGTCGTACGGCGCGATCAGATAGCCCGCCTTTACCCCAGCGCGAACCGCTTGCGGATGCCACAGCCCGCCCTCCCAGCCTTCGCCGAGTCCCAACCACAAACGCGACAGCCCGGCGTCCTGCAGTTGCTGGATGGTACGTTGCGACAAGGTACTGCCCCAGCGCGTCGAGTCGGACGTCAGCGCATTCGCCAAGGCACTGGCCAGTTGCGCGCGCACCTCGGCGTAACTGTTGACCAGCGCCGACATGTCCGGGACCGCTTGAGCCTGCCAGGTCTTGCGTGCCTGGGTGTTCAATGCCTGGTTGAGGCTACGCAACAGCAGGCTCTGCTGATAGCGGTTGAGCAAGGTCTCGCTCGCGATCAGTCGCAGCGCTTCAGCATCCATTGCGGCGCGCAGCTCGCCGGCAAGCGGCGCCGAACCACGCAAACGGGCGAGCAGCAGCGGCCAATTGCGCACGTCGTCCGGCCCCAACAGGCCGTTGCCCCACAAGTAGACGTGGCTGGCGCCCAGCAGCTTGCGGGCCTGCGGGGTTTTCGCGAGCTTGTCCTGCAAGGTTTCGTACTGGCCACTGTCGATCAGCCATTGCTTGTAGCGTCGGGCGCCGGCCAACGGTTCGCCAGCGCCGAGAAACAGGCGGAACGTCAGCGGCCTTGAGGGTTCAAGCGAGGTGAAGCGGTGCCGCGCCGATAACGCCAGCGCATCGCCGTCCGCAGTGAAGCGCAGCTGATTGTTATAAGGCTCGGTCATCAGCCAGTGCAGGCTGAACCCGGCATGCGCCATCCCCCACAGCGGCAGGCTCAGGTCCTGGGTGGTATCGAGCACGCCTTGGTTGATCAGGAACCGGCGCCAGACGGGATCGCCACGGGGCACGTAATGCCCTTCGGCGAGCGGCCAGATCAGTGCCTGGCCCATCGCACTGCCGGGCTGATGCATAAACTCGAGTTCGGAAGGCGTCCGCGCGGTGATCGAGAACGACACCTCGCGTTGGTCCAGCTCGACACTGAGCGCCCAGACACCTCCATCCCACTGCCAGTCGAGGCGGTTGTCGCGCCTGTTCAGTTGGCTGACCGTGTGCCGCAGCCCACCGGTCGAGGCCTGCACGGCGGGGCGACCGGTGGGTTCGACACGTACCGCCAATGTCGCCGGATCGACCGCGACTCGCCACAGCGCGTTTTCCAGCAGGACTTCGGCCAGCGATGACGGCGACAGACTCAGGCCAGCCAGCAGCAGGAGATGGCGCAAGCAGCCAGCAACGGTCGACATCGGACGTCCCTCCTCAAATGAAGGAGGGACGTTAACCCAAGCCGTTGCTGCTGTAAGTCAGACCATTCCCAAAGATGCGTGGCCCGCCATCACCGCGCCGCCTGCTCGTCCTTCTGCGGTTCGCGGATCTTGTACCAGGCCACATACAGCGCCGGCAGAAACAACAGCGTCAGCAGCGTTGCCACCACGATCCCGCCAATCATGGCGTAGGCCATCGGCCCCCAGAACACTTCCCGGGCGATCGGGATCATGCCCATGCTCGCGGCCGCCGCGGTCAGCAGGATCGGCCGGCGCCGGTGTTCAGTCGCTTCCACCACCGCATCCCAGGGCGCATAGCCTTTCTGTTCGAACTCATCGATCTGCGTCACCAGAATCACCGAGTTGCGGATGATGATGCCGATCAGCGCGAGGATCCCCAGGATCGCCACAAAACCCATCGGCGTACCGGTCGGCACCAGCGCCAGCACCACGCCAATCAGTCCCAGCGGCGCGACACTGGCCACCAGGAACATCTTCTGCACGCTGTGCAACTGGATCATCAGGAAGGTCGCCATCAGAAACAGCATCAACGGCAAGACCTTGGCAATCGGCCCCTGGGCCTTGCCGCTTTCCTCGACCGTACCGCCCGTGGCGACCTTGTAACCGACCGGCAATTTGGCCGCGAAGGCGTCAATCGACGGCTTGAGCAGTTTCACCAGATCGGTCGGCTGGATCTCGTCACGCACTGACGCCTTGATGGTGATGGTCGGCAAGCGATCGCGGCGCCACACCAGCGGCTGCTCCAGTTCATAGCGCACGGTGGCGAACGCCAGCAGCGGAATCGAGGTGCCGCTCGGCGTGACGATTTGCAGGTTTTGCAGCGTCTCCGGCGTCCCGCGCTCGGCATCCACCGCACGGCCGACGACGTTGATCAGGTAGATGTCGTCATCGACCTGTGTCAAGGGTGCGCCGCTGACGATGCTGTTCATCAGGTTCGCCACGTCTTCGGAGGACAGCCCGAGCTGGCGTGCCTTGTCCTGGGCAATGTCGATGCGCAGGACCTTGCCCGGCTCGTTCCAGTCGTAAATGATCTCGCCAATGTGCGGGTTTTTGTCCAGTTCGGTCGCCAGATCGATGGCGTGCCTGCGCACCTGATCGACGTCCTTGCCGCTGACCCGGTACTGGATCGGGCGGCCCACTGGCGGGCCCATTTCCAGCGCCTGCACGTAGCTGCCGATGCCGACGAAGTCTTTGTGCAGACGCTCGCGCAGGCGCTGACTCAACGCCTCGCGCGCTTCGAAATCCTTGCTGACGATCACCAGTTGCGCGTAGTACGGGTTTTGCAATTGCTGGTCGAGGGGCAGGTAGAAACGGATCGCGCCCTGGCCGATGTAAGTGCTCCAGCGCACGATGTCCGGATCGCCCTTGAGGGTCGCTTCGAGCTTGTCCACTGCTTTGCGGGTTTCGTCGATCGAAGCGTTTTGCGGCAGGTTCAGGTCAACCAGAATCTCCGGACGGTCCGAGGCCGGGAAGAACTGGTTCTGCACAAAGCGCATGCAAAACACCGCCAGCACGAACAACAGCACGGTGACGCCGATGGCCCACCAGCGGTTGCGCATGGCCCACAACAGACCGCCATTGAACGCTCGGCCAACGCGACCCGGCTCGGCAGCGTGCGGCTTCACATTGGCGCTGAGGATGTGCACACCAATCACGGGCGCAAAGAACACCGCCACCACCCACGAGACGATCATCGCCACCGCGATCACCGCAAACAAGGTGTAGGTGTATTCACCGGCGGAGCTGGCATTGAGGCCGATGGGCACGAAACCGGCGACGGTCACCAGCGTACCGGTGAGCATCGGGAAGGCCGTCGAGGTGTAGGCGAACGTCGCCGCCTGCTCCTTGCTCTCGCCCATTTCCAGGCGCGTGACCATCATTTCCACGGTGATCATCGCGTCGTCCACCAGCAGACCAAGGGCGATGATCAGCGCGCCGAGGGAAATCCGCTGCATGGTGATGCCGCTGTATTCCATGAACACAAACACCATCGCCAGCACCAGCGGGATCGAGCAGGCCACCACCAGACCGGCACGTACGCCGAGGCTGATGAAGCTCACCACCAGCACGATGATCACCGCTTCGAACAAGGCGCTGGTGAAGCCGCCCACTGCCTCTTCGACCACCACCGCCTGATCGGACACGGTGTGCACGCCGACGCCTACCGGCAAGTCCGCGGTGAGTTGGTCGATGCGCGCGTGCAAAGCCTTGCCGAACTCCTGAACGTTGCCGCCCTTTTGCATGGCTATCGCCAGACCAATGGCCGGCTTGCCGTCGAAACGAAATTCCGGCGTTGCCGGATCGACGTAGCCACGGCTGATATCGGCGACATCAGCCAGACGATAAAAACGATCATTGAGCTTGAGGTTGACCTCGGCCAGATCCTTTTCCGAAGCGAACTGGCCCGAGGTGCGCACGGAAATCCGCTCGGGACCGGCCTCGATCACCCCGGCCGGGGTCACGGCGTTCTGCGATTGCAGGCTTTGCACAACCTGGCGCTGATCAATCCCCAGCGCGGCCAGTTTGCGGGTGGAGAAATTCAGGTAAATGACTTCGTCCTGCTGGCCGACCATTTCGATCTTGCCCAGCCCCGGCACATTGCGAATCTCGGCCCGCGCCTGTTCCACGTAATCGCGCAATTGGCGCATCGTCAGGCCGTCGGCGGTAAAGGCGTACACCGAGCCGTACACGTCACCGAACTCATCGTTGAAGCCCGGCCCTTGAATCCCCTGGGGAAACTGGCCGCGAATGTCGTCGATTTTCTTGCGCACCTGGTACCAGATTTCCGGGATGTCCTTGGCACTGGTGGTGTCGCGCAGGTACACGTACACCGTCGATTCGCCGGGGCGCGTGTAGCTTTTCACGTAGTCGAGGGAATCGAGCTCTTCGAGTTTTTTCTCGATGCGATCGGTGACCTGCTTGAGGGTTTCCTCCTGAGTCGCGCCCGGCCACTTGGTCTGGATCACCATGGTCTTGATGGTGAACGACGGGTCTTCTTCGCGGCCCAGATTGAAGTAGGAAAAAACCCCCATGAGCAATCCGACGAACATCAGATACCAGACGAATGACTGATGCTTGAGGGCCCATTCGGAGAGGTTGAAAGAGCCTTTCATTGACTGTCCTCGTCAAGTTTTACCGATTGTCCGGGTTTGAGACTGTTGACGCCGGCGCTGACCACGCGCTCGCCATCCTTCACACCGCCGGCCAGTACCACGCTGCTGTCGGTGCGGCTGATGACCGTGACGTCGCGAGGGCTGACGGTTTTGCTCTGGGTATCGATCACCCAGATCCGCGCTTTGCCCTCGACCTCCTGCAACGCCGTGGCGGGTAACTCGATACGCGGTTTGATCGCTGAGCTGAGGGTCACACTGATTGCGGTGCCGAGGCGAAAACCGTCCGGTGTATCGGTCAGGGTCAGACGTGCGCGGCGGGTACGCGTGGCGCTCTGTGCCTGGGGTTCGATCTCGCGGATGATCGCCGTGGTGTGGATGCTCGGGTCGAGCTGTGCAGCGACCGAAAACACCACGTCGTCGGGAAGCTGATCGACCAGCGTGTCGGGCAGGTCGATCACCGCCTCCTTGATGTCCGGTTGCGCCAGCGTCACCACTTGCTGCCCCGCCGTCACCACCTGCCCGGCCTCGGCGTTCCAAGCGGTGACCACCGCTTTGTGGTCGGCACGCAGTTCGGTGTAACTGAGTTGGTCCTTGCTCTGGTTGACCGCCGCGCGGGCCTGGTCCAGAGAAGCCTGGGTGGTTTTCAGATCCGTGTTGGCAACGTCCAGTTGCGCCTGGGCGCCGACGCCGCGATCGAACAGCGCCTGCTGCCGCCGTGCACTGGCTTGCGCGTTGATCAGTTGCGCCTGGACCCTGGCCAGATCGCCCTGAGCCGAGCGCAACTGGTTTTGCTGATCGGACGGATCGAGGGTCGCAAGCAACGTGCCCTTCTGCACCTCGGCGCCGACATCGACGTTACGACTGGCGATACGCCCGCCGACGCGGAAACCGGTATTGCTTTCGTAGCGCGCCTGGATGCTCCCGGCAAAGCGGCCGAGATTTTCCTCGCTCAAGGCTTCGACCTTGACCGACAGCACCGGCCGCACCGGCTCCGGCGCGGCTTCCTTTTCCGAGCAGGCGGTGAGTATCAGCGCCATGCACAACAGCCCGAAACGCTTCATGGTTGCGCTCCCGGTTGCAAATCCTTGTAGGTGTTTTCGGCGATTTCGACTTTCATCCCCGGGTGCAGCAATTGCCCACCGGCGACGATGACTTTTTCACCGCCCTTGAGACCCTCGCTGATGATGACTTTGCCGGTCAGGTAGCGGCCAACCGTGACGTTGTGCAATTGCGCTTCACCGTTGCCATCGACCATCCAAACGGCCGGCGCGCTGATGTTCTTGGTCAGTGCCGACCATGGCAGCTCGACCGCCGATTTGCCCGAGCCTTTGGCCGTGGCGCTCACCACTGAACCGAGCTGCATGCCCGGCGGCAGTTTGTCGAGGCTGACCTTGACCTGCACGGTGCCCGATTGCGCCGATACCGCCGGGGTAATCTCGCGCACTGTGCCGGTGGTTTTGATCTGCGGATTATCGAGCAGGCTGACCACAATCGAACGCTCTGCCGGGCGCTCGGCGAGCAGCGATTCGTAAACGTTGAACACTGCGTCGCGGTCGCCATCACGGGCCAGGCTGAAGATCGGTGCGGTGGCCTGCACCACCTGACCCACTTCGGCCTGGCGCTCGGTGATAATCCCCGGCGCATCGGCGATCAATGCGGTATAGCTGAGCTGGTCCCTGGCATTGGCCAATTGCGCCTGCGCCGCGCTCAATGCGCTCTGGCTGCTGCGCAACGCCGCTTGTGCCGAATCGTATTCGCTTTGGCTGGTGTAGCCCTTGGGCAGGAGTTTTTGCTGACGGACGAACGCCGCCGCTGCCTGCTTCACGCGGGCCTGTTCGGCGACGACCTGGGCCTGGGCGGAATCAACGTTGGTCTGCAGATCTTTCGGATCGAGTCTGGCCAGCACCTGTTTGGCGGTGACGCGGTCGCCGACGTCGACCATGCGCTGGATGATCTTGCCGCCAACGCGAAATGACAATTGCGTCTGCACGCGTGCCTGCACATCACCGGTGAGGGTCACCGCTGCGGCGTAGTTCGCCGGTTCGACCTCTTGCACAAAGACCCTAGGCAAGTATTCCTGAGCAGGTTTCTTGTCGCCGCAAGCGGTGAGCAACGCCATGGCGCTCAACGCCATCAGCACTTTCAATCCGGGACCCGCCATGCACACTCCTTGGCCTGTAATGCTGCTGTCGAGACGATACGACTTCAGAGCTTAGAACAGGGTTCCACGCTTGCCCGTCCTAATACCAGATTTATATCTGCAGGAGCTGCCGCAGGCTGCGATCTTTTGATCTTATTGAAAACAACATCAAAAGATCGCAGCCTTCGCCAGCTCCGACACGGGTATCGTGTGACGGATTCAGCGTATGCGGAGAAGGATTTCATGCTCAACACTCTGGCGGTGGCCAATTACCGCTCGATCAATAAATTGGTGATTCCACTGGGCCGGCTGAACCTGATCACCGGGCCCAACGGCAGTGGCAAGTCCAACCTTTACCGGGCCTTGCGCCTGCTGGCGGAAACCGCGCAGGGTGGCGTGGTCAATGCGCTGGCTCGCGAAGGCGGGCTGGATTCGACGTTCTGGGCCGGGCCGGAAACCCTCAGCCGGCGCATGCGCAGCGGCGAGGTGGCCATCCAGTCCACGGTTCGCCAGAGCGTGAAACGTCTGCGCCTGGGGTTTGCCGGGGAAGACTTCAGTTATTCGATCAGTCTGGGTCTGCCGGAACCAAGCCAGTCCTGTTTTTCACTCGATCCGCAAATCAAGCGCGAATGCATCTGGGCAGGCCCCGTGTTTCGCCCCGCGAGCCTGCTGGTCGACCGCAACGGCCCGATGGTCCGCGCCCGCGCCGAGCGCACGTGGGAGGTACTGGCGCAGCACACGCCGGACTTCGACAGCCTGTTCGATCAGGTCGGCAGTCTGCGCGGTTCGCCGGAGGTCCTTCAAATGCGCGAGTTCATCCGTCGCTGGCGCTTTTACGATCACTTTCGCAGCGACGCCGACGCACCGGTGCGTCAGCCACAACTGGGCACCCGCACGCCGGTGCTGCATCACGACGGCAGAGACCTGGCAGCGGCGTTGCAGACGATTATCGAAATCGGCGATCCGGAAGCGCTACAGGCGGCAATCAGCGATGCGTTCCCCGGCGCGCGCTTGAACATCGCGCCGTTGGCCGGTGGCCGTTTTGCCATCGAGTTTTATCAGGAAGGCTTGCTGCGGCCGTTATCGGCGGCGGAATTGTCAGACGGCACGTTGCGTTACCTGCTGCTGGTCGCGGCATTGCTGACACCGCGACCACCGACACTGATGGTGCTGAACGAACCGGAAACCAGCCTGCATCCGGATCTGCTGCCGGCGCTGGCACGCCTGATCATCCGCGCGTCGCAGCAGTGCCAGGTGTGGGTGGTGTCCCATGCGCGGCGATTGATCTCGGCGTTGCAGGAAGATCCGGATTGCAACTGCATCGTGCTGGAGAAGACGCTGGGGCAGACCGGGATTGTCGGGCAGAGGGTGCTGGATGAACCGGCGTGGCATTGGCCTGACTAACCCCGCTCTGATCGTCCCCACGCTCCGCGTGGGAATGCAGCCCGTGACGCTCCGCGTCACTGGACGCGGAGCGTCCCCAGAGGCATTCCCACGCGGAGCGTGGGAATGAACGGTCAACTAACCCTGCCACTTGCCGCCTTCGACAATCACACTCTCAGGCCGGGTGTCATCACTCAGCTCCTTGCGCACATATTGGTCATACAGCTTGAGCAGATACTTCTCTTCCCCAAGCTTCGCCAGCTCAGCGTTGACCCAATCACGCAACTCGACATTGCCCTTCTTCACCGCCGGCGCAATCGGCGCTTCTGCCCCGAGCTTTTCCTCCAGCACGCGATAGCCCGGGTTCTGCTTGGCCCAACTGAACAGCACCAGATTGTCCTGCGCATAGGCATCGCCGCGACCGTTGGCCAAAGCTTGCAGCGACTCGGAATTTTTCTCGAACTTGAGCAGCTTCCAGTCCGGGTGGTTTTTGGTCAGCCAGATATCCGCCGTGGTGCCGGTCGTGACAATGGTGGTGCGGGTCGCCAGGTCATCGAGTTTTTTCACCGAGCTGCCCTGCGGTACCAGTGCCTGCACCGCGACCTTGAGGTTCGGGTTGGTAAATTCCACCGCTTCCCGGCGCTCCGGGGTCACGGTCATGTTGGCCAGGATCAGGTCGACCTTGTCGCTTTGCAGAAACGGGATGCGGCTCGCCGGTTCCACGGCCACGAATTCGACCTTGTTCTCATCGCCGAGCAGGTCCTTGGCGAAGCGCCGACCGATGTCGGTATCGAAGCCGACGTAGCGTCCGGCCTCATCGACGAAACCGAACGGTGGCTTGTCGGTGAAGACGCCGACGATCAGTTTGTCGCGGGCTTTGATCTTGTCCAGATAACCCGCCGGGGCCGCACTTTCGCTGGCAACTTTGGGTTTGGGCGGTGCTTCGGTCTTACCGCAACCGGCGAGCAAGGCGAGGCTGAGCAGAGGCATTAAAAAAGCGGCAGTTTTCATAGCGGTTCCAGTTCCTTTGTCGGATTCGTTTTGGGCAGTGTGGCAACGAAGGAGAACTTCTCCAGGAACTGCTGCGCGCGTGCGGTTTGCGGGTTCGTAAAGAAAATCTCGGGGCGGTTCTGTTCAAGGATGCGCCCGGCATCCATGAACACGATGCGGTCGGCCACCGCGCGAGCGAAGGCCATTTCATGGGTGACGATCAACAGGGTCATGCCCTCGCGGGCCAGGCCCTGAATGACCTGCAGCACTTCCTTGACCATTTCCGGATCGAGGGCGGCGGTGACTTCGTCGAACAGCATCACCCGCGGATTCATGCACAGCGAACGGACGATGGCGATGCGTTGCTGCTGACCGCCGGAGAGCTGACGCGGGAACGCATCGCGCTTGTCCAGCAGGCCGACGCGCTCCAGCAAGGCTTCGGCCTGCTGTTGCGCTTCGCGACGCTGACGCTTTTGCACCTTGAGCGGACCGAGCAACAGATTGTCGAGCACGCTCATGTGCGGGAACAGGTGGTAACTCTGAAACACCATGCCGATCTGCTGCCGGATGTCGCGCCAGTCGGTGGCCTTGTCGAGCAGTTCGCGCCCGGCGAATGTCATGCTGCCGCTGTGCGCCGTTTCCAGGCCGTTGAGGCAGCGCAGCAGGGTACTTTTGCCGCAGCCGCTGGGGCCGAGAATGACGATGACCTCGCCACTCTGCACGCGCAGATCAATGCCGTTGAGCACCTGTTGCTCGCCGTAGAATTTGTTGAAACCGCGAAACTCGATCAATGCGCTCATGCTTGCGTCCAGCGCCGCTCCAGCACGCGCGAGGCGGCCGAGAGCGGATAGCAGATGAAGAAGAAAAACAGGAACAGCGCGCCGTAGATCAGTACCGATTCGTAGGTGCGCTCGATGATCTGCTGACCGACCTTGATCACGTCGACCACACCGATCAGCACCGCCAGCGAACTGGTCTTGATGATCCGCGTGTAGACGTTGATGGTGGGTGGCGTCATGCGTTTGAGCGCCTGCGGCAGCAGCACGTAGCCGTAAAGCTGCGCGGCGTTCAGGCCGATTGACAGCCCGGCTTCACGTTGCCCGCGCGGCAGGGAATGCAGCGCACCGCGCGCCACTTCGCCGACTTCGCTGGCACCCCACAGCGACAGCACCAGCACCGCACACCAGAAGCTCGGCAGGCTCAGGCCAAGGAAAATCGGCAGGCCGAAAAACAGCAGGTACAACCAGACCAGCACCGGGATCGCCCGGAACAGCTCCAGGTAAACCCGCAGGATTGCGTTGAGCCAAGACACATTGAGTGTGCGCAATACGCCATAGAGCACGCCGCCGACGGTACTGATGGCAATGCTCAGAAACGAGATCGACAAGGTTTGCCCGGCGCCCTTGGCCAATTGCGGCAACGACACCCAAAGCAACTCAAGACCCGAACTGGCCATGCTGGAGCCTCCTTTCCAGGCGGCTGAGCAGCAGCGACAGCGGCAGAAACAACAACACGCAGATCAGCGTCAACACGGCGAGCATTTCGTAGGTTTTGTAATAGAGCGCAATGTAGCTCTTGGTGGTGTAGAGAATTTCCGGCACCGCCACCGCCGAGACTACGGTGGTTTCCTTGAGCAGGAATATGAAATTGGCGAACAGCGACGGCAGGCTGAGGATTCCCGCTTGCGGCAGGATCACGTAGCGCAGCAATTGACCGCGGGACAAGCCGATCGAGCGGCCGGATTCCAGTTGTGCCTGGGGCACCGCATCGACGCCGGCACGCAGCACTTCGGTGAGATAAGCACCGCCGAGGAAGGTCATGGTGATGATCGCTGCCGTAAACCCGGAGACCTTGATGCCCAGAGCCGGCAGCGCGAAGTAAACGAAAAACAGCTGGATCAGCAATGGCGTATTGCGCGCCAGCTCGACGTACACACCGACCAGCCTGTGCAGATAAGGCGTGCGCAACACCAGAATCGTCGCATTGAGCAGCGCCACCAGCAGCGAAGTGCCGATCGCGATGAATCCGACCTGCAGCGTCACGCCTACGGCTTTGAGAAAGGCCGGCAGGGTGCTGAGAATAAACGCGTAATCGAAAGTCATGAAGCGTCCTGACGCCACTCGGTAAGCGGCGGTGATGCAATCCATGGACAGCGGGTGGCTGTCCGGCAGCCACTGACTTTATAGGTATAAAAACCAGAACTTAAATACTGTTAAAGCATATTGATATCACCCAAAAACTATCCTGTGGGTTTGCCGGGAAGGAATAAGAAGGCTATTTTCCTTTTCGCTGTAGGAAGGATCTTTTTTTCAGGAAAGCCCTCCAAGGACGAACAGCTTTTGGCCAGACTCCCGGCCGAACCATCACAAGGAAGAGAAATATGGCTGACGTAAAAGCACCCCAGCGCCTGGATCCGCAGGATATTGTGAAGTGGCTGATGGCGTTGCGCCGGGCAGTGAAAGCGCAGGGTCTGAAGTAACGGCCAGATCAAAATCGCAGCGCTCAGCCGGTATTACACATCAATCCGGAAGCTGCGATTTTTTGATCGTTCCCACGCTCCGCGTGGGAACGCCTCATCGGACGCTCCGCGTTCGGCTGTTGATAGGACGCGGAGCGTCCCGGGCTGCATTCCCACGCGGAGCGTGGGAACGATCACCGCGAAACTCTCTATCGAACACACACAAAAACGCCGATGACCATCGCTGGTCATCGGCGTTTTTATATGTGCAGCGGATTCCCAAACGTTGAATCAGAACGCCGGAAGTACAGCGCCGCTGTACTTCTTCTCGATGAACGCTTTGACTTCCGGGCTGGTCAGGGCCTTGGCCAGTTTCTGGATCGCGTCGCTGTTCTTGTTGTCCTCACGGGCCACCAGGAAGTTCACGTACGGCGAATCGGCGCCTTCGATCAACAGCGCGTCTTTCTGCGGATTGAGCTTGGCTTCCAGCGCGTAGTTGGTATTGATCATGTCCAGATCAACTTCGTTCAGCACCCGTGGCAGCAGCGCCGATTCCAGTTCCTTGAACTTGAAGTTATGCGGGTTCTTGGCGATGTCTTTCGGCGTCGCCACGGCGTTTTTCGGGTCTTTCAGTTCGATCAGGCCGGCCTTCTGCAGCAAGATCAGGGCACGGCCGCTGTTGCTACCTTCGTTGGGGATGGCGATGGTCGCGCCGTCCGGCAGTTCGGCCAGGGTCTTGTACTTGCTCGAGTAGCCACCGAATGGTTCAACATGGACACCCTGCACGGTCACCAGGTACTTGGACTTGTCGTCCTTGTATTTACCCTGGTTGAAGCTGTTCAGGTACGGCAGGGTCTGAAAGTAGTTGGCGTCCAGACGCTTCTCGCCAACCTGTACGTTGGGCTGCACATAGTCGGTGAAGACTTTGATTTGCAGATCCACGCCTTCTTTGGCCAGCGTCGGCTTGATCAGCTCAAGGATTTCAGCGTGTGGCACCGGCGTTGCGGCAACCACCAGTTTCTCGCCGGCGTTGGCGAAAGAAGCCGTCAGAGCAGCCGCCAATGCGGTAAACAACAGAACCTTTTTCATGCAGTGTCCTTATCGAAAATCACGGTCGTCATCGACGACGGCATTAATACGTGTGCCAGTGAAGTGATATCGCTGGCGTGAGGCGGACAATACCGGGATTTTTTATTCCCGGACAATAACGTTTATTCAGCTTCATATTCCATTTTGTTCATGTTGAACAAAATGGTCACAGCCCCTCGCTCAAGCGAATCAGGAGCTCTTTCAATGCCTTACGCTCAGCAGCGCTGCCGCCGATGTTGATTTGCTTCACCAGACGTTCGATGTGAAGCGGCGGCGCAGACGCTTCGGGCAGATTGAGATGCTCCGGCAGGATCTCATCGCCAGTGCTGACCAACAGGGCGAAGTGAATGACGTTTTCCAGCTCGCGGGTATTGCCCGGCCAGGCATGTTGCTCAAGCACGTGCTGCGCCGCTTCGCTGATCAACGGCACAGGCAAGGCGAGGCGCTGGCTGTAGATGCCGAGGAAATACTCGGCCAGAGGCAAGATATCGCCGGTTCGCGCACGCAACGCCGGCAATTCCAGATGGCCCTCGCTGAGGTAGTGATAGAGCCGCTCGTGGAATTTTCCGGCGTCCACAGCCTGGGCCAGATCGATGCTGGTCGCTGCGACCAGACGGACATCCACCGGGCTCGGCTGAGGCGCGCCGACGCGGGTTACTTCGTGATTTTCCAGCGCCGCAAGCAATTTGATCTGGATCGGCAGCGGCAAGTCGCCGATTTCATCCAGGTACAAAGTGCCACCATTGGCCGAACCGAACCAGCCAGCGCGACTGCTGGCCGAACCGCTGTAGCTGCCGGCGGCATAGCCGAACAATTCGGCATCGGCGTAGGTCGGGCTGATGGCCCCGCAGTTGACCGAGACGAACAGACCGCTGCGATCACTGGCGCGGTGGATATGCCGGGCGAGCAGTTCTTTACCGGTGCCGGTCTCGCCGCGAATCAATACGGAAAGCGAGCGCGGTGCCAATTGTTCGAGTTCTTCGCGCAACTGACGCGAGCGCGGATCGACAAACACCAGCGCCTTGGCGCGAATGCTCAGGGGGCTTTTTTCCGCATCGGGAAAGGTCAGCAACGGCTGGCCGAACGTTTCGAAACTCATGGCAGACTCCCGCCCAAACCGCCTGGAGGCGGCGGCGTTGAAAAAAAGAAATCAGGCGCGCCGGCGGGCGTGATGCTCCATGCGGTTTTGCAGGCGGTAGAGGTAAGCAAACCCCTGCTCCCAACGCTGGTGCCCGGATTTGACATTGATGTGCCCGGCACCGGCGAGAATCCCCGCCTCGGCGCCCCAGTTGCGCGCCAGCTCCAACGCACGTGGCGCACTCACGGCGGCGTCGTTGTCGGAGCCGACGACTTGACTGGGAAAGGGCAGCAAATCGGTGGGAATCGGCGCAAAGTTGCGCAGCGCCGGAGCACAGGCCGGGCGTTCGACATCCGCCGGGGCGACCAGCAAGGCACCGCGTACCTGACGCAGGTAGTGCAGCGGCGCGGTGGCCGCCCAATGGGCAACGGTGATGCAGCCGAGGCTGTGCGCAATGAGAATTACCGGCGTGCTGTCCGCGGCGATCGCTTCGGCCAGGGCCGCGACCCAGTCTTCGCGGCGCGGCGTCAGCCAGTCGGCTTGCTCGACCCGGGCGCTGTTGGGCAGGCTGTTTTGCCAGTGGGTTTGCCAATGGTCATCTGGCGATCCTTGCCAGCCCGGCACAATCAGGTAGCGGATTGATTCGTTGCGCATGGGGAGCTCTCCTGCGTCGTGTCTGTTCGTGACCGAGTATAGGGAGAGGATTTATATTCGTTAAGGAATAAGAAGCTATTTATTAATATCTTGCTGGAATATCAAATTTGTCGCGACATCTGGAATGCTTCCCTGAAGCCAGGGCCATTCGCGATGCGCTCAGCGGAAAAACGGCACGTCGCCCAGCACCGTGGCGCGTTGCATTACTCGCCGCGCCGGTCGGTAGTCATCCACGGCGTAATGTTGCGTCACGCGGTTGTCCCAAAACGCAATATCGTCCTGCTGCCAACGCCAGCGCACCGTAAATTCCGGTCGGGTGGCATGGGCGAAGAGAAACTTCAGGATCGCCTCGCTCTCGGTCTCCGACAGCTCATTGATCTTCGAGGTGAAGCCCTCGTTGACGAACAGCGAACGTCGCCCGCTGACCGGATGGGTGCGAATCACCGGGTGTGACAGCGGTGGATTCTTGCGCCGCGCCTCCTCCCACTGCGCCAGCGCATCGGGCGTGTTGCCGTAGCGTTCGAGCGGAAACGAGCGGGTGAAATCGTGGGTCGCGGTCAGGCCTTCAAGCAAGCTTTTCAGCGGTGCCGACAACGCCTCATACGCGGCAATGCCGCTGGCCCACAAGGTATCGCCGCCGTACGCCGGCAACAACTTGGCGCTGAGCACCGCGCCCATCGCCGGCGTTGGCAGGAAGGTCACGTCGGTGTGCCAGATGGCGTTGTCACGCACGTCGGTGACAGCGGTGTCGAGGATCAGAACTTCCGGTTGTTCCGGCACGTTCGGGTAGATCGGGTGGATGTGCAGGTCGCCGAAATAATGCGCGAAACGTGCCTGCTGCGCCGGCTCGATCGGCTGATTGCGAAAGAACAGCACTTGATACTTGAGCAGCGCCTGCTCGATGGCGTCGCGGGTTGGCGGGTTCAACGGCTGGCTGATGTCGACGCCGTCGATTTGCGCGCCGAGGGCCGAGCTTAATGGGGTGATATTGAGGGTGCTCATGGTGGTTCTCTTCGAATTCGGGGGATTCAAGCTTTTGTAGGAGTGAGCCTGCTCGCGATTCAGGCAGACCGGCGACTCACTGGTGACTGAAACACCGACATCGCGAGCAGGCTCACTCCTACAAGGGATTCACAGCACATTTCAGTGCGCCTGGCCGTGCCACGGCACCAGTTTGCGTTGCAACGCGCGCAGGCCCATTTCCATGGCGAAGGCAATCAGGGCAATGACCAGAATCCCCAGCACCACCACGTCGGTGACCAGAAACTGCGCGGCCGACTGCACCATGAAGCCCAAACCGCTGGTGGCGGCGATCAGTTCGGCGGCAACCAGGGTTGACCAGCCCACCCCCAGGCCGATGCGCACGCCGGTGAGGATATCCGGCAATGCACTGGGCAAAATCACATGGCGAATCAGTTGCGCGCGAGTGGCGCCCAACGACTGCGCCGCGCGCAATTTCGCCGGGTCTACGGTGCGCACGCCGGTCGCGGTGGCGATGGCAATCGGCGCGAAAATCGCCAGATAGATGAGCAGCACTTTCGACAGCTCGCCGATGCCGCACCAGATCACGATCAGCGGCAGATAGGCCAGCGGTGGAATCGGTCGGTAGAACTCGATCAGCGGATCGAGCACACCCCGGGCGATGCGATTGGCACCAATGGCGATGCCCACCGGCACTGCCGTGAGAATCGCAAAGACCAGGCCCAGACCGATGCGACTCAGGCTCGCGCCCAAGTGCTGCCACAAGGTGGAATCCATGTATCCGGAAGTCGCCAGCAGCCAGCCTTTTTGCAGCACGGCGGAGGGTGGCGGCAGGAACAGCGGTTCGATCAGACCGGTAGCAGTCACCGCCCACCAGATCGCCAACAGGGCAAAGAGGGTCAACAAGCTGATCCAGCGTGTACTCAGGCTGCGGCGCACAGGGAGGATCACCGAAGGCGTCTTTACCGTCGCAGCGCTTACGTCGTAACTGCTCATGCGCGCTCCTGCCGATGCACGGCACTGCGTTGCGAAAACACTTTGCTCAGCACGTGCTCGCGGGTTTCGATGAAAAGCGGATCGGACTTGATCGCCCGGGCCGGCTCGCCAGCGGCATAACGCTGACCGAAGTCCAGCGCCAGACGCTCAACGATCTGCCCCGGATTCGGCGCCAGCAAAATCAGATCCGTGGCGAGGAATACCGCCTCTTCAATGTCGTGGGTAATCAGAAAAACCGGTTTGGCGGTGCGCTGCCAGACTTGCAGCAACAGCTCCTGCATCTGCTCGCGGGTGAACGCGTCGAGGGCGCCGAACGGCTCGTCCATCAGCAGCACCCGAGGGTCGGCGGCGAGGGCACGAGCAAGGCCGACACGCTGTTTCTGGCCGCCGGAAAGCTGCCAGATGCGCCGCTCTTCGAAACCGGCCAGATCGACCAGCGCAAGCATTTCACGGGCGCGCTGTTCGCGTTTGGGCTTGGCGACGCCGGCCAGTTCCAGGCCAAACGCGACGTTGCCCAGCACATTCTGCCAAGGCAGCAAGGCGTCATCCTGGAACACCACGCCGCGCTCGGCGCTCGGGCCTTTGACCGGCACGCCATCGAGGGTAATGCGCCCGGCGCTCGGATCGACAAAACCGGCGATCAGGTTCAACAGCGAAGTCTTGCCACTGCCGGACGGGCCAAGGGCGACCAGCAACTGCCGGGGTCCCAGGGTCAGAGAAATATCCGCCAACACAGGTTCCGGGCTGCCCGGGTACTGTGCGCTGATGCGCTCCAGCTGTAGCAAGGCCATCGCGGTCGACTCCCGATCAGTTAGTGATGTATTTGGCGCTGACGTACGGCGCGTAGTCCGGCAGCACCGCCTCGACTTTGCCCTGCTCCTTGAGGAACACGGCCGTGTCGGTGATGGCTTTGGTGGTCGGCGCACCGAGGTCACTGACCTGATCCGCCGCCAGCGGGTAGACGTTGCCTTGCAGCAGCAACGGAATGTCGCTGGCCTTGGCGCCGGAGAGTTTCACCAGTTTGTCGACGTTGGACTGATTGGCGAGCCAGGCTTTCGGATCCTTGCGGTAGTCGGCGTAGGCGTCCAGGGTGACTTTGGCGAATGCAGTGACGATTTCCGGGTGCTTCTCGGCGAAGTCTTTGCGCACAATCCACGCATCGAAGGTCGGCGCGCCGAATTTGGCCAGTTCGCCAGAGGTGATCAGCACTTTGCCGTTTTCCTTGGCGACGCCGAGCGCCGGGTCCCAGACGTAAGTGGCATCGATATCACCGCGTTTCCACGCCGCGATGATCGCCGGCGGAGCGAGGTTGAGTACGGTGACCTTCGACGGATCGATGTTCCAGTGCTTCAGCGCTGCCAGCAGGCTGTAGTGCCCAGTGGACACGAACGGCACAGCGATTTTCTTGCCGATCAGATCTTGCGGGGTTTTGATGCCGGAACCCTCACGCGCGACCAGGGCTTCAGCGGCGCCGATCTGCGTGGCAATGAGGAACGTTTCGACCGGGACTTTGCGGGTGATCGCGGCGGTCAGCGGGCTGGAACCGAGGTAGCCAATCTGCACATCGCCGGACGCGATGGCGGCGATGATGTCGGCGCCGTTGTCGAATTTGCGCCAGCTGATATCGGCACGGGTGGCTTTTTCGTAGGCGCCATCGGCCTGAGCGACTTTCGCCGGATCAACGGTGGTTTGGTAGGCGACGGTGAGGTCGGCGGCCTGAGCGAGGAAACTTGCGGCCGCCAGCGAAGCGGCGGCGAGCAGGCGAAGCGGGACATTCAGTTTCAATTGGGAGCTCCATATCAGGCGACCGAGCGTCGGCGTGAATGGAGACTAAATGATCTAAGAATCTAGAAATAAATAACTTTTTAGAATGAGCTTATGAGCGGAAAAATCTAAGCGCAGCCGACCGATCGTTCCCACGCTCTGCGTGGGAATGCAGCCGGTGACGCTCCGCGTCACATGGGACGCAGAGCGTCCCTTGAGGCGTTACCACGCGGAGCGTGGGAACGATCATGTACGAGCGAGAAAATCTAAGCGCAGTTGGCGGTTGGCACCTGTGGCGAGGGAGCTTGCTCCCGCTGGAGGCCGAAGGACTCCCACCTCCATTCATCACGTTGCGTCGGGTGCACCGGGTTGAATGAGTTGACGACTGCTGCGCAGCCGAGCGGGAGCAAGCTCCCTCGCCACAGGGGAATTTGCTCAGTTGCTGATGGCGAGGATGCTCGCCTGATACGCCCCGACAAACACATCAAAATCGCCAACCTCGTTCTGCTCAAGCTCGGTCTGCTGCGCCAGCGACGCGCGCGCCAGCTCTTCGAACTTCGCCTGTTCATCCGCAGCCAATGGCTCGCTGCGAAAAAATTCGGCATGCGCCTGGCTCTGGCGCAGGGAGAATTGCGCAAAGCTTTCCTTGTGCTCGGCCATCGCCGCCAGCACCTGCGCCGATGGCGTCAGGGACGGGTCGCTGACTTTCGCCAACTGCGCATCCAGTGCCTTGCTGTGCGCATCACCGCCAACGCTTTGGTCCAGCAGCGCGGCCAGCGGAGCAATCTGTTCAAGCAATTCGGCGGCCCACTGTTTCATCTCGACCGGCTGACCGTCACGCTGCAATTGCAGGCCCGGACGGCGACCTTCCTTGACCACGCTGAGGAAGTTTGACGTGGCATTGCCGCAGGTGGTGTTGGTCAGCAGCGGACTGTCGTTCAGTGCGCAATACAGCAGGAACGCGTCGATGAAACGCGACTCGGTGAGGTCGATGCCCATCGGCAGGAAGGGGTTGATGTCCAGGCAACGCACTTCGACGTACTGGATGCCGCGCGCCATCAGCGCCTGGATCGGCCGCTCGCCGGTGTACGTCACACGTTTGGGGCGGATGTTGGAGTAGTACTCGTTTTCGATCTGCAGGATGTTGGTGTTGAGCTGGACCCACTCGCCATCCTTGTGCGTACCGACTTCGACGTACGGCGCGTACGGCGTGGCTACGGCTTTGCGCAGGCTGTCGGTGTAGCTCGCCAGGTCGTTGTAGCACGGCGTCAGGCCGGCCTGGGCGTTGCTCTGATAACCGAGATCGCTCATGCGCAGGCTGGTGGCGTACGGCAGATACAGCGTGTCCGGATCGAGCTGTTCCAACTGATGCGAACGGCCGCGCAGGAAACCGGCATCCAGCGCCGGCGATGCCCCGAACAGGTACATCAGCAGCCAGCTGTAGCGACGGAAGTTACGGATCAGGGCGATGTAAGACACTGACTGGAAATCGCGGTCCGTACCGACGAAACCTTCGGCCTCGCGCAACAGCGGCCAGAGTTGTTCCGGCAGCGAGAAATTGTAGTGAATCCCGGCGATGCACTGCATGGTCTTGCCATACCGCAGGGCCAGGCCCTTGCGGTAGACGTACTTGAGCTGACCGATGTTGGAGGTGCCGTAATAGGCGATCGGGATGTCTTCCTCGGCCGGCAACGGGCACGGCATCGATGGACTCCACAAGTACTCGTTGCCGAGCTTGCTGTAGGCAAAACGGTGAATCTTGTCCAGGCTCGCCAGCGTGTCGGCAGGGTTCGGCAAGGCCGGCGTGATGAATTCCAGCAGCGACTCGGAGTAGTCGGTGGTGATCTGTTCGTTGGTCAGCGCGGAACCCAGGGCTTCGGGGTGCGGCGTTTGCGCCAGGCGACCTTCGCTGGTCACGCGCAGGCATTCACGTTCGATACCGTGCAGGCACTGCTTGAGCAGGGAGAGGTTAGCGCGCTCGCCGAGCAGAGCCAGGCGGCGGTTGAGAAGTTCGCTCAATTTGGATTCCTTCACGCGTCAGTCGCCCCAATATGGGGGTGGGCAGGACGGTCTACAAGGGTGAAGTTGAAACTGGCGTTATCGCCTGGTTTTTTAGCCTCAAAAGGCACTTTCGAACCGCCGACTTCAATCCCTGAATCTGGCAGATGCACGCGAAGATCATGCAATACCTGTGGGAGCGGGCTTGCTCGCGAGGGCGGAGTGTCAGCCAATATAAAGTCACCTGACACACCGCCTTCGCGAGCAAGCCCGCTCCCACAGAAAAACTCGACGCTGCGATCACAGCGCCGAAATTAACTCAAAATGATGAGCAACATCTACAGCACAGCGAACGTGCCTTGCGCTTTTGCGACCAGTTTGTCGCCCTGCATCACGTCGGCTTCGACCACCAGCGTGCGCCGGCCCGGGTGGATCACCCGCGCCGTGCACAACACCTCGCCATCCGAGACGGCGCGGATGTAGTTGATCTTGCACTCGATAGTCGCGCTCTGCTGATCGAAGCCATGGGTGCTGGAACAGGCCAGCCCCATGGCGATGTCGACCAGACTGAACAGCGCGCCGCCGTGCAGTTTGCCGCCGCGGTTGCGCAGTTCGGGCTCAAGGGCGAGGGCGACTTGCGCCACCCCGGTTTCGAGGCTGTGCAGGCGGCAGCCCAACAGCTTGAAAAACGCGCTCTCGACGAGCCCGGCCGGCAATTCCATCAGCGTTTCTTCAACTGCTTGGCGTTGGCGAACAGCGAGGCCATCGCGTTGTTCACCGGGGCGGCGCTGACGGTTTCCTTGCGCGGCGCGCTGCCCGAAGACTGGCGCGGTGCCGAGCCGGGACGCGAGCCACGGGCGCCGTCGACCTTCTCGCCCGGGGTGTCGCTCATGCGCATCGACAAGCCGACGCGTTTGCGCGGGATGTCGACTTCCATGACCTTGACCTTGACCACGTCGCCGGCCTTCACCGCTTCGCGCGGATCCTTGATGAACTTCTCCGACAGCGCGGAGATGTGCACCAGACCGTCCTGATGCACGCCGATGTCAACGAACGCACCGAACGCCGTCACGTTGGTTACCACGCCTTCGAGGATCATTCCCGGTTGCAGATCCTTGAGGTCTTCGACGCCCTCCTGGAACTCGGCAGTCTTGAACTCGGGACGCGGATCGCGGCCAGGTTTTTCCAGCTCTTGCAGGATGTCGGTAACGGTCGGCAGGCCGAAGGTTTCGTCGGTGAATTTCTTCGGGTCCAGGCGCTTGAGGAACGCGGCATCGCCGATCAGCGAGCGGATATCGCGATCGGTTTCAGCGGCGATGCGCTGCACCAGCGGATAGGCTTCCGGGTGCACCGCCGAGGAATCCAGCGGGTTGTCGCCGTTCATCACGCGCAAGAAACCGGCGGCCTGTTCGAAGGTTTTTTCGCCCAGACGCGCGACTTTCTTCAGCGCTGCACGGGTCTTGAACGCGCCGTGTTCGTCACGGTGCGCGACGATGTTTTGCGCCAGCGTTGCGTTGAGGCCGGAGATCCGCGCCAGCAATGCCACGGAGGCGGTGTTCACATCCACACCCACGGCGTTCACGCAGTCCTCGACCACGGCATCCAGGCCACGCGCCAGTTTCAGCTGCGAGACGTCGTGCTGGTATTGGCCGACACCGATGGATTTCGGATCGATTTTCACCAGCTCGGCGAGCGGATCCTGCAGACGCCGGGCGATCGACACCGCGCCACGGATCGACACGTCGAGGTCCGGGAATTCCTTGGCCGCCAGTTCCGATGCCGAGTACACCGATGCACCGGCCTCGGAAACCATGACCTTGGTCATCTTCATCGCCGGGTATTTTTTGATCAGCTCGATCGCCAGTTTGTCGGTTTCGCGGCTGGCGGTGCCGTTGCCAATGGCGATCAGGTCCACCGAATGCTTGGCGCACAGGGCGGCCAGAATCGCGATGGTCTGATCCCATTTGTTGTGCGGCACGTGCGGGTAAACCGTGGCGTGATCGAGCAGCTTGCCGGTCGCGTCGACCACCGCCACCTTGCAACCGGTACGCAGGCCCGGATCGAGACCCAGGGTCGCGCGCGGCCCGGCCGGAGCGGCCAGCAGCAGGTCGTGCAGGTTGTGGGCGAACACATTGATCGCTTCGGTTTCGGCGCCGTCGCGCAGCTCGCCGAGCAGGTCGGTTTCCAGGTGAGTGTAGAGCTTGACCTTCCAGGTCCAGCGCACCACTTCACTCAGCCACTTGTCCGCGGGGCGATTCTGGTTCTGGATATTGAACTGCTGGGCGATCATGCCTTCGCATGGGTGCATGGAGCCTGGGAGCTCGTCGCCGACTTTCAGCGCGGAACTGAGAATGCCTTCGTTGCGGCCGCGGAAAATTGCCAGCGCGCGGTGCGACGGCATGCTTTTCAGCGGCTCGTCGTGTTCGAAGTAATCGCGGAACTTGGCGCCTTCCTCTTCCTTGCCGGCGATCACGCGGGCGCTGAGGATCGCTTCCTGCTTGAGGTAGTTACGCAGTTTTTCCAGCAGGCTGGCGTCTTCGGCGAAGCGCTCCATGAGGATGTATTTGGCGCCTTCCAGCGCTGCCTTGACATCAGCCACGCCTTTTTCGGCGTCGACGAAGCGTGCGGCTTCGGTTTCCGGAGAGAGGTTCGGGTCGTTGAACAGGCCGTCCGCCAGTTCGCCGAGGCCGGCTTCCAGGGCGATCTGGCCCTTGGTGCGGCGCTTCTGCTTGTACGGCAGGTACAAATCTTCGAGGCGGGTCTTGGTGTCGGCGAGCTTGATGTCGCGCTCCAGGGCAGGGGTAAGCTTGCCCTGTTCCTGGATGCTGGCGAGGATGCTGATGCGCCGTTCGTCGAGTTCTCGCAGGTAGCGCAGACGCTCTTCCAGATGACGCAACTGGGTGTCATCGAGGCTGCCGGTGACTTCTTTCCGGTAACGGGCGATGAAGGGAACGGTAGAACCTTCATCGAGTAGCGCGACGGCCGCTTCGACCTGTTGCGGGCGTACGCCGAGTTCCTCGGCGATGCGGCTGTTGATGCTGTCCATAAAACCACCTGACATAGTGTGAAAGCAGGCTCTCAGGCACGCAAATAAAGGCCTGGAGGCTGATTGAGCGGCTAGAAAATTGCCGCTGCCTGGATCAAGAGGCAGCCCATTGACCCGTGAAATCGAACGGTTACTGCACAGGGCCGGAAAAAATGCCGGCCACTTACGGTAACGATTCAGACGTTGCCTGGCACAAAACGCCGCGCATTATAACCAGCGTTCTGTCATTCGGGGGCGTTGCAGCTTGTAGGCATAAACCCCGGTTTTCTGGCAGTGAAGGAAAAATCTGCTAACAATGCACACGGTGCGTATAACGGCAGCTACGCCATAATGCGCGCCGAGCTAAAAGGAGCATCTAATGAGCAGCACTGCACAAACTGCTGAAGGCGAAAAAATTCTTATTGTTGATGACGATCCAGGGCTGAGCAGCCTGCTGGAACGTTTTTTCGTCAGCAAGGGCTACCGCGCCCGTACCGTTCCGAACACCGAGCAAATGGATCGTCTGCTGTCGCGTGAAGTGTTCAATCTGGTCGTCCTCGACCTGATGCTGCCTGGCGAAGACGGCCTGACCGCTTGCCGCCGTCTGCGTGGCGCGAACAACCAGATCCCGATCATCATGCTCACCGCCAAGGGCGACGAGCTGAGCCGTATCAAGGGCCTGGAACTGGGCGCCGACGATTACCTGGCCAAGCCATTCAACCCCGACGAGCTGATGGCGCGCGTCAAGGCCGTTCTGCGCCGTCAGGCCGCACCGGTACCGGGCGCGCCGGGGAGCGAGGACGAAAACGTCACCTTCGGTGATTACGTCTTGTCCCTGGCGACCCGTGAATTGAAGCGTGGCGACGAAGTGCACATGCTCACCACCGGTGAGTTCGCAGTGCTCAAGGCGCTGGTGATGAACGCCCGTCAGCCGTTGACCCGCGACAAACTGATGAACCTGGCCCGGGGCCGCGAGTGGGATGCCCTGGAGCGTTCCATCGACGTACAGATTTCGCGTCTGCGCCGGATGATCGAGCCGGACCCGTCGAAACCGCGCTATATCCAGACTGTCTGGGGCGTGGGTTACGTGTTCGTACCGGATGGCACCGCCACCAAGTGATCGGTGATTTGTAGGAGCGAGTCTGCCAGGCTCTGGTCGCACGGCCATTGCCACAGACTCGCAATCCGCAATATGCGAGCATTGCTCGCTCCTGCAAGTGTGTAGCGGTTAAAGATGAAAACCCCCGTCTGGTTCCCCCAAAGTTTTTTCTCCCGCACCCTTTGGCTGGTGCTCATCGTCGTGCTGTTTTCCAAGGCGCTGACCCTGGTTTATCTGTTGATGAACGAGGACGTGCTGGTGGACCGTCAGTACAGCCACGGCGTCGCCCTGACGTTGCGTGCCTACTGGGCCGCCGATGAAGAAAACCGCGCAAAAATTGCCGATGCCGCGACCTTGATTCGCGTGGTCGGTGCCGGTGTGCCGGAAGGCGAACAGCACTGGCCGTACAGCGAAATCTATCAACGCCAGATGCAGGCGGAACTGGGTGCCGACACCGAAGTGCGCTTGCGCATGCATTCGCCGCCAGCGTTGTGGGTGCGCGCGCCGAGCCTGGGCGATGGCTGGCTGAAAGTGCCGCTGTATCCGCATCCATTGCGTGGCCAGAAAATCTGGAACGTGCTCGGCTGGTTCCTCGCCATCGGCTTGTTGTCGACGGCCTCGGCGTGGATTTTTGTCAGCCAGCTCAACCAGCCGCTGAAGCGCCTGGTGTATGCCGCGCGGCAACTCGGACAGGGCCGCAGCGTGCGGCTGCCGATCAGCGACACGCCGAGCGAAATGACCGAGGTCTACCGCGCCTTCAACCAGATGGCCGAAGACGTCGAGCAAGCCGGGCGCGAGCGTGAACTGATGCTGGCGGGCGTTTCCCATGACTTGCGCACACCACTGACCCGCTTGCGGTTGTCGCTGGAGTTGATGGGCGATCACAACGACCTGACCGACGACATGGTCCGTGATATCGAAGACATGGACGCGATTCTCGACCAGTTCCTCGCGTTCATCCGCGACGGTCGCGACGAGTCGGTCGAAGAGGTCGACCTCAGTGATCTGGTGCGCGAAGTGGCCGCGCCGTACAACCAGAATGAAGAAAAGGTCCGTTTGCGCCTGGAGCCCATCCAGCCGTTTCCGCTGCGTCGGGTATCGATGAAGCGCCTGCTCAACAACCTCATCGGCAACGCCCTGAACCATGCGGGCAGTGGCGTGGAAGTCGCCGCTTATGTGTCCGGCGACACCAGCGCACCCTATGTCGTGCTGAGCGTCATGGACCGCGGGGCGGGCATCGACCCTGCCGAGCTTGAGGCGATTTTCAACCCGTTCACTCGCGGCGATCGGGCCCGCGGCGGCAAGGGCACCGGGCTGGGGCTGGCGATCGTGAAGCGGATCGCGTCGATGCACGGCGGCAACGTCGAATTGCGCAATCGCTCCGGTGGCGGGCTGGAAGCGCGGGTGCGCTTGCCGTTAGGGTTGATGCTGCCGCGGGACGCGGTCTGACGGACCCGCTCCCCTGGCCTTCGCTTCACAGGCAGGTCAGGGTGAGTGCCGCTGTTCAACCGCTCACCGCCAAGGTTTGGGTTCACCCAGCAACTGCCCCTGAACCCCGTACAGACCCATTTCGCGAATCACCGACAATTCCCCTTCAGTCTCGACCCGCTCGGCAATCAACGGCAGGTCGATGCTGTGCGCCGCGCGCTGAATCGCTTCGATGAACAGGCGCTTGTCGCTTTCCTGATCGATCGCACGAATGTAGCTGCCATCGATTTTCAAGTACGCCAGCCCCAGCCGCGCCAGGTTGCCGATCATGCTGAACCGCCCGCCGAAGCGTTGCAGGCTCAGCGAAAAACCCAACTCGCGCAGGCGTCGGGTCAATTGCTCCAGCACCGCTTGTTCCGGCAACTGCTCTTCACCGATCTCCAGGGTCAGGCGCGCGCCGAGATTGGAATGCGCGCGCAGGATGTCGAAGACTTTGTTCAGCGCCTGGGGATCGGCCAGGGTCGCGGAAGACAGGTTCAATGCCAGCGCATCTTCGTGGGTTTTCATCTGCTCGAGCACGCGTTCGAGCATCAGGCGGTCCAGTCGTGCCGTCCAGCCAAAGCGCTCCAGCCAGGGCAGGAAGCGCCCGGCGGGGATGGTCTGGCCCTGCTCGTCGAGCAGACGCGACAGCACTTTGTAATGCAGCACCAGTTGCGAGTCCTGGGCGGACACCACTGGCTGGAAATACAACTCGAAACGCTGCTGACTCAAGGCCTGGTCAAGCAAGCGATGCCAGGCGTGATGATCGTCGCCGACGTCTGCGCTCAGGCTCTGCTCGATACAGGCCCAGTTCTGCTCACCCTGTCCTTCGGCCTGCGCCAGCGCCTGATCACCGAGGGTCAGTACCTGCTGCGGCGAATCGCCGTGGGCGAACGGCGCCAGACCAATCGACGCCACCGCCGGCACATCGGTCGCGCCCGTGGCATGCAGGCTGCTGAGGGCACTGTCGAGGTTCTGCGCCAGTTGCAGCGCTTCCTCGCGCACCAGCCCCGGCGCCAGCACGGCAAACTCACCGCCGCGGATACGGGTGACGAGATTCTGGGTTTCCGGGTACTTGGCGCACTCGCGGGACAATTGCTCGCCGACCGCTTGCAGCAATTGATCGGTGCGCTGGCCGCCGAGACGCTGGTTCAGCCCGGCCAGGTCTTTCACCCGCAACAGCAGCAAATAACCGGAACTGGTCTGCTCCGGATTGCTCACCCGGTCGTTCAGTTGCATCTCGAAATAACGCCGGTTGGCCAGCCCGGTGAGGTTGTCCTGATAGGACTCGGCACGCAGTTTTTCGCTGCGCTCAGCCTGCTCCTGAAACAGTGCCTTGAGCTTCTCGACCATCTGATTCATTGCTTGCACCACGCGCCGCAATTCCGGGGTTCGCGGCAGGTCCGGCAGGCTGAGAAACTCGCGACGGGCGATGGCGTGGGACTGCTTGACCATGTAATCGAGCGGCTTCAGTTGTCGGCGCAGCAGCAACGCCCCCAGCACCGCACTCACCGCACCGCAGAGCAGCAGCCAGCCGAGACTGCCCAGCGCGCTCTGCCAGAGTTTGGCCACGGCGAACATCGGATGGCTGACCACCTCGACCCGCGCCGCTTGCTCCCAGCCTCGGCTGACCAGCGCATCGCCACCGGCCGGTTCCAGACCGATCAGGTTGACGAACCAGTCCGGCACGTTGCTCACCGCCGGGATGCCGGTTCGCTCGACGATGGTTTTCTCGGTTTTCACATCGACCACGCGAATGCTCGCGTAATAGCCACTGTCGAAAATCGAGCTGACCAGCAACTCGACCATCGCCGGATCGTCAATGTTCGGCGTCAGCGACAAGGCCAGCGCCGTCGCGGCGTCCTGGGCATGGGAGCGCAACTGATTGACGTACTGGGTGCGCGAGCTCTCCAGACTGACCATGAAGCTGCCGGTGAAGGCAACCACCAGGAACAGACAGATAGCGATCAACAGCTGTTTGAACAAAGACATCTGAGCGCGTGCTCCTAGTTAGTCGTCTCGACCGGAAAACCTTCGGCCTGCATTTTTTTCAGCACATCCTGCCAGCGCGACAGGCGTTTGGTGTCACCGACCTTTTTGTTGCCCTTGGCCCCCGGCAGATACAGACCTTCAGCATTGAAAGAGTAGACCGGCAGCAAATCGGTTCGCTGCGATGCCGGCTGGATCGGGTCGATCAGGCTGTCGAGTACCAGCGGCATGGCGTCGGGGGTGGCATAGTAAGTGAGTACCATGTGCGCGCGGTTCTGGCGCAGGGCCTTGACGTAGGTAATGCGCAGCTTGTCACTGGAGACCCCGAGGTGGCGCAGGCTGAAATACTTGGCGATCGCATAATCCTCGCAGTCGCCGGCGCCCTTCCACAACGCCTGGATCGGGGTTTCCCAATAATCGACCTCACGCCACAGATCGATGTCTTCGACGTAGCGCACCTGTTGGTTGAAAAACCGGTTCACCACGTTGAGCTTGTCCAGCTCGCTGACCTGTTTCTGCGTCGCCAACAGGTTTTGCCAGGCATCGATGCGCTGCTGCCCGGCGCCCAGCGGCCCATAGATGGCCGTGGCCTTGCGGCTGATCGCGGAAAAATCCCAATCGGCATGCAGGCCGCCCAGCATGACGCCGGCCAGCAGCAGTGCGCAGCCAAGCCAGCGCAACGTCCGGGGGATTGCGAAACGTACCGCCACAGCAAGTTTCCAGAGGGCAGGGAGGAAAGCGTTTGATGGTGAAGCTTAGTCTGCGAAAAAACAATGGCACCGTGAGATCATCGGTAACGCGCTAAACTCAACACAGGACGCGTTCTTCTACACGGTTTGACAACCTGTAAAGCAATCACTAGTGTCATTTGGATCCAAATTCAGTCGACATACAGGGTGCGTAGTCGTGACTCAGAAGCCCAAACCACTGCACAGCATTAAAGTCGATGGGCCGATCCCCGCACACCTGGCCCGTTCGACCATCGAGGAAACCCTGCGCACGGCCATTCTCGATGGCCGTTTGCCCTGTGGCACTGCCCTGCGCCAGCAGGACCTGGCCGATCTGTTCGGGGTCAGCCGCATGCCGGTGCGCGAAGCCTTGCGCCAGCTCGAAGCCCAGGCGCTGCTCAGCGTAACCACACACAAAGGTGCCGTGGTCGCACCGTTGATTCAAGAAGACGCGACGCAGACCTACCAATTGCGCATCCTGCTCGAATCCGAAGCACTGCGCCAATCGGTGCCTTTGCTGACCCCCGCCGACCATGACCGCGCGGCCGCGCTGATCGAAGAGCTGGAAAATCAACACGACTACAGCGAAATCGGTCGGCTCAATCGCTTGTTCCACATGACCCTGTACAGCAAAGCGGCCAACCGGCGCCTGTTGCGCCTGGTCGAAGACGGCCTCAACGAGGAGGAGCGTTTCCTGCGCTTTAATCTCGAAGCCATGGGTCTGGGCAAAATCTCCCAGGACGACCACCGGGCGATGCTGCAAGCGACCATCGAGGGTGACGTAGAAGGTTCGGTGACGCTATTGGTCCAGCATCTCAATCGCGGTGTGGAAGTCATTACTCGCTACCTCGACAGCCCTGCCGGTCAAAGCCGCCAAGCCAAACCCTGAACGGCTCCCCTCCCCTCGAATTAACTGCTTACAAATCCCCTGCTCTGTCCGCCACCCCGCCAGGTGGTGGATGCGCCTGCCCGCTCCGACCGTTTTGCCCCCATCAGCCCGGTTTCCCGGCCCCGAGTGAATGAAACGGGCATAGCCGTGGCCACCATTTACCCGCACTCTTTAGGCGCCAACCCAATACAGAACGGGCGACGCCCCGCACCGCCGGCGCAGTCCCCGCACCAGGAACCTACGGAAGGAGCCTTGTCACGGGAAAAAGGACGTTCTGGCGCCAATCACGGCCAACCTCCGCCCCCTTTAATCAATCAATTCTCTTCAGTTGAAAGTTGCTTCGAGTGAGGCATTCACTCTGTTTGTCCCATTTTGGCCGTTATTTGCCGAAAGGAGTAACTACGCCCAAATAAAACTTCAACCAATAGTTTTATCGGCGCAACTCATACTTGGAAAACCGCAAACTAAAAATAATTGAAAATAAACTTGTTAAATAGTTTGAGCCTGTATTAATTTTTCCTCGCCAAGTTTGAACTTCAACGTTCACCCTCGGTAAATCGCCTCGCTGATGCGCCAGACTCAAGGCCCACACCAGCCGACCGCTTCAGCCTGACAGATGTGCATGACCGCACTTGAACAATGCCTCGGCATTTTTAACTTAGGCGTTTGAACATAAACAAATTGTTGTTCCGCTGATTGCGTAGTTGATAAAGCTTTTCCACTTCATATCACTGATAAAGGACATCATGATGCCCCTCAAGCACCAACTCGCCCTGAAGAAAGCTGAACTTAGCGTTCATCCGATCTTTTCCGAGATCACTTCATTGTCGGTATTGCGTCGATTCATGGAGACCCACGTATTTGCCGTATGGGATTTCATGTCGCTGACCAAACGCCTGCAACAGGAACTGACCTGTACCCGTTTGCCCTGGCTGCCACCGCGCGATCCCCACGCCGCCCGACTGATCAACGAGATCGTCCTTGGTGAAGAATCGGACGATCGCCTGGCCGAAGGGCACTACAGCCACTTCGAACTGTATCTGGATGCGATGCGCGAAATCGGCGCCAGCACCACGGCAGTGGAACGCTTCGTGGCGCTGCAAGAGGAAGGCGTGAGCTACGACGTGGCGTTGCAAAGCGTCGAGGTTGAGCCGGCGGCTGCGCAGTTTGTCCGCGATACCTTGCGCACTGCCCTGCAGGCACCGGGGCATAGCGTTGCCGCCGCGTTTCTGCACGGCCGCGAAAGCGTGATCCCGACGATGTTTCAGCGCATTCTCGATGATTGGGGCATCGGCATCGAACAAGCACCGACCTTCCGTTACTACCTGCAACGGCACATCGAGGTCGACTCCGAAGACCACGGCCCGGCGGCAGAGCAACTGCTGGCGCGGCTGATCGCGGGTGATCCGCAACGACAAGCCGAGGTCTACGCCAGTGCCATCGCCGCCGTTGAAAGCCGCATCGCTTTATGGGACGGCCTGCGCCTGAGCATGGGCGCGCCACTGGCGGAGGTGGCCCGATGAACCCTGCCGACTATCAATCGTTTGCCGATGTCTGGGAGAGCCGCGCCACCATCCGCACACGTCCGCGGCGGGTACTGGAAGATGATCAGCGGCTGATTTATCCGCTCAGCCGCCAGCCATTGGTGCTCAGCGAAACGTTCCTGCGCGAATGCCCGCAACTACGTGATTTCGCCCTGGTGCAGACGCTGTACAAATTCATCAACGACGTGGTGATTTTCGAGACTGAAATCGTCGACAAGACCGCGCGCAGCATCGCCAAGAATCGCTTCGACGTGCCGTTCCCGCTCGCTTGCCGCTATGACGCCATGACCGTGGTGGTCGATGAGGATTACCACGCGCTGGTGGCCATGGATTTCATGCAGCAGACGGTGGCGCTGACCGGCATCGAGCCCATCCGGTTGCCGGACGAAATCGAGCTGAGCCGGGCGATTCCCGCCGCCGTGGCGCTCGCGCCGGAGCACCTGCGCGGCGCGGTGGAACTGATCTGTGTGGCCATCGCCGAAAACACCGTGACCGGCGATGTCGCCGCGTTCGCCCGCGACGACACGGTGAAGCCATCAATCAAGGGGCTGATGGCCGACCACTTGCTCGACGAGGGCCGCCATTCCAGTTTCTGGGCACGCATGGTGCGCATCTATTGGCACACCGCGAGCGACGCGGACCGCAACACCATCGCGCAGATCCTGCCGGTATTCATCGGCCACTACCTGACCCACGACATTCAGAAGGCCTTCGACCTGCGCCTGATAGACGCGCTGCCGGTCAGCGATGCCACGCGCCGATCGCTGCGCGAGGAAATCGCCGGGCTGGCCTTCCCGATCAACCGCCACCACCCGTTGGTGGGCAACATCGTCAAGTTCTTCCACAACAGTTCGCTGCTCGACAGCCCCTGCGTGCAGCACGCCCTGCGCGACTATCTGGTTTGACAAGGAAGCCGACATGAAACGTCTCGACATTGTGCTGACAGGCACCAGCCAGGCCATGACCGACCTGGCGCAAGAACTGCAACAACACGGTCATTCAATACGCCGCAGCGCTGCGGCGCCATCGGCGGTGGACCTGATCATTGACGATGGTTTTATTGCCGCCGGCGATGGCTGCGCGATCCCGCATCTACATTTGCGATTGGGCGTCGCCGCCCGGAGCAGCGGTGGTCTGCCGTCACTCGACTTGCTGTGTTTTCTTGGCTCGTCGCTGATCAGCCGCGTGCCGATGGCCGATGAGCCGTCCGGCAACGGTCAGGCGTTGCGCCAACGGGTACTGGCGCAGGTAGTGGACGAAGTGACGTTGCTGGTCAGCCGCTTTTCCCGCGACCCCGACGCGCTTCGCCACGCCCCTGCGCTGACCGCGCCGGATTTCGAGCGCATGGAAGATCTGCTGTTTCTCGACAGCCTGGCGTACGTCCATCGCTTCAACGACACGGCCAACGCAGCGTTGCTGAAACAGGCGCAGGTCTCGGTGATCGAACGCCTGCAACAGAGCCTGATCGAGCATGCCGGGCGGCCCGCTCTGCATCTGGACGGGCAGTCGATCAGCTACCGCCAGTTGCAGGCCCACAGCCTGGCGATTCAACAACGACTACAGCCATTGCTTGAGCGCCACCCGCAACCGTGGGTAATTGCCGTCTGCCTGCCGAAAAGTCCGGCGCTGTACGCCGCGATTCTGGCGATTCTCGGCAGCGGTGCGGTGTATTTGCCGCTGGAGCCGAGCCATCCATTGCCGCGTCAGCAATACATTGTGCAGAACGCCGCAGCGGTGCTGCTGCTCCACGATGGCGAGCAGGCGCTGGGGGGCACGATGTCGGCGCTGGATATCAGCGGCATCCATGCAGCGGCTGCCGATCTCAGCCAACCCTTGCTGCAAAGACGTCCCGCCCTCGATGCGCCGTGCATGGCGCTTTACACCTCGGGCACCACCGGGCATCCGAAAGGGGTGCTGCTCAGCCAGGCCAACCTCGCGCACTTCACCGCGTGGTACGCCGACTATGTGCAACTGAGCAGCGAAAGCCGGGTATTGCAGTTCTCTTCGCTGAGCTTCGACTCGTCGCTGATCGACATCTTCCCGACGCTGATCGCCGGCGCCGAACTGGTAGTGCCCGACGACACGCAGCGGCGCGATCCGCTGCAACTGGTTGCGCTGATCCGCCGACGGCAACTGACCCATGCGTTCCTGCCCCCGGCGCTGTTGAGCATCCTGCCGCTGGAACACCTGCAAGGTGTGCAGGTGATGACCGGCGGCGATGTCTGCGAGCCTTTCGTCATCGAGCAACTGACCCGGCAGGGCACGTTGCATAACCTCTATGGCCCGACCGAGGCCACGGTACTGATTACCGCCCGGCGACTCGAAAACAGCGACAGCAATCGCAGCCTCGGCGCGCCGATCGCCAACAGTCAGGTGCTGATTCTCGACGACGATCTGCAACCGGTACCCGAACAAACCGTGGGTGAACTGTTCATCGTCGGCCCCGGTGTCTGCCTCGGTTACCTGAACAATCCGCAGCAGACCGCCGCACGCTATCTGACCCTGGCCTTGCCGGGAGGCGCGACCTTGCGCGCCTACCGCAGCGGCGACATGGCCAAGTGGGGCGAGCACGGCATCGAGTTGTGCGGACGACGTGACAACCAAGTGAAAATTCGTGGTTTTCGCGTCGAGCCGGAAGAGATCGAGCGTTGCCTGCGGGACAGTCGGTTGTATCGTCAGATTGCCGTGGTGATCGACAGTCAGCGGCGCATCCTGGCGTTCCTCGCCCAGCCGCAGTCGGACGATGCCCGCGAGGCGCTGCAAGCGCATGCCCGGCAATTTTTACCGGACTACATGCACCCGACAGCGTGGACCGAACTGCCGGGCATGCCGTTCGCCAGCAACGGCAAAGTCGACCGCAAAGCGCTGTTGGCAATGCCGGTGACCGTACAGGAGGGCGCAGCGAAAAGCCTGCCGGCGAATGCCGACGAAGCGCTGCTGCTGGCAATCTGGGCGGAGTTGCTGGAGCTGCCTGGCCACGATATTTCCACCGACGAAAGCTTCTTCAATCTTGGCGGCCATTCGATTCTGCTGTCGCGGCTGCTGCTGCGCCTGCGTGAGGAGTTCGGGCGCAGCATCTCGATCAACCGCTTCATCGAACTGCCGACAATCCGCAAACTGGCAACGCTGGTGCGCGGCACCGATGATCGCGCCGTGCTCAGCGAACAGGCCATGGCCGACGCCGAACGTACGCTGGATATCGAGCCGCTGCCGATCAACCGCATGGGTGATGTGCACAAAGTGATCGTCACCGGTGCCAACAGCTTTGTCGGCGTACACATCGTTGAAGCACTGCTCGGCTGGGGGGCCAGCGAGGTGGCTTGCCTGGTGCGCGACGGCGGTGGGCAAACGGCAGCGCAGCGCTTTGCTCAAGCACTGCGCGAGAACCGTCTCGAGCACCTGGATCTGCGCCGGGTGCGCGTCTATGCGGCGGATCTGACTCACGCGCAGCTGGGCCTGGGCGATGACGATTATCAGCGGCTGGATCGCGAGTTCGGCGCGCTGGTGCACAACGCCGCCAACGTCAATCACGTGCTCGACTACGAGTCGTTGGCGGCGGACAACGTCGAGCCGATCTTCGCGCTCCTGAGGCTATGCGAAGGGCAGTGCAAAAAGGTCTTCAATTTTGTCTCGACGCTGTCCGCCTCCAGCACCGTGGATGAGGCCGGTCGAGTGTTGGAGCTGCCCGCCGCAGCGACGCCGCCGATCTACATTCGCAACGGCTACAACCTGTCCAAATGGGTCGGCGAACGCCTCCTCGAGCGGGCGCGCGAGCGTGGCGTGCGGGTCAATCTGTATCGCCCCGGCAACATCAGTTTCAACAGCCTGAGCGGTGTCTGCCAGCCGCACAAAAACCGCCTGATGTTGATGCTCAAAGGCTCGATCCAGCTCGGACAGGTGCCGGCCCTCGCGCTGAATTTCGACTTGATGCCGGTGGACTTTCTCGCCCGCTTCATCGCCTTCCATGCCAGCCGCTATTCGCCCGAGCGCGCGGTGTTCAACCTGCACAACCCCGAGCCGCTGAGCTGGGACGCCTATGTCGCTTCGTTTCGGGAAACCGGCCGCGAGTTTTCGCTGGTCAGCGTCGCCGACTGGCAGCAGCAACTGAGCCGGGTCGATGCCGACAACGCACTGTTCGGCGTGCTCGGTTTTTACCTCAACGGCTTCGAAGAAGACATCGGCGATATCTCGCTGATCGGCCACGCCAACGCCGCCGCCGGCGTGCGGCAGATGGGCGCGCACTACCCGCACAAATCCCCGGCGCTGTTACGCCGCGGCTGCGATTACCTGAAACAGATCGATTTCATCTAGTGCATAAAAAGGAGCAACACCATGAGCAAACTGCAACCGGATACCCTGATTAAAAACCCGCACGGCTGCCACGTCGTGTCTTCAGTGGAGATACCGGCGGACGCCGCGCAGGTCTGGGCGGTGGTCGGCAATTTTGCCGGTTTCGACCGTTTCATACCGGCGCTGTCGCACATCGAGATGACCGGCGAGGGCGTGTCTTCGCTGCGCAAGAAGCATTTCAAGGACGGCAACATCGTCGTCGAACAGCTCAATTCACGCGATGACCAAGCGCTGAACATGACTTGGACAACGATCTATAACACCTTGGGGGTGGCGAATCTGTGGGCGGCGATGCAGGTGGAATCGCTGGCCGAAGGCGAATCGCGGGCGACCTGGACGATCATTGCCGAGCCGGCTTCGGGAGGTGAAGAAGCGTTGCCGGGGTTCAAGGATTTTGTGCAGGGGTTTGCTGATGAGGCGATGGGGAATGTCTTGAAGCTGTTTGTTTAAGGCTTTGGATTGGCGGTGAATGAACCACCGCTTTCGCGAGCAGGCTCGCTCCCACAGCGTATTGGGTGTTCACACATGTTGTGTTCAACCAAAAATCCTGTGGGAGTGAGCCTGCTCGCGAAGAACGGTAACGCGATCTAACGGACCGCCATCAAATCTTGAAACTGTCGACCAACTGCTTCAACCGGTTGGCCTGCTGCGACAACGCATCGCAATCTTTCAACGTCTCGTTGAGGTTGGCGACGCTCTGCTGGTTCAACAGGTTGATCTGGTTGACGTCGACGTTGAGCGTTTCCACCACCGCGGTCTGCTCCTCGGTTGCAGCGGCCACCGACTGGTTCATGCCATCGATCTCACCGATGCGCTGGGTCACACTGACCAGGCGCAAGCCGGCCTGATTGGCCACTTCAACGCTTTGTTCGCTGGACGCCTGACTGGCGTTCATCGTGCTCACCGCTTCACGCGAACCCACTTGCAGGGAAGTGATCATCTTGTGGATTTCTTCCGCCGACTCCTGGGTGCGATGGGCGAGGTTGCGCACCTCATCCGCAACCACGGCAAAACCGCGCCCAGCTTCACCGGCCCGCGCCGCTTCGATAGCGGCATTGAGCGCCAGCAGGTTGGTTTGCTGCGAGATCCCTTTGATCACATCGAGGATGTGGCCGATGTTGTCGGTGCTGGCGTTCAGGGTTTCGATCTGAGTGCACGACAGGCTGATCTTTTGCGACAACTCGGTCATCGCCTGAATGGTTTGTTCCACCACTTGGCGGCCATCATCGGCCTGCTCGCTGGCGCCGCTGGCATGCTGCGAAGCATCGGCGGCGTTGCGGGCGATTTCCTGAGTGGCGGCGCCCAGCTGATTGATCGCCGCCGCGACGCTATTGGTGCGTGCGCTCTGTTCATCGGAGCCGACAATCGAGGCGTTGGACGACGCCATCACCCGTTGCGACAGATCGTGAACGTGACGGGTCGCCGATGACACTTCGGAAATCGACGCGTGAATCCGCTCAACGAACTGGTTGAATGCGCTGCCCAGTTCGCCGAACTCGTCTTTGCTCTCGACCACCAGGCGACGGGTCAGGTCGCCTTCACCTTGGGCGATGTCTTGCATCGCGCGGCCCATGGTGGTCAACGGACGCATCAACACGTTGATCAACAGGCTCAGCAACAGCGCAATCGCCGCCACCGCGACAAACATCGCGATCAATGCCGAGGTGCGGAATTGGCTGAGTGCGGCGTAGGCCTTGTCGTGATCGATCGACAGACCGATGTACCACTGCGCATTTGGCAGGTCGCTGACCGGGGTAAACGACAGAATCCGCTCCTGGCCATTGAGCACTACGTTCTGATTGCCTTTTTCGATGCGCACGCTGGTGTTCGGGTAGATGTCCTTGAGGTTCTTCATCACCTGGTCTTTGTCCGGGCTGACGATCACCTGACCGTCAGCGCTGACCAGAAACGCATGGCCAAGGCCACCGAAGTCCACCGAGTTGATGATTTTCACCAGGGTTTCCAGGCTCAGGTCACCGCCGACGACGCCCAGCAGCTCGCCGTTCTTCTTCACCGGCATGGCGATGGTCACCACCAGACCGCCGACGGCCGCCATGTACGGCGGGGTCAGCATGGTCTTGTCGGCGGCGACCGCTTGTTTGTACCAAGGGCGCTGACGCGGGTCGTAACCGTCGGGCATCTTCGCGTCAGGGCGCTGGGTAAAGACACCGTTGGCCTGACCGACGTAAGTGAATTGGAAGTTCGAAGTGAAGGCTGGTTGATCGACCAGTCCCGGAAGATCGGCGCTCTTGCCTTGATGGGCCACGTTTTGCGCGAGGTTTTCCAGCACCAGGATTCTTCCGCTCATCCAGTTCTGCACACTGCTGGCGGTCAGGTCACCGGCCTGCTGCACAGAAGACTGGAGGTTCTGGCGAATGGTGTTTCGCTGCAGGTAGTCGTTGTAGAGCGTGAACAGCGCGAACGCCAAGACCACGACGCCCGAGGCGGCCAACAGGATTTTATGGCTGAACTTGAGATTCATTTCATGGGACTTCTTATGCCAAAAGTGGGGATGCGTTCCGGATGCAACATTCCATGTACAGCGCAGGCAGCGTTCTTCTGGCCGCTCTACTTTGGTGCACGCATGTCTCACCAGTCTGTCGGCACGCATGGAAGAAATCTTAGGGCGGCGTAGGAAATGGATGAGGTTTACGCATGATTCCCGCCGAACGGCGTGCCAGAGCGCCTGCGAGGAAATTTTTCTGGGTGTTGGTTGAGCGACAGTTGCAAAATCTGTAACCCTTGATGACAATGCGACTAATTATCATTTGTGACGTTCGGGCTGTTGCGTAAATGTCCTCTCCTGAGTTCGCAGTACAGACGCTTTACAGTAGTCATCACGGCTGGCTCAACGCTTGGCTGCGCGCACGGCTGGGCAACGCGGCGGACGCAGCGGATCTGGCCCAGGATACGTTTGTGCGCCTGCTGCAACGCACCGAACGCCTCGAACTCAAGGCGCCCCGCGCCTTCCTGCGCACCATTGCCTGCGGGTTGGTGATTGATCACTGGCGCCGCGAGGAAATCGAACGCGCCTACCTGGAAAGCATCGCCCATTTGCCCGAAGCACAGGCGCCCGGTGCCGAAGCCCGAGCGCTGGTGATCGAGTTGCTCGAAAGCATCGCGCGCATGCTTGAAGGACTGAAGCCGAAAGTGCGTCAGGCTTTTCTGTTGGCGCAGTGCGAAGGCTTGACCCATAAGCAGATCGCCGAGCAGATGGGTCTGTCGTTGCGCTCGGTGGAGCGCTACATCGCCGATGCCCTCTATCACTGTTACGTGCTGCGGTATGAGAGCTGATGCCTGTGGATAACTTGTCATTGGGCCGGCGCGCCGAGCCGCAGCAGAAAGTGGTCCAGCAGGCCATTCACTGGTTGCTGCGCCTGCGTAATAACCACGGCAACCCACGCCTCCAGCGCCAATGCGAACAATGGCGCGCCGAACAGGTTGAACACGAATTGGCCTGGCAACGGGTGCAGTCGCTGCAAGCCGAGCTGAGCAACAACCTGCGTGCCGTACCCGGTGCGCAAGTGGCCTTCAACACACTGGAAAACAGCGCACAGGGGCTGGGCCGCCGCCAGGCGTTGAAGCTGCTGTCGGGCGTGCTGGTGATGGGTTCAGCGGCGTGGCTGGCCAAGGACACTGCGGTGTGGCAGCAATGGCGCGCCGATTACGCCACAACAACCGGCGAGCGTCGCGGCTTTCAGTTGCCCGATGGCACGCGCCTGGAACTCAATACCGCCAGCGCCGTGGATCTTGATTACACGGCGCAACAACGCCTGATCAAGTTGACTCGCGGCGAAATCATCGTCAGTTGTGGCGGCGCCGATGAAGGCGCACCGTTCGATCGGCCGCTGCGCATCGAAAACCGCCACGGCCGTTATGAACCGCTTGATGCGCGCTTCATTCTGCGTCAGGACAATGATTGCACACGGCTCAGCGTCACCCGTGGAAGGGTCGCCATCCATACCGGCGGAGCATCGGTGGAAGCACTTGCCGGGCAGAGCTATCTGATTGACCGCCATCAGATAAGGCCGGCTCCGACGCTGCCCATGGATGCCGGCGCCTGGGTCGACGGCTTGATCGTCACACGCAATATGCGCCTGCGCGACTTCCTCGCTGAGGTCGGGCGTTATCGCCAGGGTTTTCTGACGTGCGCCTCTGAAGTGGCTGATCTGCAACTGTCTGGCGTGTTTCGCCTGGAGGATACCGACAGGCTGCTGGCCGTGCTGCCGCAGACCCTGCCGGTCCAGTTGCGCTATCGCACCCGCTGGTGGGTGACGCTGGAATCGCTGGCCTGAATATTTTTTGGCGGGTTTTCGCAACGAGTCCGGCTTAGTCAGTAAGCAGTTCCACTCAGCCTTCGCGACTTCCTACGGAAACCTACAATGACTGTCCGCGCTACCTGTAAGCATTCTCTGAAATTCCCGGTTGAATCGGGTTTATTACGCCACGCCATCCGGGCGGCGCTGTTCTCTACCGCTCTGGGCGCCGGGGTGTTGCCGAGCCTGAGCCTGGCGGCCGGGCTGACTGACAGTGAAGTCAGCCATCGCTACGACATCCCTGCCGGAGCGCTGGGTGACGCATTGAATCAGTTTGCCCGGCAAGCCGGCATCACCCTGTCGATGACCCCGCAACAGACCCAAGGGCGGCAGTCGCCGGGCGTTCAGGGTGACTACTCGACGGAACAGGCGTTGAGCCATTTGCTCGGCGGTTCCGGTTTGCAAGCGGTCAGCCAGGACGGCAGCAGTTACATTCTGCGCCCGGTCGCGGAAACCGAAGCGCTGGCCTTGCCGACCACCGACATCAAGGGCTTCGCCCTCGGTAACGCGCTGGGCAGCATGGATGGCTACAACGCCACGCACAGCCAGATCGCCACGAAAACCAGTACGGCATTGCGGGAAACGTCGCAAAGCGTGTCCGTGGTGACTCGCGAGCAAATGGACGATCAAGGTTCGCAGACGGTTTCCCAGGCGATGCGTTACACCCCTGGCGTGTTGACCAATCCCTACGGTGCCACCCACCGTTACGACTACGTCGCGATGCGCGGCTTCAACGACGGTTCTGTGGATAACCTCTATCTCGACGGCCTCAAGTCGATGGGCGATAGCGGCACTTACAGCACCATGCAGGTCGATCCGTATTTTCTCGAGCGCGTCGACATTCTCAAAGGCCCGTCGTCGGTTTTGTATGGTCGCAGTTCGCCGGGCGGACTGGTGGCGCTGACGAGCAAGAAGCCGCTGTACGAGGCTTATCATCAGGTGCAAGCCACAGTTGGAACGCAGGGCCAGCGCGGGGTCGGCTTTGACTTCAGCGGTCCGGTCGATGACGACAAGCGCATCGCCTATCGTCTGACCGGTTTGACCGATCAGTCCGACACACAATTTGACCACAACAAGGAAAAGCGCTTCGCCCTCGCACCGACCGTCAACATCGATTTCAGCGAAGACACGTCGCTGACCCTGCAGGCGTACCTGCAGCACGATCCGGACGGCGGATACCACGGTGGCGTGCCGGCGGATGGCACGATTCATCAGCGCAATGGCCAGCGCATCTCGCCGCAATTCTTTGAGGGCGAGCCGGGGGTTGATGGCTACTCACGTGATCAGCAGTCGTTCGGCTATCAGTTCGAACACCGCTTCAACGACGTCTTCACTGCGCGACAGAACTTTCGTTACCTGGACTCCAAAGTAAACATGGATCAGGTCTACGCGTATGGCTGGACCACACCGACCAGTAATGAGCTGAACCGTTATTACACCGGGGGCGACGAGCGGCTGCATGCGTTTATCGTCGACAACATGCTCCAGGCCGAATTTTTCACCGGTGCGACCAAGCATACGGTGCTGATGGGCGCCGATTACCAACGACGCAAGACGGTGGTCGACTGGACCAGCGGCGGATTGGCGCCGATCGATGCGTTCAATCCGTTGTACGGCAACTCGGCGATCGAGATGTACGGCGAGACCAGCTATCTGCGCCGCCTCGAGCAAACCGGTGTGTATTTGCAGGACTTGATCGAGATGGACCAGTGGCGCTTCTCGCTGGGCCTGCGTCAGGACTGGGTAGAAACTTCTGATGAGAACCGGATTGCCGAAGCAGGTCGCCCGCAAGGCACCGAAATCAAAGACCGTCGCACCAAACTGACCGGCCGCGCGGGTGCCCTGTATCTGTTCGATAACGGTCTGGCGCCGTACATCAGTTACTCCGAGTCGTTTAATCCGAATTCCTACGCTGACAGTGCCGGTAACCCACTTGCGCCTACCGACGGTAAACAATGGGAGGTCGGCCTGAAGTATCAGCCGCCAGGCACCGACAATCTGTTTACCGCGTCGCTGTTCCGCATCGATCAGGAAAACCTGGCGACCAAACTGCCGCAGGAAAACTTCTATCGCGCTGTAGGTGCCGTCCGCTCTCAAGGCCTGGAACTGGAAGCGCATACACAACTGACCGATAACCTGAAGGTGCTCGGCAGCTACACCTTCACCGATATCGAATATTCCAAATCGATGGTCAGCACGCTGAGCACACCCACCGACGTCATCGAGAACAAAGGCAACTCACCGACACAGGCACCGCGGCACATGGCATCGCTGTGGGCTGACTACAAGTTCGACAGCGCGGCGCTCGATGGCCTGCGTCTGGGCGGTGGTGTGCGTTACGTCGGCTACAGCTGGGCGGATGCAGAAAACACCCTGAAGGTGCCCTCCTACACATTGTTCGATGCATCGATCGGTTACGACCTGGGCAAAGTCGGCTTGAAGGGCGTTGACCTGCGCCTGAATGCAAACAACCTGACCAACGAGTCCTACGTGGCGTCCTGCGCCAGCCTGAACTTCTGCTACATGGGCGAAGAGCGCAATGTCGCGGCGACGGTCAGCTACCAGTTCTAATCCTGTGCCCTGTGCATAAAAAAGCCAGCCCCTGATATTCGGGGGCTGGCTTTGTCGTCTCTGTGAGGGAAATGTTCATGCGTGCGTTTTTGGTTGTATTGCATCGCTATATCGGATTGGCAATCGCCGTGTTTCTGCTGCTGGCGGGGATCACCGGGAGCATTCTGGCGTTTAACCATGAGCTGGATGAAGCCTTGAATCCGCAGTTTTACGCGGCGTCTGCCGAGGGGCAACGACTGCCACCCGGCGATTTGGTCCAGGCAGTGCAGACTACGCATCCAACACTGCAGGTCTGGTACATGGAGTACCCGAACGAACCAGGACATACCGCGTTGCTGGCGGCCGTGCCACGCACGGACCCGGCCACCGGCAAGCCGTTCGACGAGCCGAACCAAGTGTTTTACCTGGATCCGGTGGACGCTGAGCAAAAAGGACAACGCTATTGGGGAGAATGCTGTTTCCAGCGGGAGAACTTCATCCCCTTCATCCTCGAGTTTCATTACAACCTCACGCTTCCCGAGAACTGGGGGCTGTTGCTGATGGGGTTGGTAGCCATCGCCTGGGTGATCGATTGTTTTGTCGCGTTATGGCTGACGCTGCCACGTGGTAAACCGTTCTGGAAGAAATGGTCGACCGCCTGGAAGGTAAAAGGCGGACATGCTTATCGCGTTAATTTCGATCTGCATCGTGCAGGGGGATTGTGGTTGTGGTTGTTACTGCTGCCGATCGCCGTCAGCAGTGTGGCGATGAACCTGCCAAGCCAGGTGTTCAAACCGGTCGTGTCGTTGTTTTCCCCCATTGAGCCGAGTGTCTATGAGGCGCGAGGCCGAATGCCTCCAGACGAACTGGGGGTCACGCAACTAAGTTATCAACAGGCGTATGAAAGGGCATTAGAAGAAGGGAAACGGTTAGGACTGACTGCGGCAATCGGGGAGTTGTACTACAGCTTCGAATACAACTTTTACGGCGCGGGGTTTGGACAGCATGACACGCAGGCGCATGGCAAATCCTGGTTGTTCTTTCATGGCACGGACGGGCGATTACTGGGACAGGAAATCGCTGGGCAGGGAACGTGGGGCGAGCAGTTTTATCGGCTGCAGTTACCGATACACGGTGGCCGAATCTTTGGCGTTACAGGGCAAGTGATGATTGCAGTGCTGGGCGTGCTGATTGCCGGTTTGTCAGGTACCGGTGTCTATATCTGGTGGCGTAAGTGGCAGGCAAGGCGCATCAGCAAGATACGTAAAACGCTTTGAACAAGTGGGTTGGGTCAGGCCAGAAATGACAAAACCCCTGACTGCTCACGCAGACAGGGGTTTCGGAATTCAATCTTGACGATGACCTACTCTCACATGGGGAAACCCCACACTACCATCGGCGATACATCGTTTCACTGCTGAGTTCGGGATGGGATCAGGTGGTTCCAATGTTCTATGGTCGTCAAGAAATTCTTTATCTGGCCCGTCAACACGGTAACAAGCCAGCAAAAACAGGAACTTCTACTAAAACAAAACCCCAACTGCTTTCGCAATTGGGGTTTCGGAATTTAATCTTGACGATGACCTACTCTCACATGGGGAAACCCCACACTACCATCGGCGATGCATCGTTTCACTGCTGAGTTCGGGATGGGATCAGGTGGTTCCAACGCTCTATGGTCGTCAAGAAATTCGGGTACCGAATCGTGGCCATCTGGCCGCGCTTCAGCAAATTGGGTATGTGACAGCTTTCGGTGTTTCCGTGAGATTCAAACTTTCGGTTCGTTTCGTCTTCACACACCGCAATCTGGTGCTCTTTCGCTTTTCAGCTCGAAGCAAACAAATTGCTTGGGTGTTATATGGTCAAGCCTCACGGGCAATTAGTATTGGTTAGCTCAACGCCTCACAGCGCTTACACACCCAACCTATCAACGTCGTAGTCTTCGACGGCCCTTCAGGGAACTCAAGGTTCCAGTGAGATCTCATCTTGAGGCAAGTTTCCCGCTTAGATGCTTTCAGCGGTTATCTTTCCCGAACATAGCTACCCGGCAATGCCACTGGCGTGACAACCGGAACACCAGAGGTTCGTCCACTCCGGTCCTCTCGTACTAGGAGCAGCCCCTCTCAAATCTCAAACGTCCACGGCAGATAGGGACCGAACTGTCTCACGACGTTCTAAACCCAGCTCGCGTACCACTTTAAATGGCGAACAGCCATACCCTTGGGACCGGCTTCAGCCCCAGGATGTGATGAGCCGACATCGAGGTGCCAAACACCGCCGTCGATATGAACTCTTGGGCGGTATCAGCCTGTTATCCCCGGAGTACCTTTTATCCGTTGAGCGATGGCCCTTCCATACAGAACCACCGGATCACTAAGACCTACTTTCGTACCTGCTCGACGTGTCTGTCTCGCAGTCAAGCGCGCTTTTGCCTTTATACTCTACGACCGATTTCCGACCGGTCTGAGCGCACCTTCGTACTCCTCCGTTACTCTTTAGGAGGAGACCGCCCCAGTCAAACTACCCACCATACACTGTCCTCGATCCGGATAACGGACCTGAGTTAGAACCTCAAAGTTGCCAGGGTGGTATTTCAAGGATGGCTCCACGCGAACTGGCGTCCACGCTTCAAAGCCTCCCACCTATCCTACACAAGCAAATTCAAAGTCCAGTGCAAAGCTATAGTAAAGGTTCACGGGGTCTTTCCGTCTAGCCGCGGATACACTGCATCTTCACAGCGATTTCAATTTCACTGAGTCTCGGGTGGAGACAGCGCCGCCATCGTTACGCCATTCGTGCAGGTCGGAACTTACCCGACAAGGAATTTCGCTACCTTAGGACCGTTATAGTTACGGCCGCCGTTTACCGGGGCTTCGATCAAGAGCTTCGCGTTAGCTAACCCCATCAATTAACCTTCCGGCACCGGGCAGGCGTCACACCCTATACGTCCACTTTCGTGTTTGCAGAGTGCTGTGTTTTTAATAAACAGTCGCAGCGGCCTGGTATCTTCGACCGGCATGAGCTTACGGAGCAAGTCCTTCACCCTCACCGGCGCACCTTCTCCCGAAGTTACGGTGCCATTTTGCCTAGTTCCTTCACCCGAGTTCTCTCAAGCGCCTTGGTATTCTCTACCCAACCACCTGTGTCGGTTTGGGGTACGGTTCCTGGTTACCTGAAGCTTAGAAGCTTTTCTTGGAAGCATGGCATCAACCACTTCGTCACCCAAAGGGTAACTCGTCATCAGCTCTCGGCCTTAAGATCCCGGATTTACCTAAGATCTCAGCCTACCACCTTAAACTTGGACAACCAACGCCAAGCTGGCCTAGCCTTCTCCGTCCCTCCATCGCAATAACCAGAAGTACAGGAATATTAACCTGTTTTCCATCGACTACGCTTTTCAGCCTCGCCTTAGGGACCGACTAACCCTGCGTCGATTAACGTTGCGCAGGAAACCTTGGTCTTTCGGCGTGGGTGTTTTTCACACCCATTGTCGTTACTCATGTCAGCATTCGCACTTCTGATACCTCCAGCAAGCTTCTCAACTCACCTTCACAGGCTTACAGAACGCTCCTCTACCGCATCACCCGAAGGTGATACCCGTAGCTTCGGTGTATGGTTTGAGCCCCGTTACATCTTCCGCGCAGGCCGACTCGACTAGTGAGCTATTACGCTTTCTTTAAAGGGTGGCTGCTTCTAAGCCAACCTCCTAGCTGTCTAAGCCTTCCCACATCGTTTCCCACTTAACCATAACTTTGGGACCTTAGCTGACGGTCTGGGTTGTTTCCCTTTTCACGACGGACGTTAGCACCCGCCGTGTGTCTCCCATGCTCGGCACTTGTAGGTATTCGGAGTTTGCATCGGTTTGGTAAGTCGGGATGACCCCCTAGCCGAAACAGTGCTCTACCCCCTACAGTGATACATGAGGCGCTACCTAAATAGCTTTCGAGGAGAACCAGCTATCTCCGAGCTTGATTAGCCTTTCACTCCGATCCACAGGTCATCCGCTAACTTTTCAACGGTAGTCGGTTCGGTCCTCCAGTTAGTGTTACCCAACCTTCAACCTGCCCATGGATAGATCGCCCGGTTTCGGGTCTATTCCCAGCGACTAGACGCCCTATTAAGACTCGCTTTCGCTACGCCTCCCCTATTCGGTTAAGCTCGCCACTGAAAATAAGTCGCTGACCCATTATACAAAAGGTACGCAGTCACCCAACAAAGTGGGCTCCCACTGCTTGTACGCATACGGTTTCAGGATCTATTTCACTCCCCTCTCCGGGGTTCTTTTCGCCTTTCCCTCACGGTACTAGTTCACTATCGGTCAGTCAGTAGTATTTAGCCTTGGAGGATGGTCCCCCCATATTCAGACAAAGTTTCTCGTGCTCCGTCCTACTCGATTTCATGACCAAGAGATTTTCGCGTACAGGGCTATCACCCACTATGGCCGCACTTTCCAGAGCGTTCCGCTAATCTCAAAGCCACTTAAGGGCTAGTCCCCGTTCGCTCGCCACTACTAAGGGAATCTCGGTTGATTTCTTTTCCTCAGGGTACTTAGATGTTTCAGTTCCCCTGGTTCGCCTCTTGCACCTATGTATTCAGTACAAGATAACCATCTTATGATGGCTGGGTTCCCCCATTCAGACATCTCCGGATCAAAGTCTGTTTGCCGACTCCCCGAAGCTTTTCGCAGGCTACCACGTCTTTCATCGCCTCTGACTGCCAAGGCATCCACCGTATGCGCTTCTTCACTTGACCATATAACCCCAAGCAATCTGGTTATACTGTGAAGACGACATTCGCCGAAAATTCGAATTTCTCAATTAAGAGAACTCACAAATTTTACCTTAGCCTGATCCGTTACCAGTGAAAGTAACGTTCAGTCTATCTTTCTATCACATACCCAAATTTTTAAAGAACGATCTAATCAAAAGACTAGAAATCAATATTCACGCTGAATATTCATTTCTAAACTCTCAAA